>JAPLJX010000001.1 GCA_026388375.1 Deltaproteobacteria bacterium
CATCGCCGCCACCGCCATTTCCCTGGATTATACCGTCGCCACGATCAATATCCGGGATTTCGAGAAGATCCCGGGGGTAAAAATGGAAAAACTGCAATAATGATTGACTCCTGGTTTGCAGATTTCGACTATGCCTCCTGCTACCTGGCTATTCAGAACGCCGAGCCCCGAAGAACTCTCACAGCTTGTGAGAGAATTGATCGCCGCAGTTCCATGTGGCCATCATGAATCCCCGCACACGATTCTCGACTTGGGCGTCCACGGCTTCCAGCGGATCGCCGGGGGCTCCCGCTGAAGCCGAGTGTTCGCCGGAACGAGGTGGAAACGATATTTGATTTTCCGGGCTTGTTGGGATAGACTTCAATCATGAGTGATACGTTTGCGGCAATTCAAACGCTCGCCCGGAAACTGGAAAAGCAACACTGCCTGCTCATTGCCGATGACCTGACCGGTGGGGCCGATGCGGGTGTTCAGTTTGCGAAGCGGGGCCTGAAAACCCTCCTAATCCCCTTCCGCGAGGAGGGCTCTGTCCCCCTTGCCGCCCGACCGGCGCAGGACGTCCTGGTCATCAATACGATCACCCGCGGCCTTTCCCCGGCGGAGGCCTTCGATATTCTGTCCGGTCTCCTGAAGAGCTTCGACCCCAAACGATTCCCGATCCTTTACAAGAAGATCGATTCCACCCTCCGGGGCAACATCGGTTCCGAGATCGACGCCATCCTGCAGGAAACGAATCTCCCCCTCTGTTTCCTGGCACCGTCCTACCCGGAGCAGGGCCGGTTTCTGACGGGCGGGATCATGATGGTCAGGGAGAAGCCGCTGGCGCTCACGGAGACCGCCCGGGACGCGGCATCCCCCGTACGGGAATCCCATGTCTGCAAGCTGCTGGCAAACCAGACTTCCCTGTCCATCGGGACGATTGACCTGACCCATGTGGCGTCCGGGAAGGAAGCCTTGCGGAGGATTGTGGAGAGGGAACAGCGGGCGGGCCGCCGAATCATCGCCTTTGATGCCGTAAGCCGCCAGGACCTGGCCACGATCGCCGAGGTCGCCCTTTCCATGGAGACGGTGCCCCTCCTCGCGGGCTCCGCCGGCCTGGCCGGGGAGGTTGCGCGGATCCTTGCCCCCGCGCAGATCAACGCCGAACCGGAGAGGCAACGCACCTTCCGTCACGTCCTGATCATCGGCGGCAGCGCCTCGGCCGTGACCCATGCGCAGTTGCAGCGACTCCAGGATGGAGGTCTCCCCTCCTTCGAACTCCCCAGGGATCTCGTCTCCGGCAACGGCCAGGCGGGGACGGAGGGTCGGCGGAAGCTCGCCCGCCTGCTGGGAAGCGCCCTTGCGGGCGGAAGCGTCATCTTCCGGATCTTTACCGAACGCTGGACCGGCAACGGCGACGGTGGCGCCCCCATCCCGCAGCGGATCACCGGCGTGATGGCCGATGTGACCCTTGAGGCCCTGCGGGAGGCCCGGGTCGACGCGGGCGACCTGGCCTTGATCCTGACCGGCGGCGATACGGCCCTGGGCGTCCTGCAATTGCTGGACTATCAGGGAATCGAGCTGGAAGAGGAACTGCTCGAGGGGATCGTGCGGGGGAACTTGCGGGACGGGCCATGGGACGGCCTCACCATTGTCACCAAGGCCGGCGGCTTCGGGAAGGAGGACGCCCTGGTGAGAATCGTGGAAAGGCTGACGCAGGATTCGGTCGTAAGAGGTCGTGAGGAGACCTTGGGATAATGGATGCGTGGCGGCCGCAAGCCGCCACGAAAACCTTCAAAAAACAGAGGAGGATGCTATGAAACGTTTTTTCTTGCTGTCATTGGTGTTAACTTTGGCCGTTGCGATGGGTGCTGTTCCATGCGCTTTGGCGGCCGACCAACCCATCAAACTGGTTTTCGCCTCTGCGTACTCGCCGGCAGATCACCAGAGTCAAACTCTGGTCAAGTTCGGTGAGCTGGCCGAGAAGTACAGCCAGGGCCGGCTGAAGGTAGATGTTGCGGTCGGGGGCGTGTTGGGGGGTGAGCGGGATGTGGCAGAGGGGATCCAGATAGGCACTGTGAACGGAGCGATTCTCGGTGGTATACTCCAGAATTTCGACCCGGCCATGTCCATTCTCGAGTTTCCCTTTCTCTTCAAGAATGATGCGCATGTGCGGGCTGTCATGGAAGGACCGGTGGGTGAAAAGATAAGGTCCAGGCTGATCGCGAAGACCGGTCTCCGCATCCTCTACCATGTCATGCGGACGCCCCGGGAGCTGACCACCAAGAAACCCGTCAAAAGCCTGGCTGATATCAAAGGTATGAAAATCCGGGTCCCGGAGATGGAGGCTCATCTGGAAACATGGAGAGCCCTCGGAGCCACTCCCACACCTTTGGCCTTCACCGAAGTCTATACGGCCCTGCAACTGGGGACAGTCGACGGGCAAGAGAATCCTCTCGGTGTCATTTACGCCAACAAGTTTTACGAAGTCACTGATTATTTGGCCATCACCGACCATCTTGTCGGCTTCATGATGATTGTCATGAATGATGCCAGTTTCAACAAGCTCGATCCCAGCTTGAGGAAGGCTCTTAGCCAAGCTGCCGTCGAGGCGTCTCAGTTCAACGACAACCTGCTCAAGAGTATCAACGCGGACATTGAAAAAAAGCTTTTCGAGAAGATGAAGGTTACGAAAATCGACAACGGTCCTTGGCGCCAGGCATCCAAGGATGTTTACAAGAGATTCCTGAAGTATGATGGCTTCGAAGATCTCTACCTGTCCATTCGCAAGGTCGGTGAAGGAATCTGACCGACCGCCGGTTATTTGTACGACAAGGGGAGGTAAAGGGATGAAAATGACGCGATACCTGGACATGCTCGAAGTCATGATTCGATGGACGATCGTCTTCCTGCTCATCATCATGGTGGCTGCCATCGGTTCGCAGGTCTTTGCGCGATATATCGTTCATCAATCACTTTACTGGACGGAAGAATTGGGCCGGCACGTGATGATATGGATGGTATTCCTGGCTTCCGTGTTGTGCGTTCGAAGAGGCCTTCACCTCAGCATCACGTTGCTGCAACAGAGGCTTAAGCCTGAAAAGCAACTGGTTTTACAGATCATTGGGTCCGTCATTCTCGCGTTCTTCTTCTACTTGATGGTTGTCCATGGTTGGACACTTGCACAAAAGACCATGGTACAACGATCCAGCGCCATTCACTACCCAATGGGCTTTGTGTACGCTGCCTTGCCGGTAAGCGGGCTTCTCATGTTTATCGTCAACCTCGAAATCATTGTCAAAACCGGTCTCGAACTCTTCAAAATGCGCAAGAGCCAAGAAAAAAAGCTTCGTTTTGCGCCGGGAGGTGAATTGGGATGATTATTGCCGCCATTTTTTTGGTTCTTTTGATCATAGGCGTGCCGGTGGCTTTCACCCTCGGTCTGACGGCCATGGCTTACATTTCATTTCAAACCTCTCTTCCTCCCCTTGTCGCTTTTCAACGGATGTTTGCCAGCTTGGATTCGTTTCCATTCATGGCCATTCCATTTTTCATGCTGGCCGGAAATCTGATGGGCGCCAGCGGTTTGGCCCATCGGATCATTGATCTCGCCCGCGCGCTGGTGGGCCATCTGCGAGGCGGGCTTGCCAACGTCTGTGTCGTTTCCAACATGTTTATGGGCGGTATATCCGGCTCATCGGTTGCCGATTGTTCCGCTTTGGGTTCCATCTTGATACCGGCTATGCAAAAGGAGGGTTACGGTTCCAAATTTGCCGGAGCGATCAATGCCACCGCCTCCACAATGGGGATCATCATTCCTCCGAGCATTCCGATGATTTTGACAGGGGCTGCAACGGGCCTGTCGATCCGTGACCTCTTTTTCGGAGGGCTGGTGCCGGGAGTTTTGGTCGGCCTTGGAATGCTGGTTCTCACGACTCTCATTTCCAAACGACGGAACTACCCAAAGTATCCGCGCGTTTCCGGACGTGAACTGCTGCGGGCGCTTTTCAAAGGGCTGCCGGCCTTCATCATGGTGATGATCATTCTGTGCGGGATCATGACCGGCATTTTCACGCCGACCGAGGCCTCCGTCATCGCGGTCCTCTATGCGCTGCTGGTCGGCCTGATCGACCGGAAGCTGACTTGGCATGGGTTATACTCGGCGCTGCTGAATGCCGCCATATCTTCCGCCGTTGTGATGATCGTTATTTCAACGGCCGGCCTTCTGACCTGGCTTCTTGCATATTCCATGGTGCCGCAGAAGCTTACAGTCTACCTTTCAGGGATTATTCACTCGCCGGTTTTGTTGATGGTCATCCTCGCAACGGTATTTTTGTTCGTGGGTTGCGTGCTGGATGTCTCTCCGGCGGTTCTGCTTTTCGGGCCTGTCCTGTTACCTCTGGTTATGTCCGTTGGAGCGGACCCCATCTTCTTCGGGGTCATGATGGTTTTCGCTCTCGCTATCGGCCTGATCACGCCACCGGTCGGGACGACGATGATGCTGTCGGCTTATCTTGCCGGTGTGACCATCCTTGATATTGCCGGGGAGAGTATCCCATACATCTTTTACATGATCGGGCTGCTTTACGTCTTTATTTTCTTCCAGGGCCTCGTTTTATGGGTCCCCAACTTTCTCTTTCACTGAGTATCGTATTTCATCGTTGCGGGGGCGTTTCATTTAGAACAAACTTGCCAAGTTTTAACGAGCCGGCGGGCACTATTTTATTCCATTTTCAGGAGAAGTTATTTTGAAAAAGCCATTGATCGGAATCAGTGTCGGCGATCCGGCCGGGATCGGACCGGAGATTACGGCGAAGGCCCTGGCCATGCCGGAGATCTATGAGATGTGCAGACCGCTGGTCGTCGCGGAGTCGCGGATGATGCGGGAGGCCGTCCGGTTTTCCGGGCTGGATCTTGAGGTCCGCCCTGTGGCCGCCCCCGGGGAGGGGCTCTTCCGGTGCGGCGTTCTGGATGTGCTGGATCTGAAGAATATCGAACCGGCCGCCATCAGGCACAAGGTTGCCGCCGCCGAAACGGGCCGCGCTTCTTTTGAATACGTCAAAAAGGTGATCGACCTGGCCATGGCCGGCGAAATCGACGCCACCGTGACCGGACCCATCAGCAAGGAGGCCATCAACCTGGCCGGTTTCCACTATGCCGGACATACGGAGATCTACGCCGATTTCACCCATACGAAGGACTATGCGATGATGCTGGTCCACGACCATTTCCGGGTGATCCATGTCTCCACCCATGTGTCGATGCGCGAGGCCTGCGACCGGGTGAAGAAGGACCGTGTCTGCCGGGTCATCCGGCTGGGATACGACGCCGTGCGGAAGTTAGGGGTGGAAAACCCGCGGATCGGCGTGGCGGGACTCAACGCCCACGCGGGGGAGGCTGGCCTCATGGGCCGCGAGGAGATCGAGGAGATCGAACCGGCCATCCGGCAGATGCGTGCGGAGGGGATCAACGTCGAGGGGCCCATCCCCCCCGACACGGTCTTTTCCAAGATGCAGGGGGGCCAGTACGACCTGGTGGTAGTCATGTACCACGACCAGGGACATATCCCCACCAAGATCATCGGCTTTCAGTACGACGCCAAGACCAACACCTGGGGGAGCGTCTCCGGCGTCAACATCACCTGCGGCCTTCCCATCATCCGGGTTTCCGTGGACCACGGGACGGCCTTCGGCAAGGCCGTCGAAGGCAGGGCCAACCCGGAGAGCATGTTGGATGCGCTCCGGATCGCCTCCCGGTTCGCATCGCCCGGTTAAGCCATATCCGGCTCAAGCCGGTGTTTCCGAATTGGATTTTTTCGTGTGCAGGGATGCGTTGCCCATCTTGGCATGCGTTCGGAGAAACGCGGCGGATACGCGTTTCTCAATGGCGCGCTAAATCATGGTTTCCAGATCGGCGATGCTATTAAAAACATAGTCGGGGCGAACCGGGGAGGCAGCCAGGGTTTTCGCGTCGGTCACGCCGGTCATTACGAGGGCCGTCTTCATGCCCGCTTCCAGCCCCATGCGGATATCCGTTTCCAGACGGTCGCCGATGAGGATGCATTCCGCGGCTCCCATCCCCATTACCTCCAGGGCCACCTGCACGGTGATGGGTGAGGGTTTTCCCACGATCACTTCGACCTTTTTGAGGGTCGTCGCCTCCAGCGCGGCGATGATCCCTGCGCAGTCGGGAAGCTCTCCGCCTTCGACGGGGCAGGTCCGGTCGGGATTGGTGGCGATGAAGTGCGCCCCTTTTTTGATGGCCTGGAAGGCGATGTTATACTTCCGGTAATCGAAGGTCCGGTCGAAGGCGGCCACGACGTATTCGATCTCGCCGGGGTCCTCGGTCAGATGGAAACCGGCCCGGGCCATCTCCGCCACGAAGGGGAGCTCCCCCATGACGAAGACCTTGGCATCCGGCGCAACCTTTTCCAGGTAACGGATCAGGACGAAGGTCGAGTTGACCACCTCCGATGGCGCGGTGGGGATGCCGAGGCGCGTCAACTTGGCCGCATAGTCCTCACGGGTGTAGAGGGGCTTGTTGGAGAGAAAGACGACCTTCCCGCCCCCTTCCCGCAACATGCGGATGATCCGGTCGGCGCCGGGGATCAGGCGCTCTCCCAGATAGACCGTTCCGTCCAGATCGAAGATGAATCCGTTGAACATTTAGCCGAAGACGCCTCCCATCTTGGAGCCGGCCATCCTGTTGATGATGAACAGGCAGACGGCGCCGAGGATCAGCAGAATGAAACCGAGGGCGGCCGCCTCGTTGACGGAGCCGCCGATATAGAAGTTGAAAATCCCCACCGTCATCATCTCATGGCCGGGCACGACCAGCAGCAACGTGGCGGAGGCCTCCTGGAGGGCCAGGATGAAGGAGTAGAGGGACCCCACCAAAACCCCCTTCCAGATCAGGGGCAGCGTGACGTCCTTGAAGGTCCTCACCTTGGTGGCGCCGACGCTTTCCGCCGCCTCCTCGAAGGAGCGGTGGACGATCAGCAGCGAGGCGAAGGTTCCCCGCACCGTATAGGGGAGCCGCCGGACCGCGAGGACGACGGTAATGATGATCCACATGCCGATGAGCGCCGTGCTCATGAACGGAAAGGGGTCCCGGAAGGCGCGCATGTAGGCGATGCCGATGCCGGTCCCCGGCAGGGCCAGGATCAACGTTGTCAGCGAATCGAGAACCCCCCGCCCGGGAAGTTTGGTCCGGGACATCACCCAGGCCACGGGCACCCCCACGGCGATACAGATCGCGACCGAAATCCCCGAGTACAGGAGGCTGTTGATGATGAACTTGGGCGTTTCGATGGCCACCCGTTCGAAATACTGGAGCGTGTACTTCACCGGAAAGGGAGTCAGCGCCCAGCCCTTGCCGAAGGAATCCAGCGC
>JAPLJX010000298.1 GCA_026388375.1 Deltaproteobacteria bacterium
ATGACCGCCGGGATCGCGACGCTGGACATCCTCAATGAAAAGTCCTATCCGGAACTTGAAAAGATGACCGAGGGGCTCTGCGCCGGTTTTACGGACCTCTTCCGGGAAAAGGGGATCCCCGCCCGGATCAACCGCGTCGGCTCCCTGTTCACGCTCTTCTTCACGGCGGATGAGGTGGTCGATTTTGAGACCGCATCGCGGAGCGACACGGTCCTGTTTGCCCGCTTTTTCCGGGGGATGCTGGCGGCGGGAATCAACCTCGCCCCTGCGCAGTTCGAGGCCGGATTTGTCTCCTTCGCCCACACGGACGACGATATCGCCCAAACCCTTTCTTCCTGCGCAAAGGTCCTGAAGACGCTGTAGGGCAGGGGGACAGATTTGAAATCTGTCCCCCCACAGTTCGAGCGGGATGAATGTTGCATTTCTCGCCATCGCCACAATGCCGGCGGCGAGAAATGCAACAAAAATGATGACAAAATCTTTTACGGGGAAAATGATGCGAAAGATCCTGGTCACCGGCGCGGCGGGCTTTATCGGCTTTCACCTCTCCCGAAGGCTTCTCGCGGAGGGGAACGAAATCGTCGGTCTGGACAATCTGAACCCATACTATGACGTGACGCTGAAGCAGTCGCGGCTCAAGATTCTAGAGGAACAGAAGAATTTTCGTTTCGTCCGGGCAGACCTTGCCGACCGGAAGGCAATGGAAGCGCTGTTCGGGGAAAACCGCTTCGAGATCGTCGTCAATCTGGCGGCCCAGGCGGGTGTCCGCTATTCGCTCGAAAACCCTCAGGCGTACGTGGAGAGCAATCTCGTCGGCTTCATCAACATCCTCGAAGTGTGCCGCCATCGTGGGGTGAAGCACCTCGTTTTCGCCTCCTCCAGCTCCGTCTACGGGGCCAACACCCGGATGCCCTTTTCCGTTCACGACAATGTGGATCATCCGCTCAGCCTCTATGCGGCCACAAAGAAGGCGAACGAACTGATGGCACACGCCTACGCTTCCCTCTACAAGCTCCCCTGCACGGGACTTCGCTTCTTCACCGTGTACGGACCCTGGGGTAGGCCGGACATGGCCCTCTTCCTCTTCACCCAGGCGATCCTGGAGGGTCGGCCGATCGACGTCTTCAACGAGGGGCGGATGAAGCGGGACTTCACCTACATCGACGACATCGTCGAGGGGCTCGCCCGCGTCTTGGAGAGGATCCCCGAGCCGAATACGGCCTGGCGGGGAGATGCCCCCGACCCCTCCTCCAGTTTCGCCCCGTACCGGCTCTACAACATCGGGAACAACAGGCCCGTCGCCCTGATGGAATTCATTGATATCCTGGAGGAACAGCTCGGCCGGAAGGCGATCCGAAATTTTCTCCCGATGCAGGCGGGGGATGTGCCGGCCACCTGCGCCGACGTGGACGATCTGATGGCCGCCGTCGGTTTCAGGCCTGCAACGCCGATTGCGGAAGGGATCCGGCGCTTCGTCGCCTGGTACCGGGAGTATTACCTATAACAACCCGCAGGGGTGGGGAAAGATTTGAAATCTGTCCCAATGATTCAGAGAGGTTTCATCATGAAGAAAGCATTGATTACCGGCATCACCGGTCAGGACGGTTCCTATCTGGCGGAGTTCCTGCTCTGCAAGGGCTATGAGATCCACGGCCTCATCCGCCGGGCCAGCACCTTCAACACGGAACGGATCGATCACCTCTACAAGGATTTCCATGACCCTCAGGCGCGGATCTACCTCCACTACGGCGACCTCTCCGTTTCCGGACAGCTTACCGACCTCCTCCAGGAGATCCGGCCGGACGAGATTTATCACCTGGGCGCCCAGAGCCATGTCCGTGTGAGCTTCGACATGCCGGAGTACACCGGGGACGTGACGGGTCTCGGAACGATCCGACTCCTCGAGGCGATCCGGAAAACGGGGATCAAGACCCGCTTCTACCAGGCCTCCTCCAGCGAGATGTTCGGCG
Source organism: Deltaproteobacteria bacterium (assembly GCA_026388375.1). GTDB lineage: Bacteria > Desulfobacterota > Syntrophia > Syntrophales > UBA5619 > UBA5619. Next base: position 1,971 of record JAPLJX010000298.1, read on the forward strand.
CCGCGCCGCCCCCCCAGTGCGAGGCGACCCCTTTCCAGCCGCAGAGCCCGTACGCCGCCGCCAAGGTTTATGCATACTACGTCGTTCGCAACTACCGGGACGCCTACAACCTCTTTGCCTCCAACGGTATCCTCTTCAACCACGAATCCCCCCGCCGCGGGGAGACCTTCGTCACCCGGAAGATCACCCGGGCGGCCACCCGGATCAAGCTCGGCCTCCAGGATAAGCTCTTCCTCGGCAATCTCGAGGCGAAACGCGACTGGGGATTCGCCGGCGACTACGTCGAGGCGATGTGGCTGATGCTCCAGCAGGAGAGACCCGACGACTACGTCATCGCCACCGGAGAGACCCACTCGGTGCGCGAGTTCGCCGAGAAGGTTTTTGCGAAATTGGGCCTCGACTACCAGCGGCACGTGGCGATCGATCCCCGCTACTTTCGTCCGACGGAGGTGGACGTCCTGCTGGGCGATGCAGCCAGGGCGCGCAAAGCCCTCAACTGGAAGCCGAAGGTCGACTTCGATCAACTCATTGACATGATGGTCGCCGCGGACCTGGAATCCGCCGAAAAGGAGAAGACGCTCGTCAACGCCGGCTTCACCTGCGGCAACCACCGTCTGTAACGCGACCAAGGAGAGATGATGAAAGAGAAGCGAATCACGATCACCGGCGGCAGGGGTTTTCTGGGGCAGCACCTCGTCCGGACCTTCCGGGAGAGGGGCTATGGCGAAATCCTTGTAGCCGACCTTCCCGACTACAATCTGCTCCGCCCGGAGGATATCCGGCGGCTCTTCGACGAGCAGCGGCCCGACGTCGTGGTCCATCTCGCCGCCAAGGTCGGCGGCATCGGCTTCAACCAGGAAAATCCCGGTTCCCTTTTTTATGATAACATCATGATGGGCGTTCCGCTCCTCCACGAGGCGTATCTCCGGAAGATCGACAAGTTTGTCGCCCTGGGGACGATTTGCGCCTACCCCAAGTTCACCCCGGTGCCGTTTAGGGAGGATGACCTCTGGAACGGCTATCCCGAGGAGACCAACGCCCCCTATGGCCTGGCCAAGAAGATGATGCTCGTCCAGTCCCAGTCTTACCGGCAACAGTACGGCTTCAATTCGATCTTCCTCCTCCCGGTCAACCTCTACGGCCCCGGCGACAACTTCAATCCGCGCTCCTCCCATGTGATTCCCGCCCTGATCAAGAAGTGCGTGGACGCGATGGCACAGGGCGATGAAGAAATCGTGGTCTGGGGAACCGGCGCCGCGACCCGGGAATTCTTTTACGTGGAGGACGCCGCGGAGGCGATCTGCCTCGCGACGGAACGCTACAACCGGTCCGAACCGGTCAACATCGGCGCCGGATTCGAGATCTCCATCCGGGAACTGGTCGGCCTCATTGTGGAGCTGACGGGCTTCCGGGGCCGCGTCGTCTGGGACGCGACCAAACCGGACGGCCAACCGCGGCGGATGCTGGATACGAGCAGGGCATTTAGGGAATTCGGCTTCCGGGCCGGGACCGACTTCCGGGAGGGACTCGGGAAGACCATCGATTGGTACCGAAAGACTCGGGCGTCCACGGGGACATGATGCAGGGGGGCGTTTACGGGGACACGATGCGGCATCATGTCCCCGTAAACGCCCCCCTTTCGTTTGACTTCATACCCCGATTGTGGTAGGAGGCGCGCGGTGGATAAGGAGACGAAGAAATCCGCGATCCAGTTGGCCTATGCGAGCAGCATCGGGATCAGCATGGTCATTGCCATTTTCGGATGTCTCTTTCTGGGGGTCTGGCTGGACCGGAAACTGGGAACGGACCCCTATTTAACCCTTATTTTTCTGCTGATGGGGATCGTCGCCGGGTTCAGAAATATGGTTCTCCTGATCAAACGGTCTTTCAAGGACAAGCAACCGGTCACAAAGGGTGTAACAAGTGAAGCGAATCGAAAAAGACCCCCTTCAGAAAAGGCTTGAGCTCACGAACTGGATCCTGCTGGCCTTGCTGATCGCTGGAAGCCTTCTGCTGTTCTCCGCCCGCTTCAGCCTCGGCATCATCCTCGGAGGCCTGATCAGCGTCGTCAATTTTCACTGGCTCTATCACAACCTGCTGAGCGTCTTTGAGGGGGAGCTGAACCGGCTCCGGTCGGCCGTCATGAGGCGCTATTTCATCCGGCTGGCCGTCACGGCCGTCTCGCTCTTCGGGATCATCGCCGGGGATATCGCCGATGTGATCGGCCTCGTCATCGGCCTCTCCGTCGTCGTTCTGAACATCGTTCTGACAACCGTTTTAACCCTGTGTCATAATAACCGCGTTGAGGAGCTCTGATCATGGAACCCTTTTTATTCTTCGAAACCCACTGGCTCAAGGAACATCATCTTGTCGTCGTCTCCTACACCTGGTTCATCATGGCGGCGCTCGCCCTTTTCTCCTTCCTGGCCACGCGCCGGGTGAGCATCCTTCCCGGGAGGTTCCAGAACGTCATGGAGGTGGTTGTCGAGGGAATCGACACTTTCCTCACCGACACGATGGGACCGGAGGGGCGGAAGTTCTTCCCTCTGGTCGCGACGCTCGGCATCTACATCCTCACCTCCAACCTGCTCGGCCTGATCCCCGGCTTCGAGTCGCCAACGGCCAACCTCAACACGACCGTCTCGTTGGCCGTCGTGGTCTTCGCGATGACCCACATCGTCGGGATCCGGGTCCACGGCATCAAATACGTCAAGCAGTTCATGGGCCCCGTCTGGTGGCTCACACCGCTGATGATGCCGATCGAGATCATCAGCCACCTCTCCCGGCCGCTCTCCCTTTCCGTCCGGCTCTTCGGCAACATCATGGGGGAGGACATCGTGCTGGCGGTCGTGCTCCTGCTCGTTCCGCTGCTGGTCCCGCTGCCGGTTATCGTCCTCATGATCTTCACCTCATGCATCCAGACCGTCGTCTTCATGCTCCTCACGATGATGTACATCGCGGGGGCGATGGAGGAGGCACACTGATCCCGTAAGGGGGACCGCCGGTCCCCCTTTTTTTGCCCCCTTCCCGGGCGACAAACCATTTGCCGAGGCCTTGCCAAACCGGCAAAAATATTCTTTGACAAAAAAAAGGAGGAAATCATCATGAGAATCAACAAGATCAAGAAGAAACTGAAAAACGGGGAACCGGTCTTCGGGACCATGATCAAAGAGGCGAAGAACATCAACATCTCCGAGCTGCTGGAGATTGCCGGCTTCGATTATTTCGTCATTGACATGGAACATGCATCGTATGACATGTCGGACATCGCCGGCATCCTTCAGTACGCGAGGAAGACAGAGATCAGCAGCGTCGTGCGGATTCCCCGCCTGGACTACGCCTATGTCGCCAAGGCGCTGGATATGGGCGCCGAAGGAATCTGGGTGCCCCATCTCGACACGGTGGAACAGGCGAAGGATCTTGTCCGTTTCGGGAAATACCCCCCCGAGGGGATCCGGGGCGCAGCCGTGCCCCTCTTCCGGACCAAGGAGCACCAGGAGTTCAAGCAAGCCGCCGATTATTTCCGGGCCGTCAACGAGGAGACCCTCTTGATCGCTCAGATTGAATGCGCCGAGTCGATCGGCAATGTTGAAGCGATCACCGCGGTGCCGGGGATCGATGTGGCCATGATGGGAACGCAGGACCTCTCCCTCGACCTCGGTTATCCGGGACAGGGGACGCACCCGGAAATGCGGGCGGCCATCCAGAAGGTGGTCGACGCCTGCATGAAGAACGGCAAGTCCTCCGGAAATCACATCGCCAACATCGACGAGCTTCGCTACTGGATCGGACGCGGGATGCGGATGATCACCTACTCCTACGAGACGAACATGATCCTCGACCGGGGCCGCGAAGTGCTGAAATTATTGAAGGCATAAGGCCTGCGACGCCGGGAACGCAAATTTTAAAATAGCATTGGAATTGACGTTTCCTCCCAATGGTGGTATGGCCTACGGCAAGAGCAGCGCGGAAGCTGCCGCTTCTTGCCGGCGGCAGCCTCTCTGTCGGCGGTAAACCGACAGACGGACAGGAGGAAAAAGATGCCACACTTTGCAGCGAATCTGACATTTCTATTTACGGAAATCCCATTCATGGACCGGTTTTCCGCGGCGAAGCAGGCCGGTTTCGACGCCGTGGAGTTCATGTTCCCCTATGATTACAACACGGACGATATCAAGGCGCAACTCAGAAAGCTTGGCCTCAGCCTTGTTCTCTGCAACCTCCCCGCCGGCAATTGGGCAGGTGGCGACCGTGGAACGGCGGCCAACCCGGAGCGAAAACATGAATTCCGCGAGGGGATTGCAAAAGGAATCGAAGCGGCGCAGGCCCTTGACTTCGAGCGGATGAACTGCCTGGTCGGCTTGAAAAAGGATGGCCTGTCCGATCGAGAGACCCGCGAAGTTCTGATGGAGAATATCCGTTATGCAGCCGGGGCGCTGGGCGAGGCGGGCATCCGGTTGATGGTGGAGCCAATCAACCATCTCGACATGCCTGGATTCGCGCTGAACAGTTGCAGCCAAGTCCTCCAGCTGATCGAGGAGATCGGCCATCCCAACGCCTACCTCCAGTTCGACGTCTACCACGCCCGGCGCGAGAACGAAGATGTGGCGGCGATCCTCCTCAACCATTTCGGCCGGATCGGCCATATCCAGATTGCCGACTGCCCGGGCCGCCACCAGCCCGGCACAGGGGAAACGGACTTTAAGTCCCTTCTTGCGCAAATCGACCGCATGGGCTATCCGGGGTTCGTCTCGCTGGAGTACATCCCGTCGCCCGATACCTTGAGTTCTCTCCAGTGGCTGCCGGCACACGGATACCGTCTATAGATCGGCAGGAGGCGGCCGGTCGCTGAAAAAGGCCGTTGCCCGGCCCCGAATGCATCATTTTCTGCAGGAAAGGTTGTTGTTCCGGAAATACAAGAAGCGTTGAAACGCTGCATTGAACCCATACTAAAGAAACGGAGTGAAGAAAGATGAAAAAAATCGGTTTTATCGGTCTGGGAATCATGGGAAAGCCCATGAGCAAGAATCTGTTGAAGGCGGGATATCCGCTCGTCGTGTACGACATCGTCGCCACGGCGGTTGACGAGGTCGTGAAGGCGGGGGCGGAAAAGGGCGCCTCCCCGAAGGACGTCGCCGCAAAGGCGGACGTGATCATCACGATGCTCCCCAACTCCCCGCAAGTGAAAGAGGTCGTCCTGGGGAAGGACGGCGTCATTGAAACCATGCGACCCGGCTCGATCCTGATCGACATGAGCTCCATCGCCCCGCTCGTCAGCCGCGAGGTTGCCGCCCGGCTTGCCGAAAAGAAGATCCGGATGCTGGACGCCCCGGTCAGCGGCGGGGAACCGAAGGCGATCGACGGAACGCTCTCGATCATGGTCGGAGGCAACCAGGCCGACTTCGATGAATTCCTGCCCGCCATGAAGACGATGGGCGCCTCCGTCGTTCTCTGCGGTGAAATCGGGGCAGGAAACGTCACGAAGCTCGCCAACCAGATCGTCGTCGCCGCCAACATCGCCGCCGTTTCCGAGGCCCTGGTTCTGGCCACCAAGGCGGGCGTCAACCCGGATCTCGTCTTTCAGGCCATCCGGGGCGGTCTGGCCGGCAGCACGGTGATGAACGCCAAAGCCCCGATGATGATGGACCGGAATTTCAAACCCGGTTTCCGGATCAACCTCCACATCAAGGATCTGAACAACGTGCTGGACACCGCGAAAGGGATTGCGGCGCCGACACCGCTCACCGACGAAGTCATGAAGATGATGCTCTCGCTCCGGGATGAGGGAATGGGCGACGCCGACCACAGCGCCCTGGTCCGATTCTACGAAAAGATCGCCGGGATCGAGCTGCACCGGTAAGAAATTGCCGGCCTGAACGGCAGACAGGTTGAAGACCTTTTGAAAGGGGCTTGATACGATCTCCTGTCTCCGTATTGTAACTGCGTATTGAGGAGAATATTCATGACATTGCAGCATGCAAAACTGAATGACTGGGTGAAAGAGGTGGCCGACATGTGCCGGCCCGATTCCGTCTACTGGTGCGACGGCAGCCGGGAGGAGTATGACCGCCTGATGAAGCGGATGGTGGAAGGCGGCATGGCCACGCCGCTTCAAAAACGGCCGAACAGCTTCCTCTTCCGCTCCGAACCGAGCGACGTGGCCCGGATCGAATCGCGTACCTATCTCAGCACGGCGAGCAGGGACGACGCCGGACCGACCAACAACTGGGTCGCACCGGAAGAGCTGAAAGCAAAGATGAAGAGCCTCTATGCAGGCTGCATGAAGGGCCGCACCCTGTTTGTGATCCCCTTCTCGATGGGACCCGTCGATTCACCGATCGCGAAGATCGGCGTCGAGATCACAGACAGCCCCTACGTGGTCTGCAACATGCACATCATGACCCGCGTCGGCACAACCGTAATGGAAAAACTTGGCGCCGACGGCGAGTTCATCCCCTGCCTGCACTCCATCGGCGCGCCGCTCGCACCGGGACAGAAGGATTCGTCCTGGCCCTGCGCCCCCCTCGATCAGAAGTACATCAGCCATTTCCCGGAAGAGAATCTCATCTGGTCTTACGGGAGCGGCTACGGAGGCAACGCCCTGCTCGGGAAGAAGAGTCTGGCGCTGCGCATCGCCTCGGCCATGGCGAAACGGGAGGGGTGGATGGCCGAGCATATGCTGATCCTGCGCCTGACGAATCCCGCGGGCAAACAGTACCATCTTGCGGCCGCCTTCCCGTCCGCCTGCGGCAAGACCAATCTCGCGATGCTCACACCGACCATCCCCGGCTGGAAATGCGAGTGCGTCGGCGACGACATCGCCTGGATTAAGATCGGACCGGACGGACGGCCGTATGCAATCAACCCCGAATACGGGTTCTTCGGCGTCGCCCCCGGCACCTCGTACGACTCCAACCCCTCCGCCATGGACACCCTGAAGGAGAACACGATCTTCACCAACTGCGCCCTGACCGACGACGGCGACATCTGGTGGGAAGGGATGGGCCCGGCGCCGAACCATGTCATCGACTGGAAGGGCCGGGACTGGACCCCCGGCGGCAGCGAACCGGCCGCCCACGCCAACTCCCGTTTCACCGCCCCGGCCCGGCAATGCCCCGTCATCTGCCCCGACTGGGAGAAGCCTGAGGGCGTTCCGATCGACATCTTTGTCTTCGGCGGCCGCCGCGCGAGCGTCATGCCGCTGGTCCACGAGGCCTATTCCTGGGACCACGGCGTCTTCATGGGCGCCACCGCCTCATCCGAGACAACCGCAGCCAATATCGGCGCCGTGGGCAACCTCCGGCGCGACCCTTTCGCGATGCAGCCCTTCTGCGGCTACAACATGGCCGATTACTTCGGGCACTGGCTGGCCATGGGCGACCGCTTCGGCAAGCACGCCCCGCGGATCTTTTACGTGAACTGGTTCCGCAAGAGCCCGGAAGGGAAATGGCTCTGGCCGGGGTTCGGCGACAACAGCCGGGTGCTGAAATGGATGTGCGAGCGGATCGACGGCAAGGTCGGGGCCGTCGAAACCCCGATCGGCCTCATGCCCAAAGAGGGCGACCTCGACCTCACAGGGCTCGCCATTTCCGCCGCGGATCTGAAGGAGTTGCTCCGCGTCGACGCCGATGCCTGGAAGGCCGAGATCTCCGATATCGAGAGACACTTCGGCCAGTTCGGCGACCGGCTCCCCGCAAGGCTCCGGAAACAGCTGGATGATCTTGGAAAACGTTTGGGATAGGTTTATCCCTTGCCCAGCTTGATCGCACACAACTCACCGCACATGGTGCACCCCTCATCGTGGGCCGTCGTGCTTTTCTCAAGTAATTTCGAAGCTTTCTCCGGGTCTATGGCTGTTGAAATCTGTCCCTGCCAGTCGATCGCCTTTCGGTACCCTGCCATCATGACGTCCTGTTCCAGCGCGCCGGGCAACCCTTTGGCAATGTCGGCGATATGGGCGGCAATGCGCGACGCCATGATTCCCTCCCGCACGTCCTCCAGGGTGGGCAACCGCAGGTGCTCGGAAGGCGTGACATAACATAGGAAATCTGCCCCGGCAGCGCCGGCAATGGCCCCGCCGATGGCTGCAGTAATATGGTCGTAGCCTGGGGCAATGTCGGTGG
>JAPLJX010000400.1 GCA_026388375.1 Deltaproteobacteria bacterium
GAATCATGAACGGAGTCATTGTCATCGACAAGTCGGCGGGGCCGACATCCCGGGATGTCGTGGAGGAGGTCAGGCGGGCGCTCGGGATCCGAAAGGCGGGCCATACGGGGACCCTCGATCCGCTGGCGACCGGTGTCCTTCCCGTCTGCCTCGAAGAGGCGACGAAGCTGGTCCAGTTCCTGGTGCTCGACAACAAGGAGTACCGGGCGACCCTTCGGTTGGGGGTCCGGACCGACACCCTGGACACGGAGGGGAACGTAATCGACCGGCAGGAGCCCCGCGTGAGCCGGGAACAGGTGGAGGCCGTGCTGAGCGGTCTGAAGGGGAGGCGAGAGCAGTTTCCGCCCCGATACTCGGCGGTGAAGGTCCGGGGGAAGGCTCTTTACGACTGGGCGCGCCGGGGGATTGACGTAGAGGCGCCGGCGCGGGAGGTGGAGATTTACGACATCCGGATCGAGGAGATCCGCCTCCCCGAGGTGACCTTTACGGTCTCCTGTTCGAAGGGTACCTATGTACGCTCTCTCTGCGCGGAGGCAGGGGAGGCGCTCGGTTGCGGGGGTTGCATGTCGGCCTTGCGCCGGACGCGCAGCGGCAACTTCCGTGTGGAGGAGGCTGTCGCCCTGGAGGGATTGACGGGTGAGGAAAAGCGGGAACGGCTGACGGCGCATATGATGCCGATGGCGGAGCTCCTGCCCGATCTTGCCGTCATCGATGTGGATCCGCCGCTGGCGGAAAGGTTGCGGAACGGCTATCAGCCGGACGGCGAGGTTCTGCGCCGTTATCATATTCCTTTTCTTGTCGCCGGAGATGTGATAAAGTTCACGCTCCATGACAAACATCTGGTAGCCGTCGCCCGGATGCTCTGCGCATCGGACGAACTGGCTTCGCGGGAGGGGAAGAGACAGGCGGCCCGAATTTTACGGGTATTGAACGATTAAGCGAGAGGCCGGAGGCCTCATACTTGCGTGATTGACTTAAGGGAGGATGAGAGCAGTGTTAGATGTAGACAAGAGAAAGGGAATCATCGGAAGTTATCAGTTGCACGAAAAGGATACAGGATCTCCGGAGGTCCAGATTGCCCTCCTCAGCGCCAGGATTGAGTATCTGACGGAACACTTCAAGACTCACAAGAAAGACCATCACTCCCGGCGGGGGCTCCTGAAGCTGGTCAGTCAGCGGCGAAGGCTTCTGGATTACGTGAAAAACAAGGACGTGGAACGCTACAGAGCGGTGATTCAGCGTCTGGGGCTCAGGAAGTAACCTGGGCTTGAGGGTGCGGGGTATCGATCAGGAGTAGGAAGTAAGGAGTAAGAAGTAGGCTTTGCTTTTGCCTACTCCCTACTGCCTACTGCCTACTCCTTTCATGCGCCGTACTGCAAATCAACCATTGATAGGAAAATATGAGTAAACTGTTCAGTACAGATTTTGCGGGGAGGAGCATCTCCCTCAAAACGGACTATGTCGCGGGGCAGGCGGACGGCGCCGTCTTGGCGACATACGGGGATACGGTGGTTCTGGTGACCGCCGTTTCGTTGAAGACAATCCGGGAGGGGGTCGATTTTCTCCCCCTGACCGTCGATTATCAGGAAATGACCTTTGCGGCCGGGAAAATTCCCGGGGGGTTCTTTAAGAGAGAGGGTCGTCTCAACGAAAAGGAGATCCTGACCTCGCGGATCATCGACCGCTCCATCCGGCCCCTGTTCCCGAAGAATTATTTCCACGAAACACAGCTCATGGCGTCGGTCCTCTCCGGGGACAACGAGAACGTCTCCGATGTAGCGGCGATGCTGGCCGCGTCCGCCGCGCTCGAGATCTCGGACATCCCCTTCAAGGGGCCGATCGCCGGCGTCCGTATCGGTCGCGTGGAGGAAGGCGGGGCGGCGGAGGTCGCGGAGGAGGTCATCGTCGATGCCATTGACTTCGGCCTCGAGCAGATGCGTCCGGTGATCGAACTTCAGGACCGGATGCGCGCGGAGGCGGGCAAGGCCAAGCGGGCAGTCGTGATTCCGACCATCGACGCGGCCCTTGTCGCGAAGGTGACCGAAGCGGCCCTGCCGGGGCTGAAAGAGGGTTACGGCATGGCGCGCAAGATGGAGCGCTATGCGAAGTTGGATGAGGTCCGGAAAAGCGCCGTCCAGAAGCTGACGGCCGAGAATCCGTCGCTCAAGGGCAAGATTCTGGAGATCATCGAATCGCTGGAGAGGCGCATTCTCCGGGAGATGATTCTCAAGGAAAACAGAAGAATCGACGGCCGTTCCAATACGGAAATCCGTCCGATCAGCTCCGAGGTCGGGCTTCTGCCGCGCGCGCACGGTTCGGCCCTGTTCAACCGGGGCGAGACGCAGGCGCTGGTGACCGTCACCCTGGGAACATCCCATGACGAGCAGCGGATGGATTACATCGCCGGGGAGGAGAGGCGCTCCTTCCTGCTCCACTATAATTTTCCGCCTTTCAGCGTCGGCGAGGCCAAACCCCTCCGGAGTCCGGGCAGGCGGGAGATCGGCCACGGCGGCCTGTCGCGCCGGGCGCTGATACCGGTTCTGCCGTCCAAGGAGGTGTTCCCCTATACGATCCGGGTCGTCTCCGACATCCTGTCCTCCAACGGCTCCTCTTCGATGGCGACCGTCTGCGGCGGTTGCCTCTCCCTGATGGACGCCGGGGTGCCGATCCGGGACACCGTTGCCGGGATCGCCATGGGGCTCCTGAAGGAGGGCGACCAGGTGGTCATCCTCTCCGATATCCTGGGCGATGAGGACCACGCCGGCGACATGGACTTCAAGGTCTGCGGGACCGAAAAGGGCGTGACCTCCCTGCAGATGGACATCAAGATCGACAACCTCACCGGGGATATCCTGCGCAAGGCGCTGAGCCAGGCCCGGGAGGGGAGGGTTTTCATCATCGGCAAGCTGCGCGAGACCCTCGCCGCGCCGCGGCCGGACATTTCTGTCTACGCCCCGCGGATCACCACCGTCAAGGTTCGACCGGAGAAGGTGCGCGACGTGATCGGTTCCGGCGGCAAGAACATCCGCCAGATCGTGGCGGAGACCGGCGTCGAGATCAACGTGGAGGATGACGGCACCGTAACCATCGCCTCCAGCGACGCGGAAGCCGCTGCGCGAGCCGTGGCCATGGTGAAGTGGCTGACCGAGGATGCGGAGGTCGGCAAGATCTACAACGGGACGGTCAAGAAGATCGTCGATTTTGGCGCCTTCGTCGAGATCCTGCCGGGTACGGAAGGGCTCCTGCACATCTCGCAGCTCGCCAAGGAGCGGGTGAACAAGGTCACCGACATCCTCCAGGAGGGGGACGAGGTGAGGGTGAAGGTGCTGGAGGTGGACAAGCAGGGGAAGATCCGCCTCAGCCGGAAGGAAGCGCTGGGAGAAAATGGTCAATAAGACCATCCTGGACAACGATATCCGGGTGATTTCCGAGGAGATCGACCATGTCCGGTCGGTCTCCATCGGGGCCTGGGTGGAGGGTGGCTCCCGCCTGGAAAATGGCCTGACCAACGGGATGGCCCATTTCATCGAACACATGCTGTTCAAGGGGACCGAACGCCGGTCCGCCTTTGATATCGCCTCCGCCATCGATTCCGTGGGCGGGGTAATGAACGCCGCCACAGGGAAGGAGATGACCTCCTTCTACATCAAGATCCCGGATTATCACTTAGAGATGGCCATCGATCTTCTGGCCGATATTTTCACCGGTTCGCGCTTTGCCGAGGAGGATATCGGCCGGGAGCGGTCGGTGATCCTCCAGGAGATCCGGATGGTCGAAGATACCCCCGACGATTACATCCATGATTTCTTCGAAGGGATGTTCTGGAAAGGACATTCCCTCGCTCTGCCCATTCTCGGGACGAAGGAAAGGGTCGAATCCTTCCGCCGCGATGATCTGTTCCGTTTCTTCCAGGCCGGCTATGGGGGCGGGGATCTGGTTCTTACCGCGGCCGGTAATCTCAAACACCGGAAACTTACGGAACTGGTCCGGCGCGCCTTCGGATCGCTCGTCGGGAGATCCGTCCGCGAGCCGCTCGAGACCCCCGAGGCCAGGTCGGGGAGGGCCGTTCTCCGGAAGGAGTTGGAACAGGTTCATCTGATCGTCGGAGCGCCGGCGCCGTCCGCGGTGAACCCCGACCGTCACGCGGCATTTCTTCTGAACGCCGTCCTGGGGGGGAGCATGAGTTCCCGGCTGTTTCAGGAGATCCGGGAGAAAAGGGGCCTTGCCTACGATATCGGCTCCTATCTGATGCCCTATCGGGATGCCGGCATGTTCGGCGTCTATGCGGGAACGGACGGCGCCCGGGTCCGGGAGGTTCTCGGGCTCATTCGGGAGGGGCTGGAGCGGTCCGGGGCCGAACTGCTGACGGAGAAGGAATTGCGGTCGGCCAAGGAACTGATCAAGGGGAACTTCCTCCTCGGCATGGAGAGCACGGACAACCGGATGACGGGTCTGGCCAAGAGCGAGATCTATTTCGGAAGGCAGATGACGCCCGAGGAGATCATCGAGCGGATCGACGCGGTCGGGTGTGAAGAGATCCGCTCCCTGGCCGGCCGGATGTTCCGGCGCGAGACCCTGACGGTCGCGGCGCTCGGTCCTGTGTCCGAAGAGGATCTGAATTAAGGGGACAGTATACTTAATTCCGGGGAATTAAGTATACTGTCCCCTTAATTCAATTCTGTCCCCTTAATTCAACAGGCCATGTGATGATAGAAGAGATCAGCGTATCCATCCGAAGGCTGCCGGGAACGGAAGATCTGCCGCTACCTTCCTATATGACGGAGCAGGCGGCGGGAATGGATCTCTTTGCGGCGGTTGCAGAGGATGCT
>JAPLJX010000278.1 GCA_026388375.1 Deltaproteobacteria bacterium
CGCGAGGTGAGTTTCTGCAACTCATCCAAAAGTTGCTGGCGTGTTCTATCCGATTTGTTCATTGATTTGGTCTCATCAATTCTTGGGTTTCAGGTCAATGCCGACAAGAAATTTTTCCGTATCCGACATGTCGCCGATGAGCCTCCGGAGCGGCGGGGGGAGTTTTTTGATGAGCGTGGGAGTGGCAATAATCTGCTCTCCCTTGGCCAGCTTGGGCTGCTGGTAGATGTCTATCACCTTAAGTTCGTAGCGGCCTGCCAGGTATTTTTCACAGAGTTTCTGGACATTGGCGATGGCCAAGGTTGACTTTGGGGTCATCCCGGTAACATACAGCCGAAGAACGTACTTTGCCCGGTCTCGCTTCGCCGCCGCTTTTTCGAATTCCTCAGTGCTCGTTTTCACTCTTTTCTTCTCCATGGCTCGTCCTCATTCTGCTGACGCCTAATTACTGAATTCTAACTCCTGACTTCTGCCTCCTCCTCAGACGGAACGTATGTCAAGTCCCACCAGCACGCGCTCTGTGTTAGCCAGATCTCCGATGATCTTTTTAAACGGTTCAGGAAGCTTTCTTACCAGTGTCGGTATGGCAATAATCTGGTCCCCGGCAGCAAGCTGGGGATTCTTTAAAAGGTCTATCACTTCAATACTGTATTTCCCCTCAAGGTGCTCTTCGCAGATCTTCTTTAAATTAGCAAAGGCCGTAATCGATTTCGGGGTCTGACCGGCTACATATAGCCGGAGATTCCAGTTTTCTTCTGTCGCATCGGTCGTTGCTGTCTTCCCCTTTTCTGGTAATGCAGCTTTCATCTTACTCTCCTTTACCTCTTCTTTTTAGGGCGCTTCGCCTGCGGAGCTGAAGGTTTCCCCTTGCGAAGATGCGCCATATCTAAACGGTCTTCTGCCTGGACAGCTTGTCTTGTTTGCTCTTCTTCCGCAATAAAATGCACCTCTTCAGTTTCCACATCGAACTCGGCACGCAGCGCTGCGATCTTTGCTTCCAGGGCATTCTTCTTGCGCTCCTGCTCGCGGAGCCTGCGATCCACCTCACGCCAGCGTACCAGTTCAGAAGCCTTTTCCCCGGCTTCCTGGGTTGCCCGGGCACTGCCGGTTAATACCTCACCGGAACCGGTATAGATGTCGATCAGGCCAATGCCCTGGTTCGTAAGCAGGAACTCTTGAATCTGGTTGGAGTGGGCCATGCCGCGGGACTTCAAAATGTAGAGGCCCCGGTTGCGTTCCCCATTGAGTTCGATATCCCGGAGGAGAAGCCATGTATCGATCAGCGAAGATATCTCTTCGCTTGTGCGTTCAAGGGTGCCTGTAAAATGAGTGAGGTCCGTAAGGAATGTAGATATATTTTTCATCTTCAAATAATCGACCAGGCGCGTTAATATGGATTTGACCTCTGCTGCTGTTCCCGCAGCGCTCAGGTTGCTGATCGGGTCTACAATGAAAACCTGGGGATTGAACTCATTGATCACCTTGTGGAAGGTGAGAAGATGCATCTCAAGGCCGTAAAGCGAAGGCCGGACTGAATGAAACTTGAGCAGCCCATTCTTCACCCATCGGGCGAGATCCATGCCGATGGAGCCCATGTTCCGGATGATCTGGCTGGGCGATTCCTCGAAAGCAAAATACAGGCAGCGCTCACCTCGCAGGCAGGCGGCAACGGCAAAGGTAGCCGCCAAACTTGTTTTGCCTGTGCCCGCTGTACCGGAGACGAGAATGGTGCTGCCCCGGTAGAACCCCCTCCCACTAAGCATTTTATCCAACTTGGGGATGCCCGTGGAGATGCGCTCCGAGGAAACGGAGTAATCGAGCCCCAGGGAAGTGATTGGCAGGATAGAGAGGCCGTTCTCATCTATCAGGAAGGGATACTCGTCGGAACCGTGAGATGAGCCGCGGTACTTGATAATACGCAAGCGGCGGGTGGAAATTTGCTCCACGATGCGAAAGTCGAGGAAGATCACGCAATCGGCGACATATTCTTCGAGCCCGTAGCGTGTCAGGGTCTTGTCGCCGCTTTCCCCCGTAACGATGGCCGTCATGCCGCGGTTTTTCAACCACTGAAAAAGCCGACGCAGCTCTGCCCGAAGGATAGCGGTATTAGAAAGCCCGGAGAAAAGTGCTTCTATGGTATCTAAGACAACCCGCTTCGCGCCGATGGAATCAATGGCATTCCCCAGGCGGATGAACAATCCTTCCAGGTCGTACTCACCCGTCTCCTCAATCTCGTTTCGCTCGATTTTGACGTGGTCCATTGCGATGAGGCCACGCGACATCATGTCAGGGAGATCAAAACCAAGGGAGATGAAGTTCTTCGCGAGATCCTCCGACGTCTCCTCGAAGGTCACGAAGACCCCGGGTTCTCCGTAATCCAGGGCGCCCCGCATGAGAAACTCCATGGCGAAAAGTGTTTTGCCACAACCCGCACCGCCGCAGATCAGGGTTGGCCTGCCTCTCGGAAGCCCTCCCTTCGTGATCTGATCGAGACCCCTGATGCCCGTCGGGCATTTTTCAAGAACATCAACATCATGTTTTGCCTTAACCATCGTCACCTCCCAGCACCTTTACTAATCTGAAGTAATGCCCCATAAGAGTAAAATACTATTAAGGCCACTCAGCCAAATGAGAAACTAATAAAAACACACCAATCATAATATCCGCCACCACTCCCCCTAAAG
>JAPLJX010000286.1 GCA_026388375.1 Deltaproteobacteria bacterium
AGGTGATTCTTCGCGGCAAGTCCCCCAGTCTGGTTTATTTGTGGATAAACAATGACAAAGTAGAAATACGTGATGCCTCTCATTTGCATGGCAAAGGCGCTGTTGAAACTCAAGAACTTATTCGGCAGGAGTTGAAGGAGCCGAAAGCCCAGGTGGCGGCTATCGGCCTGGCGGGTGAAAATAGGGTCTATTTTGCTTCCATCGAGCAGGGCAGGTCCAGTGCCAGCCGAGGCGGAATAGGCGCCGTTATGGGGGACAAAAGGTTAAAGGCAATAGCGGTTCGTGGAACAAAGGACCTCAATATTGCCCGGCCTGCTGAATTCATGCAGCTTTGCAACGAAGTGCTGAAATATATAAAATTCCGAAATGAAAATCCGATTCCTGGGGTCATGCCCATTTTGGCTGGGCTGGGGTCGCCGCAAGAGATGAAAGTCCATGATGAAAAGTGGCACACTGAGAATTTCATGTGGGGAAATTCTCGCACCCGCAGAAAGGATTTTTGGAACGAGGAAATCGCAAAAGATTGGATGGAGACCATGGAAACAATGCGGACACGGCTAATCAGTTGCTACAACTGTCCGATGACGTGCGGGGCAACCATTTCCCCCCCGGGACTTCCAACCTACATGATGAAATGCTTCTCGAAACTTACGTATACCATGGCGGCCATGTCAGACCTGGAGTTTGGTTTGGGTATCGCTCAAAGTGCCACGGAGTATGGGGTGGACGCATTCTCGGCCCCGCAAGTTATGGCCTTCGCCCTTGAGCTCTACGAAAACGGCATATTAACTGACGATGATTTCCCTGGAATGCCGTCCGATAATGAGGGGAGATTTTACTGGTTACTTGATAGAATTGTTCGGCGGGAAGGGATTGGAGATGTTTTGGCCAATGGGACTTATTGGGCGGCCAAGCAGATTGGTAAGGGCGCTGAAGCCTATGCGCATAATACCATCAAGAAACATGAGCAGTTGCCTCTCAAGCTATCAATGCTGAATCCCATTTATTTTCTTATGTATAGTACCGGCGAGAAGATAAACATTACCCAAATTGAAGGGCAGTTCCCCCAGGCGCCTTTTGTGACGAAAGAGGAGAGAGAAGCGTTTGTCAAGGATTGGTTCCAGGTTCCGGATGAGAAGTTCAAGCAATATTTTCTAGACTGGGAACCGCGGGGTGAAAAATCCATGCCCTACTACCCCACGGTTGAAATGTGTTGTGACATTGTCGACTGGCAAGAACGGATGCACTACATTGATGACGCCCTCGGGACGTGCGCCGGTCTGTCATCTTTTCCCCTGAAGCCTCCGTATCATTTACACAATTACCCGAAATTCATCTCATCAGGGGCCGGGATCGATATGGATGAAGAAAAACTAACGCAAGCAGCCAAGAGATACAGAACTTTAGTTAGAGCCGTTAATATAAGAAGAGGCATGCGGAGAAAGGATGAGAAGCCGCCTGAAGACCATTGGAAGAAGAGATTTCCCGAGCTTGAAGAGAAGCTCCTAGATGCATACTACAAATCTAAGGGATGGAATAATCAGGGTATTCCTACGAAAGAGTCTTTACAGGAATTGGGTTTGGCTTACGTTGCGGAAGACTTTGAACATAGAGGGATTATAAAAAATGAGCAAAGTTAAGAAGAAAATCAAGACAATCAAAATCGATGTTGATAAATGCAATGGTTGCCGGGCTTGTGAGGTAATCTGCTCCGCCTTTCACGCTAACCCAAAATATAGCAGCAATAATCCGGAGAGGTCTCGCATTCGGCTGATTCGTCATCCAATCAAAGACGTATATCTTCCTGTATACGCGGGTGAGTATGCGGGAGCCGAATGTATGGGTAGAGACAAATATGTGATTGACGGAAGGGAATACGATGAGTGTGGCTTCTGCAGGGCTTCCTGCCCATCCAGGAAGCTTTTTAAAGAACCAGATTCCGGCCTCCCTCTCAAATGCGATATGTGTGAAGGCGAAGAGGAGCCCTTGTGTGTTAAGTGGTGCATTAATGATGCCCTGGTTTGCGAAGAAAGGGAAGAGGAGGAAGAAGAAGAAGTGAAGCCGGGGGACGTGGAGATAGGCGTGGAATCAATGGTGGACAAATATGGATTGCAGAAGGTAATGGATGCCGTTGCCCGAATGTCAAGGAAGGACTAAAACGTTAAGGCAGGAGAAGAGGATACAAGAGAAGAGGATAAAAAATAGTGGAGACTGTAGCCCCCTACAAAGAGATCATCGATGTCATAAAAGCGAGCGGCGGAGACGCCTTCAAAAGATGCTTTGAATGCGGATTATGTGATGTTGTTTGTCCGTGGAATAGGGTTAGAACCTTTAGTATTCGCAAGATAGTCCGAGAGGCGACGTTCGGTTTGACGGAGATAGAAAGTGAAGAGATATGGCGCTGTACTACCTGCGGAAAGTGCCCTCAGCGATGCCCCAGGGATGTAAAACAGATAGAATCCGGGGTATCCTTACGCAGGATTGCCACCGAATATGGGGTTTTTCCTGCTTCTGTCCGTCCTATCCGCACTGTAAGCGGAAGCCTCGTTGGCGAAGGCAACCCATTGAATGAAGAGCGGAAAAAGAGGGCGGATTGGGCAGAAGGTCTTTTTGTAAAACCGTTTACCGAGGGGATGGAAATTCTTTATTTCCCCGACTGTTATTGCAGCTACGACCCGAGATTAAAAAAGGTAGCGAGAGCTACGGCCAATATTCTTAACAAGGCTGGGGTAGATTTCGGCATACTGGGCGCCAAAGAGAGTTGCTGCGGAGAAAGCATCCGCAAGACGGGCGATGAGGACGTATTCAAACGCCTGGCCAAGGAAAATATCAAAACTTTTATCGATAATGGGGTCAAGAAAATCCTTGTTTCTTCCCCTCATTGCTACCATACCTTCAAAAACGAGTATCCCGAATTTATGGTGAACTTTGAGGTGGTTCATATCTCCCAATATTTATTGGCGCTTATTAATGAGGGAAGGCTTAAGCTTAACAAGGAGTATGAGAAGAAAGTCACCTGGCATGACCCCTGTTACCTGGGCAGACACAATGGCATATATGACGAGCCCCGGGAGGTCTTGAAGAGGGTACCTGGTTTAGAGTTGATTGAGATGCCTGAGTCGCGGGAAGACAGTTTCTGTTGCGGCGGCGGGGGAGGCAGGATTTGGATGGAAACTCCAAAAGGCGAAAGATTCTCCGATCTCAGGATAGAACAGGCCATTAATGGCGGGGCCGGGGTGCTGGCCACTGCCTGCCCCTATTGCATCACCAATTTTGAGGATAGCAGGTTGAACCGGGAGAATAGTGAAGCCATCGAGATTAAGGAAATCACAGAAATTATCAGTGAAGTGATTTAGGAACCGAACAAACCTGATGAGGTGATAGAAAGTGGAAAAAGAACCAGCAAAAATTGAAGACCAGGTTCGTAATAGTCTCGCAGACAACATTCGTAAAAGTTTAGCGGACCGTAATTTTGGAGATGTTCTGGTCGTCGGTGGAGGGATCAGCGGTATTCAGGCCGCACTTGATCTTGGCACCGCGGGTTTTAAGGTTTACCTGGTTGAAAAAGCACCGTCCATAGGCGGGCATATGGCCCAGCTTGACAAGACCTTTCCCACCAATGACTGCTCCATGTGAATACTCTCACCCAAACTGGTCCAGGTGGGCCGGCATCCCAACATAGAGGTCCTGACCTATACTGAAGTGGTCAGTGTAGAAGGGGAATCAGGGAACTTCACGGTAACCCTGATTAAGAAGCCCAGATAT
>JAPLJX010000371.1 GCA_026388375.1 Deltaproteobacteria bacterium
CCAATTTACGGGGCACGGTGGCTACTTGCATGGCAAAATAACGCCGCTTTTTGTTAAAGAACAGATAGATAGACTAACTTAAACGTGTGCGAAAGTTGAGTTAGGCATGCTAAAATTGACCTTTCAGTGATTCAACGCAACTTGAGCGGTGCTGAAGCTTTGATTAAATCAACAAGTACATCCATCGCAGATTCAAAACGCGTACGCAGTTGTCTATCTCTCAAGATCAGCTTCGTAGTTGAACGGACTTTGTGTCCAGACTCATTCCGGTATTCAGTTAATCCAGCTATGCGACTAAACAACTGTTTCTTAAGGTTTGGACAATGTACAGCACGCACATCTAGATGGTTTTTCAAAAATTCAATGATATTTGCCCAATTTTCGGTATTCCAGTCGAAATTTGGACTATTTATTAATCCTTTCGCTATTGCTGCACATTTAAGACCGACACGACGTGTGAGGCTTTCAATTTCATCATATATTTCGCTACAACCCTTTACGGGATTACCTTGCCTGAAAGTCTCGATGGCTTTTTGAACATTTTCTCTATACCTTGTGGGAAAATCAGATATCCGAAAAACACGAAGGCCTCCAAGTGATAATGAGAGCGGGGGTGAGGTAATTATTGTTCCATGGTTCGGAGGGCTAATTTCGACAATCGCGACACCATTCTCCTTAGCAAATTTAAGTGCATGCAAATCTATTTGTTGAAACTGCCCTTTTGCAACCGCGATATACAATTTGACTGGAATAGAATGATTCTTGCAGGCGGGGACGAACTGTTCGATGTTATGCATTATGAAAGAATCTACGATCTCCGCACATATAATATGTTTGTCACGTGCTATGGAATGTAACGTCGGTCTAAAATCTATTTCAGGGTTTATCTCCAGCTCAATTTTCGGAACGGGAACTCCAACATGATTTGCAAGATAGAGCGCGGTTGCATCGGCAATTCCATGTAAGTGCGACGGCAACACGCGATAGGTATTCATTCTTCCTCCAACAGCTTGTCTATCTCATTTCGTAGTTCTTCTAATGCCTTTCGTATTTCTTTGTCTATTTCACTCTGCTCAAAATGTTGAATGTAGGAGGTGAGTCCGCATACTCGGGTCAGTAAGTCGCGTTCGTCATAAGCAAAACCGACAGATTCTTGGAAAGCACGTTCAATCGTGTAATGCTCGTGATTAAATAAGTGATCGAGAGATTGCTCAGCAACGTGCCGATCAACCCCAACCCTCTCTGCTCTAGCAATTTTTGCGACTTGCCTGAAATCGACCCGATTTGAAATTGTTCCATTTTTATATTTTGAGATGAGAATTTCCCTCATACTCTCTTTACCCAATTTCTTGACCAGGTTAGGCATACTGCGCTCAACTGTCTTGAGAGCACGCTCCATCTCGATAAAAAAATCTTCGGTAAGTTTTTGCTGAGGTTTAGGTTTCTGTAACTCGTTAAGAATTACTCGTTTGTATTTATCTGGTAACGCCATGAGAAGTTTGCAACGTCTCAGAAGGCCAAGAATCAAACCTGTCTCCGCAGATATTTCTTTTTCTGTTGGTTGCCGTCCCAAATTATTTTCCAGCAACTCGATAACGCGCGGAAGTTTTACAGCAATGGTCAGCAAATCCCATTGTTCACGTAACGCATGAATGTTAAACATTAAGAGAAGGTTGGTTAGTTGATCTGGCTTATCCTGAATTAGAGCAGGTATGGTCTTGCGATTCAGTTTGATCGAGCAACGCCAGCGCCTTTCTCCATCAATCAATACGAACCGTTTTCCCTCACGAAAAACCGAAATTGGAACTTGAACACCATGCCGTCTGATCGATTCCATTAACTGAGACATCTCATTTGGTCGGAATAGGATTCGCGGATTCTCTGGATTCCGATCAATTGCGTCAACATTGATTTCTCGGAAGTTCTCTTCACTCATGTCGATTCACTCATGTCGATTCCCTTGCAGTTGGTTACGATAATTTCATTGACTTTCCGTCGTGAGCCAGTAAAGCCAGAAATATTTCTTCTTGCCTGGACCGTACAGGTTGTCCATTTTTTCTTGAAATCATGTATTTCTGGAACGTCTGCATAAGATAGCACAAATCGTACTCCGCGGTTATCTGCTCGATCTAAAGCAGCGGTCAATCGTATGAGATCTTTTGTGGTGAACAGATCTTTTCCATATGCATTGAAGATTCTCTTTGAACCTGTCGCATAGGGAGGATCAAGGTAGATGAAATCCCCTAATGTAGTGCGATCCACTATCGATTGGAAGTCTGACGCTTCAAGTAGTGCATTATTTAGGAGACGGCTTGCTTCCCGTAGCTCTAGTGCATCAAACAGTTTACTTTTTTTCTTACTTCCATAGGGCACATTAAATCTGCCTTCACCGTTTGTGCGATAAAGACCATTAAAGCACAGAGCGTTGAGATAAATGAATTGAGCTGCTCTTTCATTTGGGGATAAATGTGCAGGATCTTGAGCTCGTACTCTGTAATAGCTTCGTTCATCTGTCGGCATACGAGAGAGCACTTCAGATACTATATCGGGTGCAATTTGAATTTGTGCCAAAGTGCAGATTAACTCGCTATTAAGATCAGAGAGCACAGCCCATTGGGGCTGAACAGAAAAAAAAAGGGCTGCTGAACCACAAAACGGCTCAACATATCTTTTAAATTGAGGCTGCCAGTAGGTCTTGATGGTCGGAATTAGTTGAACTTTGCTACCCGCCCAACGCAGAAATGGCTTCAAGTATCGCTCCTCAAATTATATGATAAGAAGTTACTTTTGCGTGGGTCGAGGATACGGAAAGCGGTCTTGTATGTCAAGGAGATTTATAACCCAAAAAAATTGCCCCTAACTTAGGCAGGTCTGATATGCATTTCCGGTGGTGAGGGATGTAAATGTTCGGACGGTCGCTTAGAGTGCCCCGATATTGTGCTCCGGGGGGCTGGTACAGTCAGGAGGTATTTTGGAGAGTCATTCCGGCATCCTTGTCCATATCTCTATCTCTCCACATTGCTATTGGTCTTTACGATCTTTACGGCTGGATGTAAGCCTCCCAGACAGGGGTAGCCGGATTCTTGATATTGATGATTTCCGTTTAATCTTGCATACTTTTCAAAATCCGTCAATCACCGCTTTCACGAAGTACGCAAGAACAGGACGAGCCTAAAAAATCGGCACATTGTCATTCCTGCGGAGGCAGTAATCCGGTTTTTCATAGGTCTTGCTTCTTTTCTTCTCTCCGGCCGCTCAATACGAGGGGCAGCAGGGCATCATACATCATCCGCTGCAGATCTTCATCCGCCGACCGCTCTTCGATCAGGCGTCGAAGGAGAGTCTCCCGCTTGCCGATGAAACTCTCATAAGCCCCGAGTACACGGCGGCATTCGTCTTCTTCGTGGGGAATCCGGACCAAACCGCGGAGGCCGGAACGGCAGATGAGGAGGATCAAATCGTCCTGGACGGGGTTCTGCGTCCGGAGGAGGGCCGTCTGCGTCTTTTTTCCCTTGATGAAGCGGACGCTGTGGGGAACGAACATATCCCGATAGGGGACGGGAACGCCTTCCGGTGGGATCTCGTAGGTGTCAAACGGCCTCATCTTGTCGAGGAAATCCGGATCGTACCGCCGGAGGAACTCCCCGTGGTCCTCCGCCAATTCCTTGTAAATCTGGGCCGCAAGCTCCGCCGGATCGGTCTTCCCCCGTCTCCGCGCCTTGTTCCTGTTGAGGATCGCCTTCTCCTCCTTCTGCCGGGTTCTCTCGAAAAACTCCCGGAGATAGCGGTAGAGGGCGTCGATCATCTCTTCCCGACGCTTCGCCGAGGCGACCCCCAGCATCGCGAGGATGGCGTCGTCCAACTCCCGGCGGTCGGCCATGTCGAGCTCGCAGAGATCGGAGAGCTTCTCCAACTCCGCCTCCTTTCCCGCCTGGCGCCAGGCCATCTCCCGCATCCGGCGCGCGGATAGGAACTGGAGGGCCTTGCGCTTCAACATCTTCTGGAAGGCCTCACGGATATGTGAAAGAACATCGTCGTCACACAACATGATGTTGGGAACAGGCATCATTTTCGCCGAATATACGTCCAACTGGATATTACCTTCATTTCCAAGAATGCGGGCATAGACCAGGCGAGACAGGATTGAAATCGAGCTATTCAGAACGCCGCATAGGGGATATATCAACTTTTCAGGAATGTTGTATAAGCCCAGGAGAGAACTATTAATGTGGAGTTGATGGGGGTTAAGAAATGTAATCAGTTTATACTGCTGTATTTTTGGAAGAACAAGAGCAGCTCGATCGTAATGGGTTAGATCATACCAACTTCGATCTTCCGTTTCTCTTCCTGCGCACGTCGGTTGCTGATGGTAACCCTTAGTCTCGCCATGCAATATATATTTTAGAGCAAACGACCCTTCTAGATCCGGCTTTGATTTATCAACCAACAGAATAGATTTTGAACAACTGTCTGGACCTACTGTAAATTCATCCACCTCCATCAGGCTGTGGACCTCGGGTTCCAGGAACTTGGCCTCCAGGGGGCGGATCTCGCCCCGCTCCTCGCCGCAGCGGACCAGGCGGACCTCGCCGGACTCCACGACCTCACGCGCGACACCATAGGCATGACGGAAACGCGCCGGATCCTCCTCAATCTTCAGAGCCTCGGTCGTGTGGTCGATCGGAAAGAAAAAACTGTCCTTGCCGCTTTTGACCCCGAACCGCACCTCGGCGATCTCTCCCAGGGGGGTGAAACGGCCGCCGAATTCGTCCAGGAGGTCGAACCAGAGATCCGGCGCACGGAGCCAGACCCCCCACTTTCCGCCATAGTATTCGCCGCCGGTCGCCTGTTCCTCCACGTCCTCATCGGTCTCCCCGGATTTGCCCATGACGGCGCCAAGGCGGACCCCCTCCCGCCAGAGCTCTTCCTGGCAAACGAGACGGGCGCGATAACGGTCGTTGACCGTGTTTGCCGCAAGCGACAGGATCTCGTCACGGAAGTCGTCAGCGGCGCGGATCGCATCGAACGTCGTGCCGTCGTGGGCGAGGATCTCGCCGATGGGGCGGCGGAGTTGGACGAAACGGACGGTGTTTGCCATCCGTTTCGCTCTTTCCGGTTGCTTCCGGAGGATTGTCACGGTCGTGGCGACCCGCGCGCCGACGAACCAGGGCTCGTCGATGCTCTCGAAGACGGCGAGTATCTCGAATTGGTCGAGGATCCACGCCTGGAGACGGAAACCGTACTCGACGTCGAGCCACTGGCTGGAGGTGAGCAGGCAGAGCCGGCCGTCCTCCTTCAGGAAACTCGCCGCGTGGGGCCAGAAGTAGCAGTGGATGTCGCTCCGGCCGGAAAGGAGAACCCCGCCCTCCTCCTGGACGAGTTTGAGATAATACTCCTTCGTCCCCCTTTTGTATTTTCCCTTTTCTTTCTTCGCGTCCCGGGGGATCTCCTCCTGGCGGATGTAGGGGGGATTGCCGACTACGGCGTCGAGGGGCGGGATCTCCACGCTGCGGTGCTGGATTTTCCCAAGGCCCTTTGCCGTCACCCGCTTCGGAAGCCTGAGGAAGGCCGATCCCGCCCGGACATCGAAGAAATCGCTCCGGGCGATCTGGGGATAATTTTCTTCATCGATGAGATTGCGGGTCGCCAGGTTGATCGTCGTCAGGTGCGTGGCGAAGTGAGAGACGTCGATCCCGAAGAGATCGGAAAGGAGCGCACCGTGGGACCGGGCCGGGTCCAGCTCCCTTTTTCTCGCATAGGCGCGGACGAGGAAGGTCCCGCCGCCACAGGCCGGATCCATGACAGTTTCCCGGCCGGTCGCGATGCAGAAGCTGTTGATGAGATCGACGATCTCCACCCGGGTGTAGAACTGGCCGTACTTGTGCCGCTCGTCGGGGGAGATCAGCCGCTCGAAGATGGCGCCGATGACCTCGTAGTCGAGCCGGGAGAAATCGATCTCGTGGATCTGTTCAATCAGCGCCCGCCAGTGGACGACGGCGGCGTCCGAATAAAACGGGATGCGGTTGCCGAGGGCGGCGTGATCCTCCCCGAAGACCGTCTCGTAATCCTGGGTGACTGTCTTGGCCTCGGCGAAATACTTTTCCAGGTGGAGGCGGAGGGGCTCTCCCGCGTCGATATGCTCCGGAACGGAGAGCTTCTCCATCCGGTCGCCGTAGCGCTTCAGCAGCGCCTCATGGAAGACCAGCTTGTTGACCAGGTTGTAGCAGGCAACCTTGGCCGCCCGTTCGAGGTTGTCGCGGACGCCCTCCGGGTCGTCGTAGATGACCCAGCCCTGTTCCTCCCGCATCCAGCGATCGATCTCGGAGCGGGAACGGGTTTTCTGATACCGCTCCGTAATGGCCTCCAGGGTCAGTTGGATCGGCAGGCGAAGCGACGATTCGAGGGCCTCGATGAACTTTTCATCAGGGGATTTGTGACCGATCACCGCATCGCCATGGACGATCCGGGCGAATTCGTGCAGAAAATCATCCAGCCAAACCCGAACGGCATGGACGGTCATGGGCAGATCCAGATGGCCTTCCCGGTGAACCTGCGTCACCTCCCAAGAGCGATACTTCTGTCCCTGCCAGGAGGCGTCAGCCGGTTCGGTCTCCCAGAGGACGAATTCATTGATGTTCCAGGTGAAGAAAAAACGGGCTCCGGCGCGCCGAGCCTTGGCGCGGGCATCGCGGACCACGGCGGCATTGTGGGGGCTCCCCCCGTCCTTGTTGTAGGGAAGCTTGACCTCGCCCGTCAGGACGATGGAGCGGTTCCGATCCAGGAGGGTCAGATCGTTGCGCTTGCGGGTCTCACCGCTTGGCCGTTCGCATCGGGCAGTCAGAAAGGGCAACTGATTATCCTTTCCGATCAGCTCATTGATCCAGCCCGCCGCTGCCGCCGTGAATTCCCATTCGTTCATAGAAAACCAGCACTTCCCTTTCCACCGAGGTTAATTCGACTGGGCCTCTGACTGGGCTCTTGACTGGGCCCCGAACATGCTCATCGATATGATCATGCTCCCAACCGCCCCCGGCAGTAGTCGCGGAAGTTGTTGACCGCGGTGAAGAACTCCCGCATCAGGATGACCCAGGCATACCGGCCCCGCTTCGTCAGGACGATCTCCGGCGGCCGCCACGCCAGCGTCCCGATCAGCGAAAAGGCGAGGAGGTCCGGCAGGAGGCGGAGGAAGGCGCCCCCGTACTTCTTCCGAAGATCCGTCACATTCAGGCGGGTTCCGAAGAGTTTCATCAGAAAATCATAGCGGATCCTGTCCCGGACGGAAAAGCGGCGGGAGGCCGCGAGCGGAAGTTCTCCCCGGTCGATCTGGGCGATGTAGGTCCGGATGTCGAAGGTGTTCGCGTAGCAGACGCCGTTCAGGTAGCCGATCGAACCGCTGCCGAGACCTGCATACTCGTCGTAATCGACGATGTACTCGTCGATCATCGCCTTCCCCCGCGAGAAGCACCAGGCCGACGAAAAGCGGTACGCGGGGACGAGGCGCCCGACGATCTGGTGATAGAACCGCTCCTCCTGACGGTCGTCCACGCGCCCCAGGGTCTCCATCACCTTCTTCCGTGTCGAATCGGAGACCATCAGCGGGTACCAGGTCACCTGATCCACGCCGACGGCAAGCAGCGTGTCCAGATCGCGGTCGAGCATCGCCTCGGTCTGCGTCGGGAAATTGAAGATCATGTCGGCATTCAGCGTCCCGAACCGCCCGAGGGTGTTTCGGATTTTCTCCGCGATCTCCGCCCCGCTTCCGTACTTGTCATACCGGTCCATCTTCCGGAGCAGGCCATCGTCGAAGCTCTGGACGCCGACGGAAAGCCGGTTGACGCCCGCCCGCTGGAGGGCCGTCAGGCGATCCTCCGTCAGGTGGTTCGGGTTCGTTTCGACCGACAGCTCCCGGATGTGGAAGGATGCCCGCGCCAGCGCGATCGTCTCGGTGAGTTCGTCGATCAGGACTGTCGGCGTCCCGCCGCCCACGTAGATCCCTCCGAAATCATAACCGAGGTCGCGGTAAAGGAGCAGCTCCTTCCGAAGAGCCCGGAAATAGTCGCGGCAGAGATTTTCCTCAAAAACGAAGCGGTTGAAGGAGCAGTAGGGACAGAGTTTCTCGCAGAACGGGATATGGAGGTAGAGGAGACGGGGCCGCGGATCGCCGGGGGGAGAGACATGGGGAACGCCCCCGCCCTCGAAACGCATGGCCCGGGAGAATTCCTGCCGCGCCTTTGCCGCAATGATGGAATGGATCACTTTGTGCTCTCTTAAAAAAGATGGTTCTGTCTCCGCCCGTCTCAGGGCCGTCGTTTCGGGATGGCAAACTTTTGTTGGCGTTCATCCCAACAGCCTGAGGGCGG
>JAPLJX010000248.1 GCA_026388375.1 Deltaproteobacteria bacterium
GCGTTCTCCCTCATCTATACCCTGCCGATCGCGCAGAATCTGCCGCTCGGCTGGGAAAACTTCAACCCGGTGGCAATGATCGCTTTGGATGATTTTATCCTGTGGGTCCATTCAGATACGCCGTACAAGACAGCGAAGGACTATGTGAATGCCATAAAAGCGGCGCCGGAGGGGAGCATCAAGATGGGCGGCACCGGCTCGAAGCGAGAAGACCAGATCATCAATGTTGCATTCGAAAAAGTTGTTGGGAAAAAAATAACCTATATCCCCTATAAAAGCGGCGGCGAGGCTTCCACCCAACTGGCTGGGAAACACATCGATTCCAATGTCAACAACCCCAGCGAGAACGTTGCCCAGTGGCGTGCCGGCGCGGCGCGCCCCCTGTGCGTCTTCTCTGACAAGCCCATGGACTATAAGAAAAAAGTAGCTGACAAAGCATGGTCCGATATCCCTACCTGCAAGTCGCAGGGAATCGACGTGCAATACCAGATGCTGCGCGCCTTCTTCCTGCCGCCCGGAACGACCAAGGAACAGGTTGCATTCTACGCCAACCTGCTTAAAACGGTGGTTTCCAAACCGGAGTGGCTTGACTACACCGAGAACAATGCGCTCACAAGGCACTATGCCACCGGAGACGAGTTCGTTGACTTCCTGAAAAAAGATATGGCAAAACACGTAGAGCTGATGACCGAAGCCGGGTTCGCGGCCAAGAAATAGCTTAGAATCACGCCGGTTCCGGCGGGTCCGGGTACTGTAGCCCGATCCGCCGGACCGGCGCGCTGTTTCTCCGTTCGTCATGGGAGGTAGTGCATGAAACAGAAACAAACGCAGGAACGACCTCGTTCGGCCTGGTTGACGTATCAGGCAGCGGAGGAGACCGTGGCCGTTATCATCTTCCTCGTCGGCGTTGTGATGATGATGGACAGTCATAGAATCGGGATAGGTTGGGCCGTTGACGGGCCTAAGGGTGGATACTTTCCGTTCCGCACCGGGGTCATCCTCAGTATTTCAAGCGTTGTTATTTTTCTCAGGGCGCTTTTCGGCAAACACCGCAATGATGAGCTCTTCGTTTCCTGGGACCGCTTCAAGCTGGTGCTTTACGTGCTGATACCTACTGTTTTCTATGTAGTGGTCACCCAATTCATTGGCATCTATGTCGCCTCCGCGGTGTTCATCGGCGGTTTCATGCGGGCGATGGCCAAGTTCAGCTGGCTTAAAGTCATCTTGGTCAGCGTCGGCATAAGTGTAGCGCTTTTCTGGATGTTTGAAATTCAGTTCCTGGTTCCGCTGCCCAAAGGGCCGCTGGAATCCCTGTTCGGCTATTGAACTGTTTAAACTGAAGCACGACCGCTTAGGAGGATTGTCAAGTGGAGAACGTGTTAAATCTATTCCATGGTTTTTCGGTTATACTTACCTGGTATAACCTCGGCATGATGGCGATCGGCCTTATACTGGGAGTCATCGTCGGCGTGCTGCCGGGCCTGGGAGGGCCGAACGGCGTTGCTATCCTGCTGCCGCTCACGTTTACCATGTCTCCCACCTCGGCGATCGTCATGTTATCGTGTATCTACTGGGGCTCGTTGTTTGCAGGGGCCATTACCTCGATCCTGTTCAATATTCCCGGTGAATCGCATTCGGTGGCCACCACGTTCGACGGCTACCCCTTGGCCCAGCAGGGCAGGGCCGGTGAAGCTCTCACGGCCTCCTTCACCGGATCGTTCTTCGGCGCCCTTTTTGCCATTTTGATGATCACCTTTCTGGCGCCGCTGGTGGCAAAGTTTGCGCTGAAATTCGGTCCACCTGAATTCTTTGCCGTCTATTTTCTTACCTTTGCCAGTTTCATCGGCACGGGTAAGGACCCATTCAAGACCATGGCCTCCCTGATGCTGGGCTTCGGCGTGGCGCAAATCGGCATGGATAACGTCAGCGGCGCGCTCCGCCTCACCTTTGGTTGGTCCGAGCTGCTGCGGGGCGTCGATTTCCTGGTCGTGGTGATCGGCCTGTTCGGCGTCGGAGAAATCCTGGTCAGCATGGAAGAGGGTCTTAAATTCGAAGGTGTCCACGACAAGATCAACCCGACGGTTGTGTGGCAAACATGGAAAAAACTGCCAAAGTACTGGCTGACGCTGCTCATCGGCGCGGTCATCGGTGCATGGATGGGTTTCAAACCGGGCGGTGCAACAGCCGCATCCTTCATGAGCTACGGCATTGCCAAGCGCACGTCAAAAAATGGCGCCAATTTCGGCAAGGGTGAACTGGAAGGCGTGCTTGCACCCGAGACTGCTGCCCACGGGGCCGGCTGCGCCGCGCTCTTGCCAATGATGGCGTTGGGCATCCCCGGCTCTGCCACTGCAGCGGTGCTGTTGGGTGGCCTGATGATCTGGGGGCTGCAGCCGGGTCCGCTGCTGTTCATCGAGCAAAAGGACTTTGTCTGGGGCCTGATCGCCAGCATGTATCTGTCAAACGTCGTCGGCCTGGTCATCGTTCTGTCCACCGTGCCGCTATTCGCGGCGATCCTTCGCATCCCCTTTTCGATCATCGCCCCGGTCATTGTCGTGGTGTGTGCGATCGGCGCCTTCACCGTGAACAATGCCATGTTCAACATTTGGACCATGCTGTTCTTCGGCGTTGTCGGTTATGTCTTTAAGAAGCTGGATTATCCATTGGCACCTCTGATATTGGCCATAGTGCTTGGAGACCCAACCGAAGTCTCGTTCCGCCAGGCCATATTGGGATCCCAGGGAGCATTGAGTATCTTCTTTTCAAACTGGCTTGTCAGCGCGATTATGACCGCCGGGCTTCTCCTGCTGTTCTGGCCGGCGATTTCGCTTTTGTGGGGTAAGCTCCGCGGAGCCCCAGCGAAGTAGTTCGGGCATTGGGAAGGCGAGTGATGGTGTAGTGATTACTCGAGCCGTATCCGTCCGGATACGGCTCTTTTTTTATCAAACCGGTAGTTCCCTGGAATGCGGGAGGAAAAAATGATGATCGAAGTATGGCATGCCGATTCATTGGCCGGCCAGGGTTAGAGATGCACCCTGATCGGCAGAATCACCGTCGTAATGCCCGCCCACTGAAGCCGCCGCTGGATGGCAAAGGCCGTCTCGTTGTGGAGAATTTTCTGGAAGAGATACTCATGACGGA
>JAPLJX010000294.1:0-7722 GCA_026388375.1 Deltaproteobacteria bacterium
CCCGGGTCCTTTCCGTCACGGAGACGAGCATGATGTTCATGATGCCAATCCCCCCCACCAGCAGGGAGACGGATGCGATCGCCGCCAGCAGCAGACCCATGACCTGGGTGGCCTGCTCTCTGGCCTCCATCATCTGGGTGAGGTTCCGCACCGTGAAATCCTTTTCCTGGCGGGGGCCGATCCGGTGGCGCTGGCTGAGCAGTTCGTTGATCTGCTCTTCCGCCGCCGCCAGTTGATCGGCGCATGTCGCCTTCACTGTAATCACCCGGACCATCCCCACGAAAGGCGTCCCGAAGAGCTTTTTCTGCGCCGTCGTAAGGGGAACGAAGATCGTGTCGTCCTGATCCTGGCCATGGTCCGACTGACCCTTTGGCGCCAGCACACCGATGACCGTAACCGGGACCTTCTTGATCCGGATGATCTGCCCTACGGGGTCCGCGTTGCCGAAGAGGTTGTCCACAACGGTCTGCCCCAGGAGACAAACCTTGGTGGCGTTCCGCACGTCCTGCTCCGTGAAGATCCTTCCGGAGGAGAGCGACCAGTCCCGGACGGGCAGGATGCCGGGGGTGGTCCCGTAGATCCCCGTTGACCAGTTCTGATTGCCGTAAACCACCTGGGCCGCACCGTTGTAAACGGGGGCCACATCGGAAACGGCCGGGCACTCCCGGGCAATGGCTTCGGCGTCGTCCTGCGTCAGGGTGGATTGCGTACCGCTCCCCATCCGGAGGCCGCCGGAGGTGCTGCTCCCCGGCATGACGATCAAGAGGTTGCTGCCGATGCTTGCCATCTGCTCGGAGATCCTCTCGCTTGCCCCGGTTCCGACGGCGAGCATCGTGATCACCGCACCCACGCCGATGATGATCCCGAGCATGGTCAGCGCGGAGCGCATCTTGTTGACCCGGAGGGCGCGGAGCGATATCTTGAGAGTTGAGGGTATGCCGATCATCCGAGCCTCCGTCCCATCATCCGCGTTTCCGTCCGTCGGCAAACACTTTTCATGGATCTTTAACCTGCCGTTCCGCCTGTTTGACCGGCTCATCGCTGACGACGAGCCCGTCCCGGAATTTGATGATCCGCCGGCTGAAGGCGGCAATGTCCGACTCATGGGTCACGAGGATGATCGTGATCCCCGACTCCCGGTTGAGCTTCACGACAAGCTCCATGATCTCGACGCTGGACCGGGTGTCGAGATTCCCCGTCGGCTCGTCGGCCAGAATCAACGGCGCCCGGTTCACCAAGGCGCGCGCGATCGCCACCCGCTGCTGCTGACCGCCGGAGAGCTGGTTCGGATGGTGGTGCTCACGCCCTTCCAGGCCCATTGCCTTCAGGGCTTCCATGGCCCGCTGCCGGCGTTCCCGCGGAGGGCACCCGTTATAGAGCATGGGCAATTCCACATTCTCCAGGGCGGAGGTGCGGGGAAGGAGATTGAACCCCTGAAAAACGAATCCGATCTTTTTATTGCGGATCTCCGCCAACTCGTCCCGGTCCCGGTCACCGACAACCATTCCGTCCAGCAGGTATTGCCCGCTGGTCGGCACATCGAGGCAGCCGATCACGTTCATGAAGGTGGACTTGCCTGAGCCCGACGGGCCCATGATGGCCACGAATTCCCCATGCGCCACCGTCAGGGATACACCGTCCATGGCGCGGACGGCGCTGTCTCCCAGTTCATAGACCTTCGTCAGATGTTGCGTTTCGATCAATGCCATGGCGTTATCCTGATTCCCGCATCCCGATGTCTGCCGTGCGGAGGGTCATCCTCCCCGCTTTTTATCGGAAGAGCCCCGGCCCGCCGGCGGGCGGTGAGGCGCCCTTTTTCGCCTGTCCCGTCGCCTCGATGATCACCGCATCCCCCTCCTTTAGCTCCTCGGAGAGGACGGCCGTCTCATTCCCGTCGCTGATCCCCAGGGTCAGGGGCGCCCGGCGGGGTTTTTCCCCGTCGAGAACCCAGACGCCCTGCGTCTTCGCCCCGGTCTCTGCACGGACCGCCTGCGGGCGGCCCGCAGCCGTCGCCCCCGCGCTTCCCCGGTCCGGCGAAACGCCCGCCGGTTGCCACTTGAAACGGAGGGCGGCGTTCGGGACCTTGATAACACCTTTTTCCACAGCGGTGATGATCGAAACATTGGCGGTCATACCGGGTTTCAGCTTCAGCTCCGGATTGGCCACCTTGACGACGACGTCATAGGTGACGACATTCTGGACCGTCGTGGGTGCATTCCGGATCTCCGATACCCGTCCGGGAAATATGCCGTCCGGGTAGGCGTCGACGGTAAACTGGACGGACTGCCCGACCCTGATTTTGCCGATGTCCGCCTCGTCCACGTTCGTATCGATCTGCATGCGGGTCAGATCCTGGGCGATGCTGAAGAGGGTCGGCGTCTGGAAGCTCGCAGCCACCGTCTGTCCGATATCCACATTCCGGGAAATGACGGTTCCGTCCACCGGCGAAAGGATGCGGGTGTAGTTCAGGTTGGTCTCATCCTGGTTCAGCGCCGCCTTCTGCTGTTCCACCTGCGCCTTCGCCACATTCAACAGGGCCATCGCCGAGAGCCGGTTGGTGTCCGCCGTATCCAAATCGCTTCTGGCAATGAAATTCCTGGCAAAGAGGGTCCGATTTCGCTCCAGCGTTCGGTCGGCGTCCGTGAGAGCGGCCTCCGCCTTTTCCACATTGGCTGCGGCAGCCTGCAAATTGGCCTTGCTCTGCGCCACCTTAGCCTCGGGAAGCGCCGGATCGATCTGGGCCAGCAGTTGCCCTTTTTTGACCGGGGAATTGTAATCGACGAAGAGCTGCTTGACCGTCCCCGAAACCTGGGTTCCCACCAGAACGGTTGTTACCGCGCTCACCTGACCCGTGGCGGTCACCGTAGCGCGAAGATCCCCCCGGGACACCCTCGCCGTCTTGAATTGGACCCCGTTTCCCC
This sequence comes from Deltaproteobacteria bacterium, assembly GCA_026388375.1. Taxonomy (GTDB): domain Bacteria; phylum Desulfobacterota; class Syntrophia; order Syntrophales; family UBA5619; genus UBA5619. The sequence continues at coordinate 2,922 of JAPLJX010000294.1, forward strand.
GGTGCTTCAGCAGGTAAAACCCGCCCAATGCCAGAGCCACCACCAAAACAACCGACACCAAGATCTTCTTTTTCATGGTTCTCCTGTTGCCTTCTCCAGGCTGGACTGTGCCAGTTTATAATCGTAAAGGGCTGAAATTTGCGCCAATTTCGCATTGCTTGCCGCCACGAGGGCATCGGTCACTTCAATGGGGCTGCCCACTCCCGAGGCATAGCGGCCGTTGGCAAGCTCCAGGTTCTCCATGGCCTGACGGACAATCAGCTCCGCCGTTACGCCCCGGTCGGCCGCCTCCCGCAGGTTCAGCCACGCCTGCTTGACATCCTGATCAATGGTCTGCCGGAGCAGGGCCTCATTGGCCGTAAGGACGTCCAGATTGGCCTGCGCCTCCGTCACCTGGTATTTCGTCAAGAATCCGTTGAACAGGGGGACGTTCAACTGGGCGCCGACACTCCAGCCCTGATCCAGCGGGAAACTGCCCCCGCCCCAGCCGTAGCCGGCATTGCCTGTAACGGATGGATAATAGCCCTTCCGGGCGAGCTCGATGCTCTGTTCCAGGGATTGCTTCTTCACGGCGATCGCCTTCAGATCCGGCCGGCGGTCGTAGGCCTTCCGGAGGATTTCCTCCAGATCGATCTCCACCCGTTGAGAGGAGAGCTGATCTGTGACTTCGTAATCCGGGGCCTCCGGCAGCCCCATGGCGTTGTTCAGTGCGACACGGGCCAGCCGGAAAGCGTTTTCGGCTTTGATGAGGTTCAGTTTCGCGTTGGAGAGATCGACCTCCGCCTTGGTCACGTCGAATTTCGGTTTTGTGCCGACCTCGAAAAAAGCACTGGCCTGATCGAGGTGCTGCTGGAACTGTCCCACCACCTCCCGCAAGACATCCCGGTTTTTACCGGCCTGGAGAAGTCCGAAGTAGGCCTGCTTAACCCCGAAACTCAACTGGGTGCGAATGTTATCGAGATCCGAACGGGAGGAATCCCGGTTGAGTTCCTGAATCTTCACCTGGGTGGAGGTTTTACCGAAGTCGTAGAGATTCTGGCTCAGAGAGACACTGGAGGAGTAGCTGTCGTAAGCCTGCCCTGCGGACCCTATGGACGTCGTCGGATTTGTCCGGCTGTAACCGGCCGATCCGTTCAACTGGGGATAATATCCGGAGCGGGCCTGACCGATTCGGCTGTCGCCGGCCCTGATGGTGCCTATGGCCGCCTGCATGCCGGGATGCCCCGAAAGCGCGATGGCGATGCAGCGCTGAAGATCCAGCGTCTCGCCCTTGCGGACCAGCTCTTCCGCGCCGAGCCCCGCCGGCAGGATCGACCCGACACAGACCCAGAAACAGACGACGAACAGAAGCAATCTTTTCATGAAAACCTTCCCCCGTCTCCGACACCGGCATCATCCGGGTCATGCCCAACGCCTTCGTAAAAAATCCCCCTGCCCTCATCATATACTCCCAACCAAGGGATGGGAAGCCCGATGTTCCTTACCGCCTGAGAGACAGCAAACAGCATGCCAGCATAGGAGAAGACGCATCTCCCTGAAATCATGAAGATCAAATTCCATCCCCCCTTTTTCTGCCAAAAAAACCGGATACTTTATATTCACCGCCGTATCCAGGCGGGTAAAAAGTATCCGGCTCCGCCCCGCGTTCATTTCGCGGCCTTGATTTGATTGACATAGGAACTTATTCTGCTTATGCTTCCTCTGAAAAAAAAGCAATATCTCATCGAGAAAGGCCGCGGACGATGCCCACCTGAAATGGGGCGTGAGCGAGGCAAGGCAATCCGGATGAAAAACAGGTTTCGCATCGATCGCCGACTTGAACCCGGACAATACCGACTGACGGAAGTTTTTGCCGATATCCGCACCTATGATATTCTGACTGCCATCTTTGCCGACGCGGAAGAGATCGATCAGGTCATGGCGGACATCAAGGTGTTTGTGGTTGACCAACCCTACGAGATGTACGTAAACAACGACGATGCTTCCATCACCATTGGCCTGACGCATCTGCTTCGCGCCTCGGACGAATTCCTCTATCTGGACATCATCCACGAGCTGTGCCATGTCAAACAACACCTGCAGGGGAGGAATCTGTACGACAGAAGCAAGGCTTACGTGGATCGAGAGACCGAAATCGAGGCCTATCGGGTTACCGTACAGGAGGCCCGCCGAATCGGTTTGAACGACGACGCTATCGCCAACTATCTCCACGTGTCGTGGATCACGCCTGAAGAGCACAAACGGCTTGCCCACAGCCTGGATGTGGGCGGAAGCCTTGATGCGTGAGAGCGGACTACCGGTAAACCGCTTCGGCAAGCAGGGCCCCGATAAACCGTACGCCCGCTTCGAGCTGGGCGACGGGGATCTGTTCCTTCGGCGAATGGGGATCCTCGGTGCCGATTCCCAGACCCACGCAGACCAACCCTTGCAAGTTGAAGACGTTGGCGTCCATACCGCCGCCGGAGGTCCAGAGACGAGGTGTGATGCCCAGGGAGCGCGCCGCTCGAAAGGCGTTGGTCACAACCGGGTGGGTTTCCGGAATGGTGAAGGTTTCAAAGGAGGCCTCCCGCCGGACGGTCAGACGGGCGCCGGAGGCGGCCGCCGCTTCGTTAAAAGCATGGAGGACCGCCTGGACTTCCCGCTCCAACTTTTCCGGATCGGTGCTCCGGACCTCGACGGCCACATCCGCCCGATCGGGAACAATGTTCCGCGCTTTGCCCCCGCTGATGACGCCGACGTTCGAGGTGGTCTCAGCATCGATGCGGCCGGTACGGAGACGGGCAATGGCCGATGAGGCGACAACGATCGCGTTGATCCCGGTATCGGGACGCCCCGCATGGGCGGCTTTTCCTGCCAGAACAAAATCGAGGTCCATCTTGGAGGGCGCCCGGTTGATGATATTCCCCACCGGCCCATCCCCGTCCAGGATATAGCCGAAGTCCGCCTTCAGATCCGCCTGCAGATATTTGGCGCCGAAGAGCCCCACCTCCTCCTGAACGGTGAACAGGATCTCGATCGGCCCGTGGGGGATCGCATCCGCCTTCAGCCGCGACAGGGCAGCCAGGATGACCGCAATCCCCGCTTTGTCGTCCGCCCCGAGAACGGTCTCGCCGTTGCTGTAGACCACGCCGTCCCGGACCACCGGTATCATTCCCTCCGTGGGGCCGACCGTGTCCATGTGGGCGCAGAACAGGATGGTCGGTCCGGCGGCGCTGCCTGGAATCCGGGCGATGATATTGCCCGTGTCGCTCCCTGAACGCGCGGCCGAATCATCCACCGTCGGCTCCACGCCCAGTTCCCGGAGCCTTCCGACCAGATATGCGGCGACACGACCCTCCCTGCGGGAAGGGCTGTTCAGCGAGGCCAGTGTGATAAATTCATCCACAACATTGATCTTCATCGTTTCTTTCCCTCCCTCAGCACCTCAATGAAGGCGTCGATCCGGGTTTCGATCTGACCCTCGGAGAAACTCCGCTCATCGACCATGTCCGCTTCGATCATGAGTGTCGGCAGCCCCTTCTGCTCCCGGATGATCCGCTGGATATCGTACTGCCCGAAAGAGTAGGGTTTGCAGCTCCGGTTGGAGTGCATGACGATGCCGTCCACGTCGTATTTGTCGGCCATCTCCATCACCTGCCGGGCCATCTCGTCCACGCCGATGTTGAGGTAGATCCGGGCGTGGCACTCGGCCATCGACCCGAGAAAATCGTTTTCATCGATGTACCGAAGGGCGCCGCACCAGGCTGAGGTGTAGGTGTCCGCCACGAGGCATGCGTCCTGGGAGGCGAACTTCTCGGAGAGCCACTTCGTCCGGTACCAGACGGGAAGGTTGTCCCAGAGGAGCCGGTATTTTTCGAGGGGAACGGCGCCGATCCCCTCGGCGACGCGCTGCTGCATCTCGGCCAGCAGCACCTTGTAATAGTCCACGGTCTGCTGCGTCCCGCGGAGCGTCACGATCAGGGCGAGGTGGAAGAAGGCATCGAAGGCGCTGATCGGCGCGGGCCGGTTCATCGCCGTGTCGAGGATCTCCTGCCAGAGCCGCTGCCCCTGGACGGAGAGGCGCCCGACCTCTTTGATCCGGTCATAATCGAACCTCTTTCCGCAGGCCTTCTCCAGGAAGGCAATGTACTCGTTGATCTGCCCCTTGACATAGCGTTTCGCCTCCGCGGAAAAACCCGTATGGCAGACGGGGGTGTCGAGGATGAAGAGCGGCACCTTGAAAAACCGGGCCTGCACCTCGTACCATTTCAGGACGGTCCCGCAGATGTTGTTGCAACAGACGAGCATGTCGGGCCGCGGGAGGCCGCCGATCGGCCCGCCGTTGATCGGGGCGCAGGCGATGTCGGTGCGGGCATAGGAACAGAGGTCGCTCGAATAGCCCATCGCCTCGGCCTTCCCGCAGAGATCCGCCCCCATCTTGCTCGCCCCGACCATCGCCCCGTGGTTCTCCGGATAGACGGGGATCACGTCCATCGCGATCAGCGGTTCCACCGGCCCGCCGCTCGTGATCCAGGCGACCTTTTTCCCCGTCTGCCCTGCGGTTTTCGCATCGATGTAGTAGGCCGTCATGATCTCCTTCATCTTTGCGACCGTCTTGATCTTCCGCTTTTCCTTCTCTTCGTCTTTTTCCGCCATCGTCTTCTCCCGATAATAATAATGGGTGCCTATTCTCAGATCATCTCGACAAACGCCTCAAACCGCGTCCGGAGCTGCCCGTCGGCCGGGAGCCGGTCCTCGACCTCCAGAAGCATGCTCGGTATCCCCTCCCGATCCAGCGCCTCCTTTAGATAAGGGTAGTCGA
>JAPLJX010000294.1:7732-11654 GCA_026388375.1 Deltaproteobacteria bacterium
CGCCTGCTTCTCCCGGACGAGACGGACGAGGTGGTCCGCCCGGTCGGTAAGGCCCCGATGCTTCGCCGGACAGACAACCCGCTCCAGGTACCGGTCGGCGATGGCCGTCACGGGATCGGCTTTTTCGTCGATCTGTCCGCTGAAATAGCGGGAACCGGTGCAGAGGTCGTCGCCGACGACCGCGCCGCCCGCCTCCTCGATGATCGTGTAGATGTCGGGTTGGTTGCAGACGCCGCCCGAAAGGAAGATTCGCTTGCGCGCCGGACCGGAAACGGCAGTTCCTTTTTGCGCCGAACCTGCGACTGCCTGCCCCGCACTTTTTTTCTCAAGCTCCTCCGCTACCTCCTCCAGGAGCGAAGCCGCCGTTGTCCTGTCCATGATCATCGCGGCCCGGACAAGGGCGTAGAGATCGCTCCCCTTGAGGATCTCCGGCCGCTCGCCCTTCAGATCGTAGATCCGTGTCAGGGCGGCGCGAATCCGGTTGCAGATCCGTATCGCGGCCCGGAGATCTTCGTCGGAGATCGTCACGCCCAGCTTCTCCCCCAGTTCCCCGCGGAACCGTCTCAGCACATCGATCATGTATTGCCGGGCGCCGTCCGTATCCAGTTTGACCGGCAAGACCAGGTCGAGGTGGAAACAGCCGGGGACGTTCAGCCGCCAGATATCGGAGAGACGCTGGATCGAGTCGCAGGTGTGGGGAAAGACGACCCCGTCCAGGAACGCGAGACGGCCATCGAGGGCGTCCTCCAAGGCACCCCGGACCAGCGAGCAGCAATAGGACTGAAGATGGGCCTCGGCCAGCCGGATCTTCTCCCCCGAGCCGAAGAGCCTGAAGGGGTGCGCCCCGGCGGCGAGGATGATCTCCTCCGGCGCATAGGAACAGAAGGTTCCGACAACCTTCCGACCGCTCTCCGCCTTGTATCTTTTCACGTAACCGTTTGGATCTTTCAGAATTTGATAGCACTCTTCGACCTGCTTCATCAATCGGTCTCCTCGGTCCAGAATCGAAAAATCGGGTCATCCAGTTCTTGCGTGCTTCTCTCTCGTTACACCTACAACTGCACAGCAGTAGTCACTCATCAACACTGAAGATTACGGATAGACAGATTGTTCATCAAGCATGCCGTAAGTCCCCTCCCTCGTCAAATAACTAGTACAATTAATAGTGGTATCATCGCTACGCTACATAAAATAGGTCTTGTTCTGATAATATAAGCCCTATACATTATACCCGATGGTCTCATCTTATTAACGCTATTGCTCTGTGTGTAACGATTACTTTTAACGAATAACTCTACCAACAGCGGCAGTCTCAAAACCATGAGGAATGCTAACAAAAACAGAAAATAAGAAAAAGATGAAACGTTACCCTTTGAGACATAATAGATAAAAGCCTCTAAAATAGACGTAACCAAAGTTATAATTAAGAAATACGATGCGTTTCCACCGACATAGGATAAGGAATAGTCCTCTTTGATAATGTCTGGGTATAATTTACCTTGCGGATAACCTTTTTTTATTTCTTCCAATTCTTCCAAATGCTGTTTAAGTTTAATCGGGAATCTTCTAATGATTAGATTGACAAAGTGTCCGCCAATAATGCCAATAAAAAATACAGCAAGAAAATAGATAAGATTTAGTGTCACTTCTGAACCCCCATCTCAATTATTATTGAATTCATCTTTCTTTGTGGCCGAACGATCACATTTACCTGCCGTGTTTTTCACAGGCTGTTGCAGGTGGCATTTATGTAACACATAGCCTCATAATGAAGTTCATATAAATAAATATTGAGTAACACAATAATGATAAAGAGAGCGATACCGCTTGAGCAATAATCAACCTTCTAACCCATTTGCGAAGGATTTCATATTTTAGATAAGCATCGTTTCCACTTTTATGGAATTTCTCCCTAACTTCATTTGTGTCTTCAAACCGTTCAGCTATGTCAAACATAAGTGATTCATGCAGATAATCTGCTTTTGCTTTAAAAATCTTGGGATACAAATAGAGAGATAAGAATCCGAGTAGCAAAGTGAGCCACAAAAAAAGCCAAGTCCATATGATCCAGTTTATAGCGATTCTTTCTCGTAAACCAGGTCCCATGAATGAAAGTGAAAAGCCAATTATTGCAATAGATAGGGTGATAAATATCTTTGAGCTGCTCGTTAGCTCTTTAAGGTACTCATCGTGATAGGAAGAAACAACGTCAAGTCTGGCCGAAACATTTAGTTTCTCGGTTTTATCCATATCATTGTCCTCCATCGTTGATTCTTCACAATTGACTTAAACGGCAGACAATCTTTGTCGAATATTCTGGGATTACGCTGGCAAATCCAAGCGTTGCCGGGTAATCGGGGGACATAATACAGATTTCCAGCAGGTCAATCCATTATTGAGTATTATGTCCCCGAATTTCCCCGAATTTCCCCGAATTTCCCCGAATTTCCCCGAATTTCCCCGAATTTCCCAAGATTTATTTTACGACCCATGCAGAATCGTTCCTCGCATTATCTCGTTCCTCATTGCCCTTTTCATGCCTTGGTTCAGCAGCCGTTTTTATGGCTCTATTACAAATCCCATTCCCACCTGTAGGAAGTGATCATCCCGTGTAATTATCCGTTTGATTCTGCGCTGTTCCATCACGACCATTGATGTCAAATCAGTGAATGATATAAGTGGCTTGTCTCGATATTTGTCGCGAAGCTTCCATGCAAGGGAAAATCTCTCGGACGTGATCCGCTCGATGATCAATTTTCCTGTAACGGCTCCTTTGAGAATGCCTTCCATGAAAGATTGAGCCTGCTGAACACTCTCTCTTCGGAACAGGATGGTGACCAATTCATCGAGAACATAATCAGACGAGTAAATGCCGACGCCATCAGATTGAAGTCGAGCATAAAAACTTTTTATTTCATCGTGATAGGCATCCCTGCGATTGCCAAGGGCCAACCACCCCCATGTATCGATGAAATATGGCGCCGTCATCGTTGATCTTCCTTTCCGTAGAGTTCTTCATCGATCTCTTGCGCTGATATGGGCTCGCCCGAGAGAATGCCGGCAACCTTCAGAATGGGATCTTCAGTCTTTTCATCACGATTCTTCAGAAATTCTATATAATCCAACAACTCTTCAATCCGAAATGTCGGTAAACCGCCAAGGTTGCTCATAACCTTCGCTATCAAGTCTTCATGATTTGTTCTCATCCTGTTGCCTCCATTTTGCAGTAAAAAGGGGGACAGATTTATTTTTCAGCCGCCGAGTCTATACAGTCGCAAAGGCAATGCTTATGGGAAGTGGACTACTTTCTGCCATTTCAAGGCGATCTGCAAGAACCCGTAGCGCAAGAGCTTCAGCTTTTCTCATGGCGTCATCGGCGGTTGTACCATAGGCGAGAACGCCTGGTAATTTAGGCACTTCAGCTATCCAACGGCCATCCTCTTCACGTTCGTATTCTATATTATAATTCATAGGCGACCTCCTGCATTGCCTCCGTAAAAGATGTTACATCATTGTACAATCGATTAATGGAAATATGAAAAGAGCCACCCCTCGAAGCCACAAGGCAACAAGCATGGCGGTTGAAATATTTTGCGTTCGAAATGCCGCATCTTGCGGATCTGCTGCAGCGCCTTGTCGGACGATGTCATTTCTTGAAAAGGTCGCTGTGTGTGCCGGTGCGTTCAAGGCGGAGCGAATCCTGATCTGTCGTGTAAATCAGTATCCAGTCGGCCTCAATATGACAGTCATGTGACAAATGCCACGGTCCTATTAGTGGATGATCTCTATGATTTGCTGGAAGAGGGGTGCCCTCGGCCAAAAGCTTGACAATCTCCTGCAACTTTTCCAAGTCCTTCCCTCGTTTCTGCATGCGCTTAACATCACGGGAGAATTGCCTGGCCTGCGAGACTTTCTTCATTTC
>JAPLJX010000108.1 GCA_026388375.1 Deltaproteobacteria bacterium
ATGGCCAGGTTGACCCCCCGCGCCTGTTCCCTCTCCACGAACGCCTCCCACCGGGCCGGATCTCCCTCCTCGGGAGCTACCTTGTGTTCATCGGAGGAAAAAAAGAAACACCCCTTGCAGCGCAAATTGCACCGGTTCGTGACATCATAGATGGAGCTGCGGATATTCAGGCGGGATATCGCCTTGTAACGTTCTTGCCAGGTTTCATCCAACAGGGTGCTGACGGTTTGCATCGTTATCCCTTCACGGTTTTTTCGCATCCCGGCGGCGAAATCATTTCCGCGCAGAGATTTTCCCCTTTTTCGTATCCCATCACCCAGACGGCCAGATAGGTGTCGACATAGTCCAGCCAGGACCGGAAGGTCCATGGATCCGTCACGTGCCGGTAAAGCCGAGCGGTCACCACGGCGCTCCCCGCCGCGTAATGACGGCAGTCGGTGCAATCCGTGTCGGGAACGCAGCAGGCCGCGTCCCGATCCCAGCTGAGGTCGGTCCGGAACTGGCGGAAGGAACGGCCGAGCCCGATATCCGTGGATGCGTTCATCCGGGGATAGGAACAACGGTACAGGTCGTGAAGGCCCAGCGCATGCGTGTGGGCGACGGCGCTGTACGGCGAGAAGAAGAGATGCCGGGGATGCCGGGCCATCATCTCCACCATCGCCTCCCGCGTGCGAACCAGGGAGGCCCCGTCGTGACGGAGCGGTCCCGCGTAACCGACCGGCGAGGAAAACATGTTGAAGGTGACCCGGCAGTTGGCCGCCGTCAGCACGTCAACAACGCCGGCCGCCTCATCGATGTTTTCGCGCGTGAAGGTATAGACGAACACAGCCCGGGGGTCGTCGCGGTAGTTTTCAATCTGTCGCTGGAGCAGATCCCCCGCCTTGCGCACACGGAGACTGGTTGCGTCATTCCCCCAGACGGAGATATGGATCTTGTAACCGACGGCGGGCTCGATGCGGCGGACGCCGTTGGTGGCGATGCAGCCCAGGGGCATCTCGGCGAAACAGACTTCGAGAAGGTCAGGAACAAGGGATGGCTCGGCCCCCGCCAGGACAACGTAGGTGATGCCGCGCGCCTTCTCCGCGCGCATCAGCGCCCGCCACGCCCCGACATCCCCATTTTCCCCAGAAAACTGCTTTTCACCCTCGTAGTAATAGCAGCCGTCGCAACGCAGGTTGCAGCGGTTGCTCATGTCATAGGTGGATTCCCGGAGAAAAAAGTACTTTCGGACCTTTTCCCAGCGGGCCCGCACGCCCCGCTCCGCCAGCAGTTCGGAAAATTTCCATCGCCGGCGATCCGCTCCCTCCGGAATCCCAACGCCCTGCCCCACAGCGCTATGCTCGGCCGCCACGCACCGTTCCGTTGCCGCATTCCTCGTCACGGCCAGATTCGCACCATCCTGCATGCATCCACTCCGATGTCTTTGTTTAGATCCCCACGGCCTTCATGATCGTCAGGCATCCCTAACCCTTTCGCCCCTGCAGGCGGGATTGCAGGTATTCGGCAATCATCCGGATGGTCTTCAATTTCGGATAATCGTCCTCGTCGATGAAGACCCCGTATTCGTCCTGCAGAACCAGGACCACGGTAGCCAGATCCATGCTGTCCACCCCGAGTTCGTCCACCAGATCCATATCGGGATCGAACGACTCCGACGTGATCTCCTCCAGCTTCAGCTCCTCAATGATGATCTCGGCAATCCGGAGGATCCGTTCGCGGGTCTCGTTGCTCTCCGGCATGTTTCAACCTCCCTCGCGCAATAGATAATAGATAATAGTCGCCCCGATACCGGGAGCGCCGACGGCATGGCTATACTTTCGTAAAAAATCCCCTGACTTGTCAAGGGATTTTATCGGGATTTTTCCATCGGGCTATCGGATTAATCCGGGCCGTCCGGTAAACGACTGTCCTGGTGATAAAAGATCATGACCGGGGGGCTTCTGCCGTCAAGACGCCGCTGCATGCATTCTCACCGGCAAGATAGATGTTGAAAACATAAGCCGGCCCTTCCTTTTTCGGTATCCGGATTGCCTCCAGGGTCACCTCATCGTCCGGCCTGACGGGCAGACGAAACCGGACCCGGCGGACGCCCGTGATCACCAGAGATCGCCCCTCGCTGCGCTCCCGTTCGCTGACGGCTTCCGCCACAAGGGCGATCAACGCCACCCCCGGCACAATCGGATTACCCGGGAAATGACCAGCGAACCATCCTGAATCGTTCGGGAATCTCGCCGAGGCAACAACACGTTCCGCCTCACCCGACAACCGCAGCCACTCATGATTGAACCGCGAGGTCATGCCTTCCCCCGTTTTCTCACCTTGATACCGCCAACCGGAACGGCAGAGATATCTTGGATTGCCGCCGTCCTCACTACAGCCCAACGGCATGGGTGTCAAGAAAAATTAACGTTTCGATTCATCTGCCGCAAGCTGTTCCATGACTGGCCGATCGATCAATTCCGACAGCGGGAGGATTTCATACCCACGCGTCTTCAAACCGGAAACAATTCGCTCCATTTCCGTAAGCCAGTGCGCAATTCCCCCTCCGCCCCTCGGAGTAACGTCATGCAGCAATATGATGGCGCCGGGGCGGACCTTCTTGAGAATGATCATCGCCAGCCCTTCAATCCGCCTGTTTCCCCGGTCGAAGGCGCGGCAACTGAACGTCACACAGTACATGCCAAGCTCCCGCAGCACTCCCTTCAGCCGGGGGTTGGTGATGCCGACGGGTGGGCGGAAGGTCAACGGACGGACGGCAAAATTTGCCAGCAGATCCTGCGTATGGGCGATCTCTTCTTTGAGCCTCGTTCGGGAGCGCAGCATCAGCAATGGATCATGATGATAGGAGTGGTTGCCCAGGGTATGGCCCCGAGAGAGGATTTCACGGATGAGTTCCGGATGCTGTTTAGCCTTTGCTCCGGCGACGAAAAACGTTGCCTGAATGCCATACCGGTTCAGAACTTCCAGCAACAGAGGGGTAACGTCCGGATCGGGACCGTCATCGAAGGTCAAGGCCGCCACGTTGCGCCCTCTATCCTGCCGACTGATCACGGGCAGAAAAAATCCCACCCTGGTGAGGAAGGGGGCAACCAGACAGAGCAGGATGAAAAACCCCAAGGGGACGACGACCAGCGTCGGCCGGATCCACAACAGGAAGCCGGCGATGAAAAAGGCCGTCACCCCGGTGAAAAGGGCCGGCGAGAGACCTCCCCGTTCTCTGCCGGTGACCGCACCGTTCTTGATCGCCGCAGAAACTTCCACAGGGAATCGGGATGGCCGGAGCCATTCATACGGGCCATCTCCCGGTGGCGCCGCCGCCAAACGCTCCAGCAGACGCCGCGTCGCCCATCGCAGAAAGATATTCGCGTAATGGACGCCCGCAAGATACCACCCGAACAGAAAGACGAGATAGGACAGGCCGTAGGTTAAAGGACCGCCGATGGCGACGATCAGGGGTTCCCGCAGAAGATAGGAGACCCAGGCCAGGAGCCTGACCGCCAGCCACCCGATGACGTAGCTGAAGCCGATAAGAGCCAATCCGGCCCAGACCCTGGGTGTCGGCTTCGCTCGCAACGAAGAACGCAGCGAAGAAAGATCCGCTTTCCCCTCCAGGGCTTCCCTCGCGAACCGTGTCCGGTAGAATCGGGCGACCATCCTTTCCCGAATCACCCCCCACGACTTCATCTTTCGGATCATTGCGAAAATGCCGCCTGCCGTTTCCCGGTTAAAGTTCCTGTCCCGTCCTTTACGAAGCCGTCTTTCCCCGGTTGGTTTCAAGACCGACAAGAACCGTCCGCCGGAAGGGCGCGATCATCGTTTCCGCCGCAATCCAGGAAGCGTCTCTCCGCAACCCAAGGTTACCCGATATATACCAAAAGGAATTCGAGCGCTATTCATTTAAGGATCGCCGGGGGGGCCATTTCATTGGAGTGCCTTGAGCTTTCACGCTGGAGATTCTTCAAGCAGATGCGGGGTCATGATCGGGAGCAGACATTGATTTTCTTCCCTCTGCGGGGTATACACAACCGGCCATAGTCCCCCAACGGACGGCTTTAAAGAAAGACGGCTTCGTAAAATGGCTGCAGGCAAGGCGCGCGAATCCTGAGGAATGAGGCGTACTTTGTCGTACGCCGCAATGACGAAGGATGAAGCGCAACGCAGCATCCGGACTTTTTACGAAGCCGTCAAGAAATATTCCGTCAGAGGGGGAAAAAAGGTCTACGACCCTCTGGAAAACAACGATGATTGATGGTATAGAGGACCATCGGAAACAGGGGCGCCCGCAGGCGCCGGAAGAGAAACGAAACCACAACCATCAAGGAGGTCCCCATGAAAAGATCCCCATGGACGGTCTTTTGCGCGTTGGCGCTGCTTCTTCTCTGGGCGATGCCGGTCGGCGCGTTCGAGATCGGAGCCAGAGGTTATTACTGGTTTCCGGGATTCAAGGCGGACATGAAATCGGATGGCGCCGCCACGCCCGGCACCGACATCCATGCCGGTTACAAGGTCATCCGGGTGCATTTCGACCGGGATGATCTTTTTCTGAACACGGACTTTGCGGGGCCCTATTTGGCCTTGACGGTGAGCTTCTAAGATGGGCAAAAGTGGAGAAGAAAAAGCCCCAAAAATGAGGGTCGGGATCATCATGGGAGGCCTCTCCTCCGAAAAAGAGGTCTCCCTGGAGAGCGGGAGGAACATCTTCAGCAAGATCGACCGCCGCAAATATGATCCTGTTCCCATCTTCATGGACAGCCGGCCGGCCTTCTGGGAGATCCCCGTCAAGCTCCTCATGCGGAACAGCACGCGCGACATCGAGGAGGATCTCCCGCAGGAGGCCAAACCGATCCCCTATGAGTTCCTGAGGACCCGGGTGGACGTCGTCTGCCTCGGCCTGCATGGCAAGTACGGAGAGGACGGCTGCATGCAGGGTCTCCTCGAACTCCTCGGAATCCCTTACACGGGCTCCGGCGTCCTCGCCTCCGCAATCGGTATGGACAAGTATATCTGCCGCCGAATCCTGGAGACCAACGGGATCGATGTTCCGCGGACGATCCCGATTCCCCGGCGGCTATGGGAAGCGGAGAAGCCGGCGGTCATCGGGGAGATCGTCCGGGAGATCGGCTTTCCCTGCGTCGTCAAGCCCTGCCGGGAGGGATGCAGCACCGCCGTAAAAAAGGTTGTTGCGGCGGAGGGCATCCCGGAAGCCGTGGCAAACGCCTTTTTGTGGGACAACGTGGTTCTTGTTGAGGAGTTCCTCGCCGGAATGGAGGTCACCTGCGGCGTCCTCGGCGTGGATGCGCCCGAGGCCCTGATCCCTTCGGAGACAATCCCCACGGACGACGTCCTCTCTCTGGAGGACAAGTTCCTCTATGGTCAGGGGGAGAACAAGACCCCGGCCCGGCTGCCCGCGGAACAGATCGAAAAGATCCGGGAAACGGCAGTTAAGGCCTTCCGGATCCTGAATCTGAAAGGATATACCCGGATCGACATGTTTGTCCGACCCGATGGACGGGTAGCGGTCCTGGAACCGAATACGCTCCCCGGCATGACGCCCTCCACCGTCCTGTTCCATCAGGCGGCGGCCTCCGGGATCACCCAGGCGGGGCTGATCGACCGGATCATCCAATCCGCACTGGAGGTTCACACCGGTAAAAGAGGACCTCTGTAAATGAATCGTTTCTCCGGCGCCTTGGATCGGAACGGCAACAACATGGCCCCTTCCCGTCCGGGGAGGGGATAAGGCAGACACAAACCCTCAGGAAAGGAGGCACGTGATGATGGTTTCTTCCTTTTTTCGTCGGTACATCGTTGCGCTTGTTATCGGGATCGGTTTCATTTTTTCACCCAGCACCGCCCTCTTCGCCGCGTCGGCGCCCGCTGCCGCGCCCCCACCGGACACGGAGACCCGTTCCCTGATCCTGGGCGTCGACGCCGGAACGGCGCCGGCCGCAAAAGCCGACCGGAAGCAGGCCCTGGCCGGGCTCCTGAACCGGGGCCGACAGACCGCCCTGGAAAAGACCCGGAATCGGCTGCTTGAACTGGGAAAGTTCGGTCTCGACTTCGATCTCGTTCGGACGCCCGCCGGTTTTGTCCGGATCCTGCAGCAGCAGGAAACCCTCCCCGGCAAGGGAGAACGGCCCCATATCTGGATTGAAGCGGAGACCGGCTTCGTCCCCAAGGAGAGAAAAACCAGAAACCGACCGGATGCCGCTCTTCTCGACCGGGCCGATCTCCTCGATGTAAGGATCTGGACGGACCGGAAGAAGTACGAGGAGGGAGAGACGGTTACCCTCTATCTGCAGGGAAACCGGGACTTCTACGGAAAGGTGATTCAGATCGACATGAAGGGGGCCGTCCTCCAGCTCCTCCCCAACAACTACCGCCAGATCTCCTCCTTTGAAAAAGAGAAGCTCTACCGAATCACCGATGAAGGGGATCGTTACCAGCTCACGGTCCAGCCCCCTCTCGGCACGATCCGCTTCACGGTCCATGCGACGCGCCTGCCGATGAGCCAGGTGAACCTCCAGTCGACCACCGGCGGGATTTTCAAATACCGCGCCTCTGCGAAGGCATTCGGCCGGAGCGTTCGCCACGTCATTCCGGCGGGAGAAGAACAGGGCGTCGAATTTTGCGAAGCGACATGGGACATCAAGACCATCCCGCGCAAATAGATCGAGAGCGGCCCCCCTGTTTCGCCCATAATCGGGCTTGACAGAAGTCGGTCGGTGCATATATTAGCCCCGATTGAGGCGGAGAAATTCCATGGAGCGGTATTTCAATAAAGAGCAGATATCGCTTGCCGGCAGAACCTTTTCGCAGGCCGAGAAGATGGCGGGACGATACTTCCGCATCGGCCCGGCGGAGTGGAAAGAGCGCCGGTACGACGTGAAAACGCTTGCCTTTTTAGAGAAGCACGAGGTCCGCGATGGGGCCTTCGCGCAGCTCTGCAAATACCAGTTCCGGAAGAAATCCGGCGGAACCGACGGAGATTTGCACTTCTACCGAATCTGTCTCCAGGACGATCGGATCCTCGATGCGGTAGAGCGGGCCCATTCATTCATTCGGCTTTCGCCTTTGCTGCTCTACATCGCCGCGCACGAGCTGGTGCACGTGATCCGTTTCGACCGGGGCGAGGGGAACTTCGACGCCCCGGAAGAGGAGAAATCGGATGAGGAGGAAAAGGTCCACCGGATCACCCGGAACCTGCTCAAACCGGCCACCGATTCCGATCTGAATCTGGTCCTGGATTGTTTCAGCAACCTTTACCGGATCGGAGATCTGGTTCATTAAGTTATTCGCTTGGAGGTTTTTTTGTTATGCCGATTTACGAGTACAAATGTCAGAAATGCGGCGAGGAGTTTGAGGTGTTTCAGGGAATCACCGACCCCGCCGTGAAATCATGCAAATCCTGCAAGGGTTCCGTGCAGAAACTGATGTCCCTCTCCTCCTTCCACCTGAAGGGGAACGGCTGGTATGCTACGGACTACGGCGGGAAAAAGGCCCCGGCGGCCGAGAAGAAGGAGGTTAAACCCTCCGAAACGGAGAAAAGCCAGCCCCCGCCCAAGACGACATCGGAAGAATAATGGATCATATCCTGCCGTTCACCTTCTCCGCCGGTATTTTTTTCCGCCGGAGGCGCTGGACGAGGAAGCGGTCCATGGACTCCTGGGAGAGATCATTTTCCAGGGCCGCCCGGAGCGTCTCCATGGGGATCTCCACCCGCGCCGCACTCCGGTGACCACCCGCACTACCGATATTCCCGAAAGATTTCATAGCAATAGAACCGCAGTCCTGACGGTAGCCGTCCCCCCGAAAGATGATGATCAGCCGGTCCTTTACGATGCCGGCGACGATCACATGGAAGACGTTGATGATCCGAAGGTGGAAATCGGCCACCTGCACGCAGACGTCCGCGCTTTCGACGGCGCCCAGAAAGCAGATCATCCTGTCGCGGTAACGGCGTTTGTGGTGGTAGGCATAATCGTAGTATTTCAGGAACCGGTCCGGAATCTGGTTCAGCTCGATGCGGCGGATGAGCTGTCGGTTGGCCCGCGAAAAAGTGAGGTAATAGGCGCCGATGTCCTCGAGGCTGGCGTCCCGCTCGAAATTGACCGTGTCGCTTCGGATCCCGTAGAGTAGGGCCGTATAGAGTCGCTTGGGAATCTTCACCCGCGCGGCCAGGAGATATTCCGTCATGATCGTAGCAAGCGCCCCGTAGTTCGGCCGGACGTCGGCAAGAGAGGCGTGCCAGACCGTCTTGCAGGGGTGATGGTCAAGGACGATCTGGGGCTTGATCCCGCCGAGGGCCTCGCCGAAAAAGGTCGGCTGGGCGTCCACGACGGCAATCAGCCGGAACTCTTTGAGATCGATCTTGTCGAGCATCTGGATCTCGACCTTCATCTCCCGGATGAACTCCGCGTTCTGATGACGGATGACGTGCTCGGTGGCCACGAAAACGCACTTCGCCAGAGGCTGCGTCTGGTTGAGGATCTCCCGCAGCGCCATCGCGGAGGCGACGCCGTCCGGATCGGGGCTGCCGTAAATGAGGACCGCGAGTGAATCGTTCTCCCGGACCATCGATTTGAGCTTGAAGACGTTGAGGACCGTTTCCTCTTTTCGGGCCAAAAGCCATTCGATGCGATTCATGGATGTATCTCTGGTTTACCTTCCGGGCGATCGCAGGGCCCGTCGCAGACGAGCCCGCATTTTCCATTCCGGCGCAGTGTTTTGCATGCGGGAAGGTGGTCTTTCTCCCGATCGCGTGCAGCGGACGGGTCGGTCCGGTCTGACGGCAGTACCGGAATCCTTCAGCGCTTACGGTTCACGGCTTCGTAAAAAGTCCGGATGCTGCGTTGCGCTTCATCCTTCGTCATTGCGTGTTCCTGGGACACGTTCCGATCCCTTTGGGCTTCCGGAACATGTCCCCGACTCCTCATTCCTCGGGATTCGCGCGCCTTGCCTGCGGCCTTTTTACGAAGCCGCCCCATTTTCAAGACCTTTAAGAGTTTTTACGAGGTCGTCACGGTTCACGCTCAATAATCGTGGCCACGCCCTGGCCTCCGCCCACACAGGCGTTCGCCAGACCGTAGCGGCCGCCTTTCGCCTGAAGGATCCGGGCCAGGGTGCCGACAAGGCGAACCCCGGTGGCCCCCAGAGGATGGCCGATCGCGAGACCGCCGCCCATGACATTGACCCGCTCCGGATCAATGCCCAGTTCCCTGATGCAGTTCAGGACCACGATGGCAAACGCCTCATTGATTTCCCAAAAGTCGATGTCCTTCACTTCTAATCCTGCTGCCGCCAATGCCTTGCGGCGGGCGGGAACCGGACCCACGCCCATGATGGTCGGATCGACCCCGGCAAACCCGATCGACCGGATCCGGGCCAGGGGCTTGAGCCCTTTCTTCCGGGCCATGTCGGCGGACATCAGGATAATGGACGTGGCCGCGGCGTTCAGCGGGGAGGAGACCGCCGCGGTGATGACGCCGTCCGGCTTGTAGGCCGGTTTGAGATCCTTCACCTGTTCAACGCCCTTTCTTATCATCTTTTCAAAAGCCAGAATGAACTCCCTCGTTATTTTGAATCCTTCATTCTAAATTATAAAATGGTTTGATTCGTTTTTATAGCAAACGTGATTTCATTGTCAATAAATATAGATTCTTATTTTCTATATCATTGAAAATACAACATTATAATAAAATTGAAAAAACTTGAAAAAAATATATTGCTAATATAAAAATGACGTTCGTTCAATATTAATATACCGAACGTATGTTAGTATAAGTCCGACTATGGAGAAAGCGATCATGAATATTGCCAAACTTGGTGAAAACAGGGTGATGGAGCAAGGTGAACAGGCGACCCTACTTTTTGAGGGTCGTGAAATCACCAATGTCGAGATGCTGCGAGCATCCCAAAAGCTTGCGACCGCTCTAAAAGACCTTGGCGTGAAGCGGGGGGACAGGGTTATCCTCCAGATGCCCAACTGTCCGGAGGCGCTCCAGAGTTTTTCGGCTGTCTGGAGGATAGGCGCCGTCATTGTACCCATCAACTACCTTATTGGTGAAGAGGAAACCGCTTATATCTATCAGGACTCGGGCGCCAAAGTGGTGATCAGCAGCCAGGCGTTTCTTCCGAAAATCCATGCAGGCCGGGTAAAGGCCCCCGAGGTCAAAACGGTGATTCTCATCGACGACGATGTCCCCGAACGAACCCTGTCTTATCGCCGCCTTGTTGAAAACAGCCAGGAAGAGCACAATATTGTAGAAACGAAAGACGATGAAATCGCGGCGCTTATTTATACCGCGGGAACGACCGGCAGACCCAAGGGTGTCATCCACACCCACCACTCCATGTATGCCAATGCCAAAATGCAGTATGAAACCGTTCCGTTACCAGACGGCATGACCTCCATCTCCGTTCTCCCCCTGTGCCATTCCTTCGGCATCGCAACGATGAACAACGGCCTGTTCCGAACGGGAAGAACCGTTCTTCTCAATTCCTTCGACATGGACGTCATATTTTCATCCATCGAAAAATACCAAGCCAACATTATGGCTGGCGTCCCTACCATGTATGTGTACATGCTTCTCTATCCGGAACCCAAAAAATACAACCTGAGTTCGATGAAATACTGGATATCAGGATCGGCGCCCCTCGCTCTGGAGACATGGAATAAATTCAAGGAGGTCTTTGGTTTTGAGATCATCGAAGGCTGGGGATTGACGGAAGCCGGGGCGAATAACTCCGTCAACCCTCTCGATGGGGTAAAAAAGGTCGGTTCCATTGGCCTGCCGATGAAGGGAACGGAGATGCGGATCGTGGATGATCATGGGAATGCCCTCGCCCCGGGACACCAGGGAGAAATTGTCATCCGGGGCCCCCAGCTCATGAAGGGGTACTGGAATAAACCTGAGGAAACAGCGGAAATTCTCATAGATGGTTGGCTCCATACCGGCGACGTGGGCTATGTGGATGATGACGGTTATTTCTGGATTACGGACCGGAAAAAAGATTTAATCATCAAAGGCGGGGAAAACATTTCTCCCAGGACGATCGAAGAAGTTCTTTTCATGCACCCCAAGGTATCGGAAGCAGCCGTCATCGGAATGAAAGACAACGTTTACGGCGAGAATATCAAGGCTTTTCTGGTATTAAATCCCGGGGAAACAGCCACGGCTGAAGAAATCATTGAATATTGCCGAACGAAACTTACGAATTTTCTGTTGCCGCAGGAAGTGGTCGTTTTGAAATCCTTTCCAAAAAGTCTGGTCGGCAAGATATTAAAAAGGGAATTGAGAAAATTATAGAAAACGAAAAATAGTTCAATAAAAAAGGAGGAGTGGTTATGGGAATCCGCACCGCTGAAGAGTACAAAGAGAGTCTGCGCGACGGCAGGCGCGTGTATATTCGGGGCGAGAAGGTGGAAGACATCACCAAGCACCCGATCCTCGGCGTCACCTGTGACACCATCGCTGCCGGATATGAACTGACGGCATCCAAAGACCCTGCCGTGCGGGATATCTTTGTGGCGCCTCATCCGGAAACGGGCGAGCCGATCAACCGCTATTTCATTACGCCACGGAATAAGGAAGATCTGGCGAATCGGACAAGGATGATTCAGCGTTCCATCGAAATGATCGGCGGCCTTCCTTTCGGAAAGGATATCGGAACCGACTGCCTCAACGCCGCCTTTGTCATGGCCGGCCAGATGGGGAAACCGGAATACCAGAAAAATGCCCTGAATTTTCTGGAACATCTCAGGAAGAACGACCTCCACACCTGCGGCGCAGTCACCTGCGTCAAGGGAGATCGCTCGAAAGAACCATCCAAACAGAAGCACCCCGATTACTATCTTCACGTCGTGGACAAAAACAAAGACGGCATCATCGTCAAGGGCGCCAAGATCCACATCACCAGTGCCGCTACGGCGAACGAAATCATTGTCGTACCTACCCGGCAGATGCGCGAAGACGAGAGCGACTACGCCGTGAGTTTCGCCATCCCTGCCAATACCAAGGGGATCACCTTCATATGCCGCGGCGGGCGTGGCGCCTGGTCGGACCACGAGTTTCATGCCGACCATCCGGTGCGAGAGCTGACGGAGGCTATGATCGTCTTCGATAACGTCTTTGTCCCCTGGGAGCGGGTTTTCATGTGCGGGGAGTGGCAGTTCTCCATGCTGATGGCTTATACCTTCGCCACATTTCATCGTTTTACGGCCATCAGCTACAAGGTTCCCGCCGTGGAGGTGATGGCGGGTTGCGCCGTGGCCATGGCCAAGTATAACGGGCTTTATAATGTGGGGCACATAAAGGACAAACTCGCAGACATCGCCGCTTATGTGGAGACGCTGCGCGCCCTGGCCAATGCGGCGGCCCAGGACCCCGTCATGTACGGTAACATTGCCGTGCCCAATCCCCTCATCGCCAATATGGCAAAACTCCATTTTGCGAGCAAATACCATGCCTTCATAGAGTTGATCCAGGACATCGGCGGCGGCATCCTGGCAACGGCGCCGGATAAAAAAGATTGGGAAAATCCCGATATCCACGA
>JAPLJX010000465.1 GCA_026388375.1 Deltaproteobacteria bacterium
CCAGCCATACATTGCCGCCGATCACCGAGCCGCGGCCGATCGTCACCCGGCCGAGGATCGTCGCCCCGGAGTAGATGGTCACATCGTCCTCGACGATCGGATGCCGGTCGATCCCGCGAACGGCATGGCCCTCCCCATCCAGTTGAAAACTTTTCGCCCCGAGGGTGACCCCCTGGTAGATGCGGACGCGGTTGCCGATGATGCAGGTCTCCCCGATAACGATCCCGGTCCCGTGATCGATGAAAAAACTCTCCCCGATGGCCGCCCCGGGATTAATGTCGATGCCCGTCACGCTGTGCGCCGCCTCGGTGATCATCCTCGGGATGATCGGCACGCCAAGCAGACGCAGTTCATGGGCCAGACGGTAGTTCGTGATCGCCGCGAGCCCCGGATAGCAGAAGATCACCTCGTCCGGGTTTGCGGCCGCCGGATCTCCATCGTAGGCGGCTCTGACATCCTGCGCGAGCCGTCTCTGAACCCCCGGCAGTTTCTGGAGAAATGCGCCGGTCAACTCGCGGGCCTTCCTGTCGCAGAAGGGCAAACACTCCGGCCCCTCCTCGCAGGAGAAGCAGAGCCCGCGTTTGATCTGTTCCTGAAGATCGCGCCGGAGGTGGTCCAGCGTCGAACCGACATGAAACCGGAGACTCTCCGCCTTCAGCTCGGAAAAACCGAAGTAACCCGGGAAAAGGATGGAGCGGAGCGCCTCGACGATCTCGCCGATCACCTGCCGGGACGGCAGCGCCTGCTCCTGCCATCGCTTCCTCATCCCCGCGGCGGCGCCGTTCTTCGGGGAGCAGAGCGACTCCACGAGCCCGGAGAAATCATCCTCCGCCGTTTTTTCGGTTGCCGCGACCCTCTTCTCATCACCGCCGCTTGCCATGATCCTCATGCTTCCCCTTCCTTCATGATCTCCACGACATTTCCCGTTCCGATCGTCCCGCCCCGGATCATCCGGGCGAAGACACCCTCCTGAGGTCGATCCGTTCTTCGCCCGCATAGACATTCATTCCGCCCCCGCGGACGAAACCGATCAGCGTGATCCCCAACTCCCGTGCTAGCTCGACGCCCATGTCCGTCGGGGCGGATTTGGAGATCAGCACCGGAATATTGCTCCCCGCGGCCTTGAAGAGGATCTCCGAAGAGATTCTCCCGCTCGTCATCAGCATCCGGTCGGCGACCGGAATCTCCTCCCGCAGACAGCGGCCGATAACCTTGTCGACCGCATTGTGCCTCCCGATATCCTCCGCGAAGACCAGGATCTCCCGGGTGTCACAGAGGGCCGCGCTGTGGACCCCGTGCGTGGTCCGGTAGAGTTCGGAGGCGCCCTGAAAGCGCCGGCTCAGCGCCAGCACCTCTGCCGGGGTCACCCGCAGATCCGACAGGACCTTCTTTTTGCGGTCCAGGTCGGCAAAACTGTAGAAGGCCATGCCCCGGCCGCAGCCGGTGGTCAGAACGCGCTTCATGAAAAGTTTCCCGTTCTGGGTCTTGTCTTCCGCTGTGCGGATCCGGACGATCCCCAACTCCCCGTCCAGCGACATTCCCGTGATCTCCTCTTTCGCCCGGATCATCCCCTCGGAATAGAGGAAGCCAACGGCCAGCGCCTCCAGATCGCCGGGGGAACAGAGGACCGTGACCAGTTGCTCTCCGTTGAGCATGATCGTCAGCGGAAACTCGCGGGCCGTCGACTCGGTCCGGGATCCGACCGTCTCACGGTCGATATGCAACACCTCGACATTTTTTGTGGGCTCCATTCCTCTCCCCTATCGTCCGACGTTCAGCATCGCCTCGATGCACCGCCTCGCCCGCGATGCGGTCTCTTCCGGCACCTCGATCTTCTCCAGGCTGGTCCGCTTCATGTTCGGGCAGACGACGGAGTCCGAAACCGGATGGAAAATCTTGTCCGGATTCTCCTTCTTGAGGCGGTGGATGATTCCGGGTTCCGTCCCGACAATAATCTCGCGCGCCGCCGCTTCCCGCGCATAGCGGCTCATCCCACCCGTGGAAATCACCTGATCCGCCAGCGCGGCCACTTCCGGCCGGCATTCCGGATGGACCATCACGACCGCCCCCGGATGAAGGGCCCGCGCCGCCTGGATGTGTTCCGGCAGAATTTTGGCGTGGGTGGGGCAGAATCCCGGCCAGACGATAAAGGTTTTGCCGGTCTTCCCGGCCACGAAGGCGGCCAGATAGCGATCGGGAACAAAGATGATCTCCTCGGCATCCTTCAAGACCTCTCCGACCATCCGGACGGCGTTCGCCGACGTGCAGCAGAGGTCGCACTCCGCCTTGACCTCGGCCGAGGTGTTCACATAGCAGAGAACCTTTGCCCCCGGATGTTCCGCCTTCAGCGCGCGGAGCTGCTCCGCCGTGATCATGTCCGCCATCGGACAGCCGGCCTTCTTGTCCGGCAGCAGCACGGTCTTTCCCGGCGAGAGGATCTTCGCCGTTTCCGCCATGAAGTGCACCCCGCAGAAGACGATCACCTCCGCATCCGTCTGCGAGGCCTTGATGCTCAGCTCCAGGGAGTCGCCTACGAAGTCGGCAACGTCCTGAACCTCGGGGATCTGATAGTTGTGGGCGAGGATGACCGCCTTGCGTTCCTTCTTCAACCGCTCTATTTTTTCAACTAGTTCCACTTCAATACCTCCTGAATGATCCCGCCGCCCAGGACGGTCTCTCCGTCGTAGAGAACGACGGATTGTCCCGGTGCGACGGCCTCCTGCGGCTCCGCGAACCGGACCGTGAGGCGGCCGTCCCTTTCTTCGGAAATCCGGCAGCGCGCGGCCCGGTGGGCGTAACGGATCTTCGCCCATGCCTCCTCCGGGAACGCGTCGACCAGGCGGTTCACCTCCCCCGCGACAAGCCCCCCCGCCCGGAGATCCGTTTTCCCGCCCACGACGAGGCGGTTCCGGGTCGCGTCGATCGCGAGCACATACAGAGGCGCCGGGGAACTCACGCGCAGGCCTCCCCGCTGACCGATCGTGTAGCAGGCGATCCCTTCGTGCCGCCCGAGAACCCGTCCTTCAAGGTTCACAATCTCTCCGGGTTCGATCTCCGCCCCCCGGCTGCGGAGAAAGGCGCCGTGACCTTCCGCCGGCATGAAGCAGACGTCCTGGCTCTCCCTCTTGTCAAAGACGGGCAGGCCGGCCCGTTCCGCGATGCCCCGCACCTCGTCCTTCGTGTATCCGGCCAGCGGGAACAGCACCTTCGCCAGCGTCTCCCGCGGGATCGCGTGGAGGAAATAGGTCTGATCCTTCCGCCGGTCCTTCGGCCTTTTGAGAAGATATCCGCCGCCGGTTTCGATGGCGGCATAATGGCCCGTGGCGAGGCCGTCAAACCCCCAGGCCAGCGCCTTGCTCAGCAGCGAACCGAATTTGAGCCACCGGTTGCACGCAACGCACGGGTTGGGCGTCCGTCCCCGGAGATATTCCGCGACGAAAGGTCCGATGACCTTCTCTTCCAGATCCGCCGCGAAATCGACGACGTAATGGCGGATCCCGAGCGCCCTGCAGACGCTCCCCGCATCCTCAATCTCCCGGGCGCCGCAGCACTTTACCGGTCCCCCCTTCGCCGGGGCTACTCCGAGGCACATCGTCACGCCGACCGTCTCATGACCGCTCTGCTGGAGAAGCAGGGCCGCCACGGCGGAATCGACGCCGCCGCTCATGGCAACCGCCACCTTCTTCATGCAGGCCTCTTCCCCTCGTAGAGCGGCGACATCGCGCGCAGCCGCCCGACGACCTGCGGCAGCGCCTCCAGGACCGCATCGATATCGCTCTCCTTCGTGAACCTCCCCAGGCTGAACCGGAGTGAGCCATGGGAAAACTCGTGCGGCAGGCCGATGGCGAGCAGACAGTGCGACGGTTCGAGACTGGATGAAGAGCAGGCCGAACCGGTTGAACAGGCGATCCCCAGCATGTCCAGGCTCAGGATCATCCCCTCCCCTTCGATCGATTCCACGGAGAGGCTGATGTTGTTGGGAAGCCGCCGCGTGGGATGTCCGTTGAGACGGATTCCGTCGAGCCGCTCAAAGATACCCTTGATGAAGCGGTCCCGGAAGGCGGTCAACCTCGCCGCCTCTTCGGCGAGCGTCGCCGCCGCGAGCTCCACCGCCTTCCCGAAACCGACGATTCCGGGGACATTCTGCGTGGAGGCCCGGCGGCCGCTTTCCTGCTCGCCGCCGTGCATGAACGGAACGATCCGCGTCCCCTCCCGGATGTAGAGCAGCCCCACCCCCTTGGGTCCGCAGAGCTTGTGCGCCGAGGCGCTCAGCAGATCGACGTTCAGTTCATCCACCGTAAACGGCAGATGACCGAAGGTCTGCACGGCATCCGTATGAAAATAGACCTTCCTCTCCTTCGCGATCCGGCCGATCTCGGCGATAGGCTCGATCGTCCCGATCTCGTTGTTCGCATGCATGATGGAAATGAGGACCGTCCGGTCCGTGATCGCGTTCGCGACCTCCGCCGGGTCAACCAGCCCGTCGCTGTCCACCGGAAGGCAGGTGACTTTGAACCCCTCCTGGTGTTCGATCGCGGATGTGATGATGTGGTCGCCCTTTTTGCGGTTCGCCCAGGCCACCCCCTTGATCGCGAAGTTGTCGCTCTCCGTGCCGCCGCTCGTAAAAACGACCTCCGCCGGCTTTGCACCGATAAACGAGGCGATCTTCGCCCGCGCCTCTTCGATGGCCGCACGGGCATCCTGGCCGAAACCGTGGAGACTCGACGGGTTGCCGAAAATATCGCCGAAACAGGGCAGCATCGCCTCCACCACCCGTTGATCGGTCGGCGTCGTCGCCGCATAATCCATATAGATCGGATGCATCATCTTCTCCCGAAGCAGGCCTCTTTTTCTCTTTTCCGCCTCCCCATTGGGCCGACCGTTGCAATCTGTTAGCAACAATAAGGGGACTAAATCATGAAACGGCTCCTGTCAAGGAAAATACGGGGACACCTTGCCGCAAGGTGTCCCCACCATCGCGTTGCTTTGGCGTCACCGACCCTTCTTTTCCTCCAGAGAAAGAAGAAAGATCGCACCCAGCGCCCGGAGGTTCGGCCAGAAGGTGAT
>JAPLJX010000458.1 GCA_026388375.1 Deltaproteobacteria bacterium
AGCGCAATGGGAATATTGTAGATATCGATCTCATTCTTCCGGATGAGATAGAGCAGGAGGTCCAGCGGACCCTCAAAAACGTCGAGCTTGATCTCATAGCTCATGGTGTATTTTCATGGCTTCCCGCACCTCGGCCAGCGTCGCCTTTGCAATCCGGCCGGCCCGGACATTGCCGTCTTCGATGATCGCCCGGACCTCTTCGGGATGGCCCAGGAAGTGGTCCCGCCGCTGATGGATCGTTCCCATCCCCTCCGCGATCCCGGTGGCCAAACGCTGCTTGCATTCGATGCAGCCGATGGCCGCGCTCCGGCAGGCGGGAGCGATCTCCGCAACGGTTTCCGGCGCTGAATAGAGCCCGTGAAACGTGTAAACATTGCAGAGCTCCGGACGACCCGGATCGCTCTTGCGCTGCCGCTGGGGATCCGTGAACATCGCTCCGACCTTCTTCTTCAGGTCGTCGCCCCGGTCGCTCATGAAGATCGCGTTGTCGTATGACTTGCTCATCTTCCTCCCGTCGATGCCTAAAAGCTTCGGGACCTCCGCAAGGAGCGGCTCGGGGATGGGAAAGATGTCGGCGTAGAGGAAATTGAAACGGCGTGCGATCTCGCGCGTCAGCTCGACATGGGGAAGCTGATCGACGCCCACCGGAACGCCATAGGCCTTGTACATGATGATGTCCGCCGCCTGGAGGACCGGGTAGCCGAGGAAACCGAACGTCGAGAGGTCTTTCTGGATGAGCTCCTCCTTCATCGCCTTGTAGGTCGGATTCCGCTCCAGCCATGCGAGGGGGGTTATCATGGAGAGGAGAAGGAAGAGCTCGGCATGCTCCTTGATCGTGGACTGAATGAAGAAGGTGCTCTTTACCGGATCCAGACCGGCGGAAAGCCAGTCGATGACCATGTCGATGGTGTTCGCCCGGATCTCACCCGTGCAGGCATAGTCACTCGTCAGCGCATGCCAATCGGCCACAAAATAGAAACAGTCGTAATCGCCGTGATTCTGGAGGGCGATCCAGTTTGAAAGGGCGCCGTGGAGATTTCCCAGATGGAGCTTCCCCGTGGGCCTCATCCCGCTTAAAATCCGTTTCCTCGTCAAACGCGCCTCCTGCTTCCGCCTCATTCGCTTCGCTGGAAGCGGACATGAATCTCAGATCCTGCACACAGACAAAGGCCCCCATCCGCGGATGGAGGCCTTTCCTGCCCTTAATCTTCATACCCTCGCTATTTTACCTTGTCGGCCAGGGCCTTGCCCGCCTTGAATTTAACCACCTTCTTGGCTGCGATCTTGATTTTCTTTCCGGTCTGGGGGTTCCTGCCTTCACGGGCCTTCCTCTTCACAACGGAAAAGGTCCCGAACCCAACCAGCCCGAGCTTCCCGTTTTTCTTGAGTTCCTTGCCCACCGCTCCGGTAAAGGCCTCCAGCGCATTCGCTGCCGCCGCCTTCGTAACATCCGCCTCCGCCGCCATCACCGCAATCAATTCTGCCTTCGTCATTCCCTCATTTCCCCCTTTCATTTTATTGGTTTAATGGATCATAACTCCGCCACCACAACCAGGTGGTTCAACCGCTGTCGGATGTTGCAGGGCCTTCGACAATGTCTCATCATCGTCGCTTCCGAATGATGATGCGAAATGACCGATGTTGCTAACAAAAATGGCTGAAGTCGGAAAAAATGCATAAGGTTTTGCACTGTTCAGGATTTCGAAAAATAGGGGGACCAACCTGTTCCCCAATCATCTTCGCGATACCCCTAACACAAAGAAAAACAACAATCAAGAGAAAATTCTAATATTTTTAATCAGGA
>JAPLJX010000307.1 GCA_026388375.1 Deltaproteobacteria bacterium
GCGCCCCCGCTGCGTGCGAACCGCCCTCGGTGCTCCCGCCTTTGAGCATGATGATCGGCTTGCGCCGGGTGGTCTCCCACGCGATCTCGAAAAAACGCCTCGGACTTTTCAGGCTCTCCAGATAGACAAAAATGGCCTCGGTCGCCGGGTCCGTTGCATAATATTCGAGCACATCGCTCTCATCCACATCGACCTTGTTGCCGATACCGACAACGCGCGCCACACCGTAGTGCTCCGCTGTGGCGATATAACACATCGTGTGCGTGGCGAAGTTGCCCGTCTGGGCGATATAGGAAATAGGACCCCGGGGGATCCGCCCCAGCGGGAAAAAACTCGATGTAAAATTGAACGGGGTGGAGGTCACTCCGGAGGTGTTCGGCCCGATAACCCGGACGCCCGTCTCCTTCACAACCGCTTCGAGTTCCGCCTGCAGGAGCCGTCCCTCCTCGTCCACTTCGGAAAACCCCCCGGCTGCCAGCACAATCGCGTTGATTCCCCTGGCTGCACATTCTCTGATCGCCTGGGGATTTTGTATTGCCGGAAGAATGATCACGGCGAGATCGATCCCCTCGGGAAGATCGCCGATGGAACAGTGGACCTTCTTCCCCAGGATCTCGCCGCCCTTGGGATTGACGAGGTAAAGTTCTCCCGAATAACCGTTGGCCGCGATATTCAGAAGGATATCATTGCCCGGTTTGTGGCGGCCCGACGTCGCTCCGATCACCGCAACGCTGCGAGGTTCAAAAAATGAATCCAGTTTTCGGATCACACGATCTCCTTTTACCTTTTTAAGTGTACAAGGATCTTTATCACAGGTAACGGCTGGGGATCAATGACCTTCCTTTCCCAGCCGCATCGCCAGCCCCTGCTTTTCGATGCCGGAATACTCCTCTTGACACACAAAATCCTTCTTCATATACTCCGACCGCGAAAAAGCAATGCCTTATCAATTAATAAACGCATGGCTGTTATTGGGTTGACCCTCCGGTATCTCGACCCCGCCGGGTACAACAAGTACTGGGACGAGTACGAGGCATTGCTGAAAGAACTGCTGCCGCTGACGAAAGAGTAACAAGCATCACGGCACATCACCGGCAACTCAGGGACGGAGGAATTTCCGTCCCACGACGTCCGGCTTTCTCCATCCCGGTGGTGAGGTCGATCGGAGACTCCGGGCGGAAGGATGGGAAACCATTTACAAGCCGTTCCTCTCCTCCCGCAGCGAGGACGAACTGATCGACCTCCTCCGGGGGGTGGACGGGGTCATCGTCTCGAGCGACCCGTTCACAACCAGGGTTCTCGATGCCTCTCCCCAGCTGAAGGTCATCTCCCGGACAGGCGTCGGTTACGACGCCATCGACATGAAAGCGGCCACGGCGCGGGGGATCATCGTCTGCAACACCCCCGGGGTGAACCGCCACGCGGTGGCCGAATGGACCTTTGCCCTGATGCTCTCCTGCTCCCGCAAACTCAAGGAGAATCAAGCGGAAGTCCGCAAAGGGGGGTGGACCCGCCACGAAGGTATCGACCTGGCCGGAAAGACCCTCGGGCTCGTGGGATTGGGGACCATCGGCAAAGAGGTGGCCCAGCGGGCGAGCGCCTTCGAGATGCGGATCCTCGCCTGCGACGTGATCCGGGACGCCCAGTTTGCCGAAGCGCACCACGTGGCCTTCGTTCCCCTGGAAGAGCTGCTCCGCGAGAGCGACTTCGTCAGCCTCCACGCCTTCCTGAACGACAAGACCCGCCATCTCATCAATGCAGAGCGCCTCTCCCTGATGAAACCGACCGCCTTTCTGATCAACACGGCGCGCGGCGGGATCGTCGACACGGAGGCGCTCTGCCTGGCGCTCGCGGAGAAACGGATCGCGGGCGCCGCCCTGGACGTTTTCGAGGGCGAACCGCTGCGTGCCGACAGCCCCTTGCGGGCCATGGAGAACGTCTACCTGAGCCCACACGTGGGCGGGGCCACCGCGGACGCCCGACGACTCTCGGGCGCCATGGCAACGGAGAACCTGATCTGTGCGCTGAAAGGGGAACGGCCCCCGGGGATCCTGAATCCGGATGTCCTGGCGCGCTGACCGACGAGAAACGGACGAGTGCCGCCCCGGGGAACTTCGTCGTCCCCCACACCCTGTGCGTGGATTCGCGCGGGGATCTCTACGTGGGCGAGGTCACCTGGACGTTCGGTGTATCACACGGCGGGGTGCGCGAGGACGCCCGCACGTTCCAGAAATTCGCCCCTGTCCTATTGAAGTTTAATGAATGGCTGGCCAACCTGTGCTCCTTCATCCCCAACCGGGGCGAGCAGGTGGCCGCAGCAAACTATCCGAGCTTGATCTGGCAATCCGGGGCCTTTGCCAGCACCCATGGTTTGCCGGCCTTCAGGAGCGCGCTGTTGAGCGGATGCGGAATCGTCTCACGGACCACCTCCGCCACCTCCAGAAGGGCATCGAGATTTACCCCGCACGCGATCCCCATCTCGTCGAGCATGTTGACCAGATCCTCCGTGGCGACGTTCCCCGCCGCATTCGGGGCGTACGGGCATCCCCCCAGCCCCCCGATGGCCGCGTCGAATTGGGTGATTCCCGCCTGCATCGCCGCAAGGATATTGGCCAAAGCCAGGTCCCGGTGGTTGTGAAGATGGAGAAGCCACTGCACATCCGGATATTTATCCAGAAGATACACCACGGTGTCGTACACCTGTTTCGGACTGGCGAAGCCGACCGTATCTGCCAGTCCGACACCTTTGATGCCCATGGCCACATACCGGTCCGCCACCCGCTCGATCTGCGCAACGGCCACCTTCCCTTCGAAGGGACAGCCGAAACCGCAGGCCATACCGCCGCTCACCGCGATTCCTTTTTCCAGGATCATCGGTACCAGGGTTTCGAACTCCTTGAGGGATTCCTCAATCGAGCGATTGGCGTTGGAGCGGTTGTGGGATTCAGTGACCGACATCATCAGGTTGATCTTGTCGGGCTTGAGCGGCAGCGCCCGCTGGACCCCCTTGAGGTTCGGAACCAGGAGCCGGTACGAAACGTCCGGACGCCGGTCGATCTTCGTCATCACCTCCTCGGCATCGGCCAGTTGCGGAACCGCTTTGGGGTGAACAACGGAGGATACCTGGATATTCTTCAACCCGGCCCTGATCAGGCCATTGACGATTTCAATCTTCTTCTCAGTGGGGATGAACTGTTTCTCGTTCTGGAAACCATCCCGCGGCCCCACATCGACGATCGTTACTTTCTTTGGAAGATTCATGGGATCAATCCTTTCACTTGCCTCTTCGTTAAAAACGTTTCCCGGTGTGACGCCGACGCCATGGGTTCGCTCGGATGCGTCGGACTTACAGCGGACCGATGACCCCCTCGCTTTTGAGCGCCGCAATCCGGTCCCGATCCAATCCCAACGCGAGAAGCAGCTCTTCACCACCCTCTCCGGGAGCGGGTGGATCGTTTCGAAGCCCGAAATCGTAGTTGCCCAGCCGTACGGGAATCCTCGGAAGTTTCGTCTTCCTTCCGTCCGGAAGGGTTGTTTCCAGCAGACCGCCCGATGCGTTCAGATGAGGATCGTCAAAAAGATCCTCGGGCCGGGCGATGGGTGCGAACGGAATGCAGGCATCCTCCGCATTTTTCATGATCTCGGCCTTGGTCAATTTTGCCAGGCGGCGGTTAAGCTCCGGCATGAACCACCCGCGCTCGTCCACACGACTGTTGTTGGTGGCCAGCCGACTGTCGGCCAGGAGATCGGCATAACCGAAACTCTTGCAGAACCGCTGCCAGTGCGCATCGCTGGTGAGGCCCACGAACACCTTATCCTTATCGGACGTTTCAAAAAGGTCATAGACCGACCAGGAGCGGCCACGCTCCGGCATGGGGGGCGACGCCTGCCCGGTGATGGCGGCCACGGCCATGTTCTGGGCCATCAGCATGACCACGGATTCAAACAAAGTGGCCAGCACGTGCTGACCTCGACCGGTCCGCTCCCGTTCGTAGAGCGCTGTCAGGACGCCGATCACGCCGTAGCTTCCCCCCATGATGTCCAGGACCGAGGCCCCCGCCCGCAGAGGTCTGCCCGCGGGGCCGGTCATATAGGCCAGCCCGCCCATCATCTGGCACACCTCGTCGAGGGCGGGCCGTTTCTCATAAGGACCCGGCATGAAGCCTTTCAACGAACAGAAGATCAGGCGGGGGTTGATCCCGCTCACCCGCTTGTAGTCAAAGCCCAGCCGGTCGATCGTGCCCGGCGCATAATTTTCTACGAGTACGTCCGCGGTCTTGATGAGGCGGTCCATGATCTCCTTGCCTTCGGGGCTCTTCAGGTTCAGGATGATGCTCCGTTTGTTCCGGTTGAAGGCCGGGAAAAAGCCGGTTCCAAACCCTTTGATCTGCCGGGTTTCATCCCCCTGCGGCGTCGGTTCGATCCGAATGACCTCCGCCCCCATATCGGCCAGGACCATGCCCGCCGTTGGCCCCATGACCGCGAGCGACAATTCCAGAACCCGAATCCCCGTCAAGGGCAGTCGCGCAGTTTCATTTTCCCTTTGTTCCATCCGCTTCTCCTTTGCATATGATTGTTGATGCCCTAATCGATTCGATCCGTCCGTCTCTCCTTATTTTCGATCATCTTTACAGCGGCCGCTTCCTTCTGCCACATGCGGCACGCCGGTTTGTTCTCACGTATGCTGCGCCGATGCGCCGGAAACCCTAATTTCATTTTCCTCGAAACGGGGGATGATATCGGATCCGTATTGCATGAGAATGATCCCGGCATTCTCCCCATGCTTGACCAAGGCCATCTCCATGGCCTGCTCAACCGTATCGGCCCTGCGCGTAAACATCGCCTTGAGCGTCTCATCGTCTATCCGCCTGGTCACCAGGATCAAATCCGCCCTTTTCAGGCAGCGCGAGAACAGCCAAGCTTTGGAGGAGCCGATGCTGTACCCTTCCCGGATGAACCGGTCGATCACGTCTTGAGGGCAGGCGGCGGACGCCATCCATTCATAGAATCCGCGCGCCCCCACCCCATCCATGCATTCCGCCAGGAGGATGACGGTTCCTCCCTCTTTGACCACAAGCTCGGAGGCAGCCATGGATTTCTGGGACTGCCAAAGATCAAAGTCCTTGGGATAACCGCCGGGGGTGGTGATGACGACATCCACCGGGTGGGGTACCTTGACCTCAAAAATTTCACGGCTCGTCTTCACCCCTTCAAACCAGGCTTTTTCCACATCTCCCGCCACGACCTGCGTGATTTCCTTGCGATGGTTCTGGACTGTGTTCAGGATAAAATCCACTTTGGCCATTTTGGCCGCTTCAAGCGCGTTCTCGTGAAATAGGTTTCCTTCCACCCAACCCATGGCCGGCTTGTCCGAACGCATTCCAAACCCGTGGTGCTGCTTCAAGGTTGCCAGACTGGCGATCCCCGGTAAAACGCTCTTCCGGCCTCCGGAAAATCCAGCGCCCTGATGGGGGGCAATCGTTCCCGTCAGGATCTTCACCTCCCTTTCCCAGAATTGGCGGTTGATCACCACGGGCATTCCGTTGCTGGTCTTCCCCAGCTCCACCATGATCTTATCGTCTTGGCTATGGTGGTTCACGACCGTGAACCGCCGCACGATCTCCTCTCCCAGCATCCCTTCCAGTTCTTCCTGGGTGTTGTCGCGGTGGGTGCCGGTGGCCACCAGAAAAAGAATCCGGTCATCTTCCATTCCCGCTTCTTTGAGTTCATGGATAAGATGGGGAAGGAGCCTGCCGGTGGCTGTGGGACGGGTGATATCGTTGACGACGATGACTGCATTCTTCTTTCCCCGGGCGATCTCCCGGAGTCTCTTGCTCCCGATGGGATTCTCAAGGGCTTTTTGGATTGCATCGACCTCATTCTTCAGGCCCGGTTTGTAACGGGGCTTGAGGGTGGCCACGAAATTCTTTTCGGGAATTCGGATTTCAACTTCTCCCTGACCATAGGGAACCCTCTCCACATGGAATGCTTGATTTCCAGACATCTTTTGTTCCATCTTTCCGGTCAGAGGGGGAACTTCCCCTATTCCCACCATTTTCAAGCCCTGAGAGCCTCGGCAGGCCGAGGGGGTTCATCCACCCGCATCTCCGCGAATCGCACGGCGGCGGCCCCGGATCGGATCCGGGACCGCCGTACGAGCGAACGTCATTCGCGCTTGGCTCTATTTCAGCATGGGCTCCAGCTCTTTCACCATCGCCTCGGTCTCATCCCAGAATTTGCCGAGCCGGGCGGCGTCCATGTACCGGACCGACAGGCCCATCTCCGCCATCTTCTTCTTGTGCTCCTCGGTGGCCATGACCTTCTTCATGGCGCCGCTCAGGATGTTCACGATCTCCTTGGGGGTCCCGGCGGGCAGAAGGTAGCCGCGCGACGAGGCGCTGTAGTCCTTGTACCCCTGGGCCTCGAAGGTCTTGACGCCCGGCAGGAAGGGGCTCTCTTCGTCGTCCATGACCCCCAGGACCCGGACATCCCCGCTCTTGACATGTCCGAGCACGTCCGCCGCATGGCCGCAGTGGACATCGATCTTGCCCCCCAGAAGGGCAACCAGCGAAGGCGCCGTACCCTGGGTGAAGCTCACCTGCGCGAACTGGGCGCCGGTCATTTTCTCCAGCTGCACGATGCCGATCTGCTCGTCGTTCCTCATGCCGCTCGAAACCGTGATCGTCTTGGGCTTCGCCTTGGCGGCCTCGACGAGGTCCTTCACGGTTTTGTAGGGGCTCTTGGTCAGTACGGCAAAGATATTCGGATCAACCACGTGCATGGCGAGCGGCTCGAAGCTCTTGCGGTTGTAAGCGGCCTTCCGCGTCGGATCCAGGTAGCCCGTAATGGTCACCGGGAAATTGACGGTCCCGAAGGTATAGCCGTCTGGCTTGGACAACGCCACCTGGGTCAGCTGAATCTGGCCGTTTGCTCCCGTCTTGTTCACCACCACCACGGGTATGCCCAGCTCCTTCTCCAGCCCGGTGGCCAGGATCCGGGCCCCCAAATCAGTCGGCCCCCCCGCCGCATTACCCACGATCAACTGGATGGACTTGCCCTTCTGGGGATAATCGGCCGCCCAGGCGGGTGATAACCCTACAACAAATGCCAGCACGCAGCCGGCGAGCAACACTATTCGTCCCCAAACAGAAATACGATGTTCCACCATGTTCATATCCTCCTTTCAATCTTTCGCCCTGAGAGTTCCCTCGCGGCGCAACGCGCGCCACCGACCATAGCCGCTTTCCTGAACCTGACACGACGCCGGCGGCAATAGTTCCGCCCGGCGCCGGAGTGACCGATACCTATGCCGCCTCCGCGTCTCCCGACATCACCACCTTCCCCTTCCGGAAAAACTTGAAAGCCGGCGCTATCAAGAACAGAACCGCCAACACCAGCAGCACGGCGGCGATGGGGCTCGAAAAAAATATGCCGAACGATCCCTGGGAGATCTCGAGGGACTGGCGCAGCGACCGCTCCATCAGCGGCCCCAGGATGAGGGTCAGCACGACGGGGGCAAGCGGAAAATCAAACTTTCTAAGGAGATAACCGACCAACCCGAAGAGGGTCATCACCGCCACGTCGAAGGCGCTGTTGCTGACGCTGTAGGCGCCCAGGATCATGAAGGCCATGATGATTCCGCAGAGGATGCCGTAGGGAATCTTCAGTATCTGGACCCAGATGCCGATCAAGGGCAGATTGAGGATGAGGAGGATGACGTTCCCCACATAGAAGCTGGCGATCACCCCCCAGGCAACATCCGCGTGCTCCTTGAAGAGAAGCGGTCCGGGGATGAGACCGTGCATCATGAAAGCCCCCATGATTACCGCGATGGTGGGGGAGGAAGGGATGCCCAGGGTGAAGAGCGGAATGAGGGCCCCGTTGGCATGGGCGTTGTTGGCCGTCTCGGGACCCGCAACTCCGGCAATCATGCCGGTCCCGAATAGCTCCGGATGCTTGGAGGCCTTCTTTTCGGCAACGTATGCCAAAAACGAAGAGGCCGAGTTGGTTATCCCCGGAACGAGGCCGAGCGCGGTGCCGATGAAACTCCCCCGCAGGATTGGTCCGACGGAATCCCGGATATCTTGCCGCGTGGGAATGAGGGTGCTCATCCTGGCCAGGACCATCTGCGCGAACGGCCTTTCGGCGTTCTCCAGGATTTCGGCCAGTCCGAACAACCCCATGATCACCGGGACGAAACCGATTCCGTCCATGAGCTCCACGCGGCCAAAGGTGAAGCGGGGCGCGCCCCGTATGGGATCGATGCCGATCATCGCCAGGGCCAGTCCGAAAATCCCCATCATCAGCGCCTTGATCACGGACTTGCCCGCCAGGCCTGTGAGCATCGAGATCCCCAGCATGATCAGGGCGAAGAATTCCACCGGTCCGAACTCCAGCGCCCAGCGGGTAAGCGGTCCCGCCGCAAATACGAGGGCGATCGTGGCGAACGTACCCCCGATGAAGGAGCCGATGGCCGCGATGGAGAGCGCGACCCCCGCCCGTCCCTGCTTCGCCATCGCGTAGCCGTCCAGGCAGGTGATCGCCGAGGACGCCTCCCCGGGCACGTTCATCAGCACGCTGGTGACGGTTCCCCCGTATTGCGTACCATAGAAGAGTGACGTGAGCATGATGATGGCGCCCGTCGGCCCCATCTGGAATGTCAGCGGAATAAGCATCGCACAGCCGGCGGCCGGTCCGATGCCCGGAAGCACTCCGATCAGCGTCCCCAGCAAAGAGCCGATAAAGGCAAGCAGGAGATTCTGGGCCGTCAAGGCGATCGAAAAGCCCATGAGCAGATTCTGAATCACATCCATTTGTTCCCTCCTATAAGCCCAGACGGGCGAGAAATGCCAGGGAGGCCGCCGGAAGCTGCACATCCAGATAGCGACCGAACACATGATACACCCCCACGCTGCACATAAGGGCGATGATCACTGTCGTCCAGATCGTCTGACGCCCCAGGATCATCAGCATGAATATCATGAACAGGAACATCGCGAGCTGGAACCCCAGGAAGTCCATGAGGGCGGACACCGCCGCCACTGAGACCAGAATGGACAGGATGCGGACAATCCCCCCGCGCGGAGGGAGAGAGAGCCCCTCTTCCGTATTCCCCGATCGCCTCGACACCTGGATAAGCCAGACGATCCCGAGCCCTCCCAGAAGCGCACCCAGCCAGAAGGGGAAGAACCCCGCTCCAGGCCCCAACGGGGTATAGTATTCCATGTTGTTCCAAGACTCCCACATCAAATAGGCCGAGAAGGCCAAGAAACATAACGCCGCAATCTGGTGTTTCCGATGCATCGCTTCTCCCTATCCTCTTTCCTTCCGATCACCCGACCGAGCCACATCCAGAACAGTCCGACGGTAACCCCTTTCGCCTACCGCAACTCAACTTCCGCCTGACCCGCCGTCATATCTTTCGGCGATCGCTTTGGCGGCCCCCCTGACCTCGACGGACAACTGCTCAAGGCGCTTGAGTGTCCGGAAACGGCGCCAATCGTACGCTCATTGCATGCGATAAAACTGGTGTCAAGAAATTATATTGTTATGGATAAAGAATCCCGCCGGGATCGGCCGACGAGCGCAGAAAGACGGGCTAAAAGCGGGAACCATTTCCGCTTGACAAGGCAGGATTTCCCTGTTAGGACGATCCCCGGCACAGGCCGTTGACGATCCCGTTGAACATCGGGAAAGGGATTCCGGCCGTTGTCCGGATCCTCTATAATAATTCATAATTCTTGAAACCAGACAGGGGGGCGTATGTTCATCTGGCTTTTCCACCGCATCAGCGGCGTGACCCTGATCATTCTTTTCAGCATCAAAATCCTCACCAGCTATTTCCTGTTTACGAAAGACAAGAAGCCCGACTGGGCGCTCAGCCTGCACAGGCACCCCGTTCTGGATATCCTCATCCTGATCCTCTTCACCTTTCACAGCATGTATGGTCTCAGAACGGTTGTGATAGACCTCGGTTACCGCAAAGAGAAGGAGCTGTTCTGGATAGCGAATGTCGCCGCGGCCCTCATTTCCGTGGTGTTGATTATTCTCTATTTCCGCTTTTCATAGGGCACAGGCATGCTGAATCACGATATTCTCATTGTCGGCGGCGGTCTCACGGGGCTTCGGGCGGCCGTCGGCCTTTGCGACCGGTTCAACGTGGGACTGATCTCCAAGGTCTATCCAACGCGATCCCATTCCATCGCCGCGCAGGGGGGAATCAACGCCGCCCTGACCAACAACCCCGACAGCCGGGACGATTCCTGGGAGAAACACACCTTCGATACGATCAAGGGGAGCGATTACCTGGCCGATCAGGATGCCGTGGAGATCATGTGCAAGGAGGCCATCAAGATCGTCTACGAAATGGAGCATTGGGGATGCCCCTTCAGCCGGTTTCCCGACGGCACGATCGCCCAGCGCCCGCCTGTTTTTCCGCCGACATCACCGGCCATGTCCTGCTCAACACCCTCTATGAAAGGGCTGTCGCGAAGGGGGTTAAAATCTATCCGGAATGGTTCGTAACCTCCCTGTGCATCGAAGAAGGCCAGTGTCACGGCGTCGTGGCCCTGGATATACGCACGGGTGAGCTCATTCCCGTGCGCGCCAAAGCTACGTTCTTCGGCACCGGCGGCTATGGGCGGGTTTATCAGCACTCCACCAACGCCCTGATCAACACGGGAAGCGGCATCGGGATGGCTTACGCGGCGGGCGCCCCGCTCAAGGACATGGAGTTCGTCCAATTCCACCCCACCTGCCTCATCGGCACCAGTATCCTGATGACGGAGGCCTGCCGGGGCGAGGGGGGTTATCTGTTCAACAACCAGGGGGAACGCTTCATGCAGCGCTATGTGCCCACGGCCATGGAGCTCGCGCCCCGCGATATCGTCTCCCGGTGCATCCAGACGGAGATCAACGAGGGGCGCGGTTTTGACCACCCGCTCGGCAAGTACATCCAGCTTGATCTACGACACCTGGGGGGAAAGAAGATCATCGAACGGCTTCCCGGCATCCGGAATATCTGCATCGACTTCATCGGCATCGATCCGATTATCGAGCCGATCCCCATCATGCCCTGTCAGCACTACTCCATGGGCGGCATCGACGTCGACAAACGTTGCGCCTCCGATATCCGCGGCTTCTACGCGGGCGGTGAGTGTTCCTGCGTCAGCGTACACGGTGGAAACCGCCTCGGCGGCAACTCGCTTCTGGATACCATCGTCTTCGGAAAACTGGCGGCGCAGGCAATTGCCGAGGATCTGGAGGGCGGTGGCGCCCTTCCGGATGAGAAACCCCTCCTCAAGCTGAAAGATGAGGTGGAGCAGAAGCTCGGGCGGCTGGCGACGCCCGGCCGGGGAAAAGCTTACCGGATCCAGGCCGAACTGGGCACCGTCCTGGACGAGAAGGTTGGCATCTTCCGGACCCGGAAAGAGATGGAGCAGGCATTGCAGAAAATCGCCGGGCTCAAGGAGGAATATCGGAATGTCGGCGTCTCCTCGACGGCCCGGCATATGAATTTCGAACTCATCAATGCGCTGGAACTGGAATACATGCTGGAAGTGGCCCATACGATAACCCTCGGGGCCCTCCTCAGGGAGGAGAGCCGCGGCGCCCACTTCCGGACGGATTTCAAAACCCGGAACGACCGTGACTGGCTCAAACACACCATCGCCAAGATCGGTCCCAACGGAGAACCGGTGATTTCCTTCAAGGATGTAACCATTACGCGGTATCAGCCGATGGAGAGAAAATATTGATCAAGGCCAATTCATATACTTTCAAGATTCTAAGGTATGATGCTAAGGAACCGGAACGCGGGCCTCGTTTTGCAACCTACCGGATCAAGGTCATCCCCGGTCTGACGGTGCTTGCGGTGCTGATCCGGATCCGCGACGAGATCGACGGGACGCTTTCCTTCCGCTGCTCCTGTCGGTCCGCCGTCTGCGGGTCCTGCGCCATGGTGATCAACGGCAAGATCGATCTCGCCTGCCGGACGCAGGTGGCCATCTTCGACACCGATACGATCATCCTGGAACCCCTGCCCAATTTCGAGGTGCTCCGGGACTTGGTCGTCGACCTGACGCCGTTCTGGCAGATGTATGAGAAGATCCAGCCCTATCTGATCCGGGAGAGTCCCGTTCCCGAAAAGGAGATCCTGCAGAGCGAGGCGGAACGCGGCCGGATCGACCAATTCGTCAACTGCATCCTCTGCGCCTGCTGTTACGGCGCCTGCCCGGTGCTCGCGAGGGAACCGGATTATATCGGGCCGGCGGCGGCGGCAAAACTGGAGCGGTTCGTTCTCGATTCCCGGGATGAGCGGTCCGCCGGCGCGCTGGACGCCGTCAATGATGAGAAGGGGGTCTGGGCCTGCGACACGCTGTTCCGCTGTATCGATGCCTGCCCGAAAGACGTCAGGCCCACCGATGCCATTGTCGGCCTGCGCAAAGCGATGGTGAAAAACCGTTTTCAGAAGATGCTGGGGAAGACGAAAGATGAAGCTTAAATATTCCCTCATCACGAGGAGAACTTTTCTCAATACGCTTTTTTTCGGCTGGATCGCCGCCTTCTTCTCCGGGACGCTCTATGCGCTGATGAAATTCGCCTTTCCCACCTTGGGCAAGGAGCCCGACTTCGTTGTTCTGAACCGGAAGGATTTTACCGATCTGGCGAACAATTCGATCAAGCGCTTCCCCTGGGGCGGCACGGTGGGGTTGTATTTCAAAAAGGCCGACGGCACCATCCTGGCCATGAAAGGCGTCTGCAGCCACATGGAATGCAACGTGGACTACAAGCCGGCGGAGAGGCGTTTTTACTGCCCCTGTCATCAGGGATGGTTCGACGAGAACGGCAAGAATATCAAAGGGCCACCACCAAAACCGCTCGAGATCTTCGTGATCACGGAAGAGGGAGACAAACTGATCATCGCCAAGAAGGGGGTCAAGGTTGAACTGCCCAAGGCTTAAAGAGTGGCTGGAAGAGCGCTACGACTTGGAAGGGATGAAAAGGCTGGCGAAAGGCAA
>JAPLJX010000381.1 GCA_026388375.1 Deltaproteobacteria bacterium
CCAGAATATCATCTATGACAGCCGGAACTTTCCGCCGGAGCTCCGTACGCAGATCTACGACTACCTGAAGCGCGAGGCGGCCGCCGAACGAAAAGAGGGAGACACGGAGGAGCAGTTCTTCTACAAAACCCGGAAGAAGGGGATCGGCCCCTTCAAGCGGGAGCTCTGGGATCTTCCGGAGGCCATCCGGACGGCCCTGGGCGCGGAGTTGGAGGCGCAGTTCGCCCTCCTCTTCCGGAAGCTCAACGTGGGCAACACCCTGGAGGTCGTGAACCGCTGCGTGACACCGGTGGACGTCCCGCTGCCGCCGCCAGCCGGCCTGGCGTAATCATAATTAGGGACGGAGCCCCTATTTTCTGATGAAAATAGGGGCTCTGTCCCTCGTATCAGCGGATCTTTGCGCCGGTCTTCGGCGGCCGGTCGAAGCCGAGGACGGTGAGGCCCTCTTCCGTATCGGTCGCGAGGAGCATCCCGCGCGACTCGGCCCCCATCAGTTTCACCGGCTTCAGGTTGGCGACGATGACGATGGTCTTGCCGATGAGTTCCGCCGGTTTGTAGTCTTTTCCGATGCCGGCCACGATCTGCCTCTCTCCGTCGATCTCCACCGTCAACCGGATCAGTTTGTTCGATTTGGGGACCATCTCGGCGGCAAGAACCTTCGCCGCCCGGAGGTCCACCTTTTCGAACTCCTCGTAGGAGATCTCCGGCTTGATCGGCAGGACCTCGGCCTTTGCCGGTTCCGGTGAGGCCTCTGCTGCCTTGATCTCGACACGCGGAAACAGCGATTCTCCCCGCTTCAGTTCACTTCCGGCCGGAAGACCGCCCCACTCCCGAATGGTGTCGAAATTCTGACCCGCGGCATCGGCAATGCCGAGTTGTTCCTGGATTTTCGCGGCCGACCCCGGCATGAAGGGGGAGATCAGCACCGCCGTGATCCGGAGGACCTCCAGAAGATTGTAGAGGATCGTCTCCAGACGGACCCGGTTGGCCGGATCCTTCGCGAGCAGCCAGGGCTCCCGCTCGACGATGTACTTGTTCGTGACGTTGATGAAT
This sequence comes from Deltaproteobacteria bacterium, assembly GCA_026388375.1. GTDB lineage: Bacteria > Desulfobacterota > Syntrophia > Syntrophales > UBA5619 > UBA5619. Next base: position 1,054 of record JAPLJX010000381.1, read on the forward strand.
TCCCAGATCGCGATCAGCGCCTTGTGAAAACCGAGATTCGCGAAGCAGGCCTCCACCTCGGTCACCGTCCGCGCGGCCGTTTCCCGGAGGAGACGGTCTTCGGCGACGGCGGCCGCGGGCGCCTGGACTTTGCCGTTTCCGTATTTCAAGGCCATCGTCATCGTCCGGCTGACGAGGTTTCCCAGGTCGTTCGCCAGATCGGAGTTGATCCGCTGGACGAAGGCCTCTTCGCTGAAGCTGGAATCGAGGCCGAAGACCATGTCCCGAAGCAGAAAGTAGCGGAAGGGGTCAAGGCCGTACTTGTCCTTCAGGTCGAGGGGTTTTACGACATTGCCCACGCTCTTGGACATCTTGCTCTGATCGACATTCCAGTATCCGTGGACGTTGAGATGCCGGTAGGGCTCGATCCCGGCGGCCTTGAGCATCGTGGACCAGTAGATCCCGTGGGGTTTCAAGATATCCTTGGCGATCAGGTGCTCGGCCACCGGCCAGAAGGTCCGGAAGTTCTCCCCGTCCGGATAGCCGACCGCCGTGACGTAGTTGATCAGCGCGTCGAACCAGACGTAGGTGACGTAATTTTCGTCGAACGGCAGCGTGATCCCCCAGGTGAGGCGGCTCTTCGGACGGGAGATGCAGAGGTCCTCCAGCGGTTCGCGGAGGAACGCGAGGGCCTCGTTCCGGTACCGTTCCGGCCGGATGAAGTCCGGATTTTCCTCGATGTGGTCGATGAGCCACTTCTGGTATTTGCTCATCCGGAAAAAATAGTTGCTCTCTTTCCGGTATTCCGGCGCGGTCTGGTGGTCGGGACACTTGCCGTCGACCAGCTCCTTCTCCATATAGAAACGCTCGCAGCCGACGCAGTAGAATCCCTCATACTGGCCGAAGTAGATGTCCCCCTCGTCATGGACCTTCTGGAGGATCCGCCGGACCGTATCGACATGGTTCGCATCGGTCGTCCGGATGAAGTAATCGTTTGTGACCGCAAGCTCCGGCCAGAGGGCGCGGAACTGGGCGCTGATCCGGTCGGCGTATTCCTTTGGGGTGACACCCGCCTTCTGCGCCGCTTCCGCGATCTTGTCGCCGTGCTCATCCGTCCCGGTCGTAAAAAAGGTCCGGACGCCGTGGAGCCGGTGGTAGCGGGCGAGGACATCGGCAACGATGGTCGTGTAGGCGTGCCCGATGTGGGGAGAGGCATTCACGTAGTAGATCGGTGTCGTGATATAAAAAGCGTCTTCCATAACTCACCTTGGTTCCGGGGACACGTTCCGATCCCTCCGGGCTTCCGGAACATGTCCCCGATTTAATATTTCTTTCTATTTATCCCGCTGGACCTCCTTCGCCTTGAAGGTGGCCTCCTTCCCGCTTTCGAGGATGACGACGACCTCGCCCCGGAGGGCGCTCTGGCGGATCACCTTTCCCCGTCCCTCGGGGGTCTGGACCATCTTTCCGCACTTCGGCATGTCCTTCTTCAAATCCGCATACGCTTCATATTCGAAACCCAGGCAGCACATCAGCCTCCCGCAGAGGCCGGAGATTTTTTCGGGGTTCAGGGACATATTCTGTTCTTTGGCCATCTTAACCGAAACCCGGTCCAGGGTGTGCAGGAGGGTCGCACAGCACACCTCCCGTCCGCAGATCCCGAGCCCCTTGATCACACGGGCCTCCTGCCTGGCGCCGATTTGTCGGAGCTCGATGCGGGTCCGGAACCGCTGCACGAGGTCCTTCACCAGATCCCGGAAGTCCACCCGGTTTTCCGCTGCGAAGGAGAAGAGCATCTTGCTCTTGTCGAAGAGACATTCCACATCGATCATCTTCATGGGAAGCTTCCGTTCCGCAATCTTCCGGGCGCAGAATTGCATGGCCTCCCGCTCCAGGGTCTGATTGTTTTCCCGTGTCCGGAAATCCTCCTCCGTTGCGATGCGCAGCACATTTTTCAGATGGGCGGGCAGTTGCTCAACCGGAA
>JAPLJX010000176.1 GCA_026388375.1 Deltaproteobacteria bacterium
GATGATCTGCGGAGGGGTTTTGGATATCTATATCGAGCCGATCATTCCCACCCCCACGGTCTTCATCTTCGGCGGCGGCCATATCTCTCTTTTCGTGTCGAAGATCAGCGCCATGGCGGGGTTCCAGGTTGCGGTGATCGACGACCGGGCCGAGTTCGCAAGAACCGAACGCTTCCCGGAGGCCCAGCAGGTGATCGCCGAGAAGTTCTCCCAAGTCTTTCCCCAATTGAAGGTGAACCGCTCCAGTTATCTGGTCATCGTTACGAGGGGACATGCCGGCGACCAGGAGGTCCTGGAGTGGGCGCTCACCACGGAGGCCAGGTACATCGGCATGATCGGCAGCGGGAAGAAGATCCGGACCGTTTATCAGAACCTGGAGAAGAAGGGCATCGCCCCGGAGCGGTTGCAGCGCGTCCATGCGCCCATCGGCCTGGAGATCGGGGCGCTGACGCCGGAGGAGATCGCGGTGAGCATCGTCGGCCAGATGATCCAGGTGCGGCGGGAATCTTCTGCCCCGCGGCAAGCCGCAGGGTAGACGTACGCTGGCTGACCCGATTGAAGCTCCCCTTGAACAGGCTGCGGAGAATCTTCGACCTTTAAGAGGCGCGAACCATTTTTTGCTCACCGGTGGATTCATTATAGATGGCAGCGCAGAACACGGGCGCCACGCAGGTCGCCCGTTCTCTCCGAGGAACATGTGGTCATGATCTCAGCGATTGTGCTCGCCGCAGGAGAATCCAGGCGCATGGGTCGGCCCAAGCAGCTCCTGGAATGGCAGGGGAAGACCCTCCTGCAGCACGTTCTGGAATCGCTCATCAACTCCAATGCGGACGAGATCATCCTGGTCCTGGGGCATGAAACGGACCGGATCAGAAAGAGTCTGCCCGCGCTCCAAATCAAGATCGTGATCAACCCGGACTATAAACAGGGGATGGCCTCTTCGCTCAGGCAGGGTTTACTGGCGATGGATCCGAGAAGCGAGGCCTTTCTGGTTCTGCTGGCGGACCAGCCCGGCATCGGCCCGGAGATCATGAACCGGATGATCCGGGAGTTTCAGCGGGCCGATCCAAGGCGAGGCATCGTCCGACCCGTTTACCGAGGCTTGCGGGGGCATCCGGTCCTGATCGGCGTCCGGTATCTGCAGGAGGCCCTTCAACTGCAGGGGGATGTGGGCGCCCGTCAGATCCTGGTGAATCACCCCACGGATATACTGGAGATTGAAGTCAATCAGGATGGGATCCTGAATGATATCGATACGCCGGAAGAGTATCAGAAATATACGAAGTGAGCGGGGCCGGGTGAATCATGACACTGGTACAGGCCTTTTCCATCGGAGAGAAGGAAGTGATCAGCCTTGTGGGCGGGGGCGGGAAGACCACCCTTCTGTATGCTTTAGGCAGGGAACTCTCGGCGCTTCGATGCGGGACCATCCTGACCACAACGACGAAGATTCTTGAACCGGAGCCCTCCCCGTTCTTCCGTCAATTCCTCTCCCCGGAACTGAGCGCAGTAAAAAAATGGGTGACGGAACATATACATCGTCACCAATGTCTCCTCCTCGCCAGGGGAAGACTGCCCAACGGCAAACTCGAGGGGATCTGTCCCGAATGGGTGGAAGAGCTCTTCTGCGTGGATGGGGTTTCCACCATCGTCAATGAAGCCGACGGTTCAGCCGGCCGGCCTTTGAAAGCCCCGCGTGACGGGGAGCCGGTGATACCGGACAATACGACCTTGCTCGTGCCGGTCATGGGGATCGATGGAATGGGCTGCCCCCTTAATGAGGAAAGGGTCTTTCGTTCGGCCATCGCCTCCCGTCTCCTCAATCTGCCCATTGGAAGCACGGTGACGGAAGATGCGATCGTCCGCCTGATGATGGAATGGATTAAACGCGGCCCCGCTGGAGCGCGTATTGTCCCCTTGATCAACAAAGTCGATATCCCCGGCGGCCTGGAAAAAGCCCAAAAGTTGGCCCGATATTTACTTTCTGTTGACCCGACCCGAATCCGGAGGGTCGTCCTCGGTCAGTTACAACAGTTGCCTGCCGTGAAGGGGGTCATGCCGGGTTGATGGCCGCCGACGGGGAAATCAGATCTTGACGCCCCGTTCGAACTCATCCTCGCGGCTCTGAGCCTGGGTGTGGGGGGGGAAACAGCGCTTTGGTTAAAACGAAAGCTGCCTGTAGCGCCTCTGTAGGGCAAAGCGGAAAACATTCTTTGCAGTTCCAGCACTCCTTCGATGCTATCTCCGGAATGAAACTGATCTCTCGCCTTGTCCCTCTGTCAACAAACCCAACAGCGTTCTTCTTCTTGACCTCAGCGCAGTATCTTACACATAGACCACAATGAATGCAAAATGAGGCCTCTTTTTCAAAACGGTCTTTGTCCGCTCCATACTCTTTAGCTAAATCCTGTAATTCGAAAGCATCCGGAGCATGAGCCAGCAATAGCTCCAGGATCATTTTGCGGATTCTATCTACCTTTTCAGATCTTGTTCTTACGACCAGATTTTTTTCTACCAGGTAAACGCAGGAAACAACGATCTGTGTCCCGCCGCGAACTTCTACTTCTACGATGCAAATTCGGCAACCCCCATAGGGTTCCAACTTCTCGTGGTGACACAGTGTCGGAATAGATATCCCTGCACTTTGGGCTGCCTCCAAGACGGTCATCCCTTCCCTTGCTTTGACTTCTTTTCCATCTATCTGTAAAAGGATTTCTCTCATTTTTCTTTACTCTTTCTGACTGTTCTTGCGTCTTCAGGGATGGGAGCCGGAACAGGCTCGCCGGAAATCTTCTGCACCGCATTAAAACGAGGGGGGCAAACTTCAAAGCAGGTTCCGCACTTTGTGCATTTTTCCTGGTCGATTACATGGATCCGGTTTTTGCCGCCTATAACCGCCTCCGCAGGACATTGCTTAAGGCAAATCATACAGGCCCGGCACTTATCCGGATCAATATGGTATGCGATCAGCTCCTTGCAGGACAAAGCCGGGCACCTCTTCTCCTTGATGTGCGCCTCATACTCATCTCTAAAGTATCGTAACGTGCTTAGAAGCGGGTTAGGGGCACTCTTGCCTAAAGCACAAAGGGAGGCATCGACGGCTACCTCGCCTAACTCCTCCAAAAGCTCGATGTCGCCCTCTCTTCCCTTTCCTTCTGTGATGTTATTGAGAATCTTAAGCATCTGCCTCATGCCTTCACGGCATGGGGTGCATTTGCCGCACGATTCATCGATGAGGAAGTTTAGGAAGTACCTGGCTACATCAACCATACAGGTATCTTCATCCATTACAATCATCCCACCTGACCCCATCATTGAACCGGCCTTGGTGAGTTCATCATAACCAACTTCTAAATCCAACAGTTTTTCAGGAATGCATCCTCCGGAGGGTCCCCCGGTCTGCACTGCCTTGAACCTCTTGCCTCCGGGGATTCCACCGCCTATCTTGTAGATAATATCTTTCAGAGTTATGCCCATGGGTACTTCCACAAGGCCCGTATTGGTTATCTTACCTACCAATGAGAAAATCTTTGTGCCCTTGCTTCCTTCCGTTCCAAATTGAGTGAACCAGTCAGCGCCTTTATTGATGATAAGCGGCACATTCGCCCAGGTCTCAACATTATTCAAAACGGTGGGTTTGCCCCAAAGGCCCACGATGTTGGAGCGGACATACTTCGGTCTGGGCTCTCCTGCCCTGCCTTCCAATGCCGTCATCAGAGCAGTTGATTCACCACAGACGAAGGCGCCGGCTCCCTGGTGCACTTTAACCGTGAAATCGAAACCTGAGCCAAGAATGTTTCTCCCCAGAAAACCATACTCCTCCGCCTGTTTGATAGCGATGTTCACATTCTCTACCGCTAAGGGGTATTCCTGTCGAACGTAAACATAGCCCTCGTGGGAGCCGATGGTATAGGCCCCGATAATCAACCCCTCAAGGATGGAATGAGGGTTTCCTTCCAGGAGAGCCCTATCCATAAATGCCCCTGGGTCGCCCTCATCGGCGTTGACGATCACATATTTTATTGGGTCAGGGGCATTACGGGCTCCTTCCCACTTTCTCCCTGCGGGAAAGCCGCCGCCGCCCCTTCCTCTCAGGGTGGAGTTTTTGACTTCCTCCAATACCTGCCTGGAGGTCATCTGGAAAAGAACTTTCGATAAGGCGGAATAACCATCGATCGCCAAATAGTCATCAATGCTCTTCGGATCAATCTTGATGTTACTGCCGAGGATGTTTCGTTCTTGATTCTTATAAAAGGGGATATCGGATTCATGGGTTGCTTTTTCGCCCGTGGTTGGGTCAACATATAATAGACGATCGACAACCTTTTTTTCCTTGATGGTCTGTGAGACAATCTCGGGAACGTCTTCAGGCTTTACTTGGAGATAGCATATCTCCTCAGGATAAATAACTAAAACAGGTCCTCTCTCACAAAATCCGGGACACCCGGTTTCTTTGGTGTTCACATCAGCCTGTAAGCCCTGTTTTTCAATCTCTGCTTTAAAGGCGGCTATGACTTCACCTGCACCGGAGGCAAGACAGCCGGCGCCGGCGCATATTGAAATGCAGGCCTTGCTTGGGTCTCTCCGGGATAATATTTCTTGTCTGACTTTCTCTAACTCCTCAGGGGAGTTTATCCTTGGCATAATTTTCCCTTATTCATAGTTTTTTATCACGTCTGCCGTCTTGGATGGCGCCATATTACCGTAAATCTTCCCATCGACATCCATCACCGGTCCTAAAGCACAGCAGCCGACGCAGTTAACGGTCTCCAGGCTGAACTTCAAATCCAGGTCCGTTTCGCCAGGTTTAATTCCAAGTAGGTCCTGCACATTGTCGAGGACACGCGTCGCACCACGAACATGACAGGCAGTACCCACACAAATGTGAATTTCATGACGTCCTTTAGGAACCAAACTAAAGGCTTTATAAAAGGTAGCTATATGCTGTATCCGGGTTAAAGGAACCCGTAATTTTTCGCTGACCCTCACTAATGCTTCCTTAGGAAGCCAATGATTTTCACACTGAATCTCCAGCAATACTTGAATGAGTGAACTGGCTTCACCATGATGTTTATCAATAATCTGATCGATTCTCTCGTTTTCCATAGTCGCTTTCCTAGTCTGCTTCTTTCCCCTGATCCACTTCCTGCTCTATTACCTTAGGCGAGAGCAAAGCACTTCCGGCTTTCATCGTACCTGACTAATCCTTGCCTTGATGAACTATTCATGTGTCTCGATACTTCAGACGGGGTCAGGCCTAAAATTTCAGAGATTTTACCAGTCGAAAGGGGTCTTTCCCGCAAGAGTAACATAATTTGGCTTATTGCCAATTTATCAACAATTAATTCATTAAATAACCTGTTGAACTCGTCACTGGTGAAAAAAGTATCAAACTCTTCTTCCGATTTAAAAGGTGTTCTCAGTCTCTCCCTTTCCACCAGCCTGATGTAGGGAACCAGCTGTGTAACTGCTTCAAGTTTGGCCTTCAGCGCCTTTTCGTCTATCCCTTCGGCTTTGCCGAGAGGCCCTAACTCATTCACCTTCTTGCCAATATCATTCATAACTTCGGCAAAAAGGATTCCTTCACCGCCGGACATAAATTCAATCATTAACCTTGCCGGGTTCAACCCGATGTGCTCCATGATTTTTTTACATAGATGAACCATGCTTAATACATGGAAATTACCATGAGTAATATAATTACATTCATTAAGACGACAACCGATGATGAACACCCCGTCTGCCCCTTTTGAGAAAGCCCGGAGTACAAATGACAGGTCGACTCTGCCTGTAC
>JAPLJX010000117.1 GCA_026388375.1 Deltaproteobacteria bacterium
ATCCAGGAAAAAACGGATCAGGAGCTGTCGAATCAGGCGGGGCAGTTTTCGGCGGTTTTGCGGGAACGCGGGATCGGGGCGGTCGAAAACCTCGCCCTCTTTGAAGCCCAGGCGGCCGGGGAGAAAAAGGTCTTTTTCCGCCTTCTCTACCCGACCGGCCAGGCTTTTTCCTCGTCCAACATGGCCTCCTGGGAGGACATCGCCGTCCGCAAAGAGGCGATCGGGCAACTGCTCGGCGGCGCCGGACGGGTAATCGAAACGGCCATCCTGACCACCCGCAAGGATCATGTGCGCATCCTCTACGCCATGATCGGCCCCGGCGTCATCCTTCAGGTCGGCCAGTCCATGGAAAACTATGCGCGGATCATTGACGCTTTCCGGGGGGTTTTTCTTGCCACGATGGCCCTGCTCGTCGGCTTGGCGACGGGGGTCGGCTGGTTCATGGCCCGCCGTGCGGTTTCGGGCGTCGAGGCGATAACCAGAACCGCGCAGGGCATCTCCGGGGGTACCCTCGAAAAGAGGGTCCCCGTGAAGGGCCGGGGCGACGAGATCGATCAACTGGCGATGACCTTCAATCAGATGCTGGACCGCATCCAGTCGCTGGTCGCCGAGATCCGGCAGATGGGAGACGACATCGCCCATGACCTGAAGAGCCCGCTCACCCGGATCCGGGGCATGGCGGAAATCGCGCTGACCACGGGCAAATCCCCGGCCGAGTATGAAGCGATGGCGGCAAGCGCCATCGAGGAGTGCGACCGTCTCCTGGATATCATCAACACCATGCTGATGATTTCGAAGACGGAGGCGGGCGTGGAGAAACCATCCCGCGAAAAAATCGATCTGGCGAGTCTTGTCCGGGATGCCTGCGAACTTTTCGGGACGACGGCCGAAGACAGGGGCTTGACCCTGTCCTGCGATGTTCCGGAGAGATGCGTCATCACGGGAGACGCCCGGATGATCCAGCGCCTGCTGTCGAATCTCCTGGACAATGCGATCAAGTACACCTCCGCGGGGGGCAGGGTGGATGTCTCGCTTTCGGAAATCGAAGGACGGGGCGCAACCCTCACGGTCAAAGACACGGGGGCCGGCATTTCCGCCGAGGATCTGCCCCGCATTTTCGAGCGTTTCTATCGGGGAGACTTGAGCCGCTCCGAGTCCGGAACCGGCCTGGGGCTCAGCCTGGCCCGGGCCATCGCCCGCGCCCACGGCGGGGATATCACGGTGAAGAGCCGCCTCCACGAGGGGAGCCTCTTTACCGCAACCCTCCCGTCTTCGGGATAAGGCTCATCTGATTTATCTGTGCTTTCTATTGTGAAAAGTATTGATACTTCGGCATAAATCACTTTTTCACCTACCTCTACGTCCTTGATTGTTCCAAGACATTACCCATTATTTATTGTAGTCAAGGTTTACGGTTGGTTCGTTTACTCTACAACTTTCTACCCGTACTGTTCAGACAAGACCACGGCAAATCTGAACCTACAAATGTTTTAGTGATGATTTTTAAACAGACCTGAGCATACGGGTCGAAAGAGAGGATTGCATGTCCATGAAGAATCTTGCCAAACGGGAACCAAATCGAAAAACGTATTTTCACGCCCTGAAGCTCAAGGGGAAATCCTTCTAAAAGAATACATCAATCATGTAATATATGAATTGAAACGAGAATTTGTGTCATTTCCCGCTCTATTGAAGTCCATTAATCTTCATTTTTCAGGAATGAAGTTTTTTACGGTATCGCGGCAGAGACCATGAAGAAAAATAGATAGACATCATCCTCAAGCTGTGATATGTACCGGCAAACAAAATCAAGGTTGGTCCATTCATGGCGTCGAGAAATATTCTTTTGGTCGAACCACGGTATCCCACAAAGTTTCCCCCCTTGGGGCTGATGAAGCTTTCTACCTATCACAAGGCATTGGGAGACAGGGTTCATTTCGTGAAGGGAACCGATAAAGACGTCCCATACGAGTATTGGGACAGAGTCTATATAACCACGCTTTTTACGTATCACTGGAAAATCACCCTTGAGGACATTCTCTATTACAAAAGCATGCTTCATGGCGATACCTCCCGCATTTACATCGGCGGCATCATGGCCAGCCTGATGCCCGATAAGCTTTGGAAAGAAACAGGCATCAGTCCCATGACAGGCATTCTGGATAAACCAGGAGTGTTAGACAGCGACAATGATTATGTCGTTGATAACATGATTCCCGACTATAGCCTTTTCAATAACCTCAGCCATCACTATGCGCTGCTTGACAGCTATTTCGGCTACCTCACCAGAGGGTGCGTGAATAGGTGCAAGTTTTGTGGCGTTCACAAGATTGAGCCAGTTTTTCGTGACTACCTGGGCATTAAACCCTGGGTAAAACTTATTGATGATACCCATGGGCCGAAGCACAACCTGGTTCTCTTTGATAATAATATCATCTACTCAAAGAGGTTTAGGGGAATTATTAAAGATATACTTGACTTAGGCTTTGAACGAGGAGCCAAACTGAATAACAGGCGTCGCCACGTCGATTTTAATCAAGGCACCGATGCCCGGCTTTTAAAAGAATGGCACTTTAAGCTGCTGGCGAAAATCGCCATTAACCCCCTGCGCATTGCCTTTGACCACGTAAAGTATACCCGGATATATTCCGCCAAAGTCCGTTTAGCGGCCAAATACGGTATCCAAAATCTATCCAACTACATCCTGTACAACTATGATGACACGCCGCAAAATCTGTGGCAACGCCTCAAATTGAACGTAGAATTTAATAGTGAACTTGGGCTGCAGATTTATTCTTTCCCTATGAAATACGTTCCTCTCACCGCCAAGGACCGAACCTACATTTACGAGCCTCACTGGAATTGGCAATTCATCCGAGGCGTGCAAAGGATTCTGAACGTGACCAATGGCATCGTCATGACGGGCAAGGAATTCTTTTATCGGGCTTTCGGCGAAAGTGAAGAAGCCTTTTTGCGCATCCTCCATATGCCGGAACGCCTATTGATGAAACGGGGAAGGGTGCCAGGGGCGGAAGAACAAGACTGGATCAATAAATATGAAAATTTGACCAGCAGTGAGAAAGCGGAACTGCTTGCCATTCTCTGCGACAACCGGATCAAAAAGGACTTAGCAAACGCTATTTGTCAAAATAAAAATGGGCAGCTCAAGAATATTCTGGACTACTATCTTACTGAGCCTGAAGACCCAAACCAAACGAGGATGTGCGACGAATAGGAAAGGTCGGACCTAGATGGAAAAACAATCCGTGAGCGAGGGCAAGTCTTTCAGAGCCGGGATGTATTTGCTGGATAGCTTCACTTCAGGGATGTACAATGACCCCCTGATCATATACCGCGAGTATATCCAAAATGCCGTTGATTCAATCGATATGTCGCTTGACCAGAAGAGCGAACCCTTTGAAGTCAAAATCCAACTGGAACCCGGCACCCGGAAAATTACGATCCATGACAACGCCATGGGATTGCA
>JAPLJX010000225.1 GCA_026388375.1 Deltaproteobacteria bacterium
ACCTGTCCGAACTGCAACCGGATCATCTACTGGGAAAACCGGAACGGTTGATGGATAAAGGGATCATGAAGGGATCATTGAAAAAGGGTGTTGGAGAAAAAGGGTGTCGGAGCAGAGCAGATGATCGCCGGTCCGGGAGACCGGAGCGGAGGAAAGTCCGAACTCCACAGGGCAGGATGGTCGCTAACGGCGACTGGGGGCGACCCTAAGGAAAGTGCCACAGAAAAGATACCGCCCCTCCGCTTCAAGAGGGGTAAGGGTGAAAAGGCGAGGTAAGAGCTCACCAGTTTCCCGGGTGACCGGGAAAGCTTGGTAAACCCCATCCGGAGCAAGACCAAATAGGAGAACGGGGCGGCCCGCCCCCATGTTCTCGGGTTGTGTCGCTTGAGGCGGCCGGCAACGGCCGTCCCAGAGGAATGATCATCGCCGCCCCCCGGGCGACCGGGAGGCGGAACAGGATTCGGCTTACGATCTGCTCGGACACCTTACCGATCCTTGCTCCCCTGAGAAGCACGGCGTCTTTTCAGGGGAGCTTTTTTGACGCCCATGCAAGAGGTCGCCGATTATGAAAATTCTATCCGCCGAGTTTGTGCTCTCCGCGAAAGAACCGGCCCATTATCCGCCCGCCGGGCTTCCCGAGATCGCCTTTGCCGGGCGATCCAACGTGGGGAAATCCTCCCTCATCAACAGCCTCCTGAACCGGAAGAAGCTCGCCCGGACCAGCAATACGCCGGGGCGGACCCAGGAGATCAATTTTTTCCGCGTCAACGAACGGTTCGCCTTTATCGATCTGCCTGGATACGGGTATGCGAAGGTCCCCGAGGCGATCCGGAAACAGTGGGGGCCGATGGTCGAGACCTACCTCCGGGAGCGCGACACCTTGCGGCTCGTCGTCGTGATTCTCGACGTCCGTCGGGATCCGTCGGAGGAGGACCTGCAACTCATGGAGTGGCTGCAATGCTACCGCATCCGTTTCCTCATCTGCCTGACGAAGACGGACAAGGTGTCGAGGAATGAGTTCGCGAACCGGCGGCGCCGGATCGGAGAGGAGATCCGCTTTTCTCCGGAACCGGCGCTTATCGCCTTCTCTGCGAAAACGGGCGAGGGGAAGGAGCTCCTCTGGCGGGAGATCCGAAAGACGTTAAAGATGGATCCCGACGATGATCGCTGACGGTTGCCCGTGCCGATGACATTCCTAAAAAAACACCAATGTGATCAGAATAAACAAAACAATCAGCATGGGGATCGAGTACTTGAACATGTATCCGAAGAAGCTCGGCATGGCTACACCCGCCTCTTCGGCAATGGATTTGACCATAAAGTTCGGAGCGTTGCCGATATAGGTGTTCGCCCCCATGAACACGGATCCGGCGGATATGGCCGCCAGATAGGGTATTTTCTCCACGATGAGCCTGGCGACCGCTTCCGCTTCCGCCATTCCGGGATAAAATTTGCCGATGGCGCTGCTGAAGAATGTCAAATAGGTTGGAGCATTGTCGAGAAAGCTCGAAAGCGCCCCCGATGCCCAAAAATAGTGGGCCGGCGTCTCTACCGACTTGATAACAAATCCCAGGGCCCCATCGGCGCCCGCCTTCAGCATCGCCAGCGCCGGAATGATGGTCATGAAAATTCCTGCGAACAGATAGGCCACCTCCAGGATCGGTCCCCAGCTGAATTCATTGCCCTTTCGGATCTCCATTTTTGTGAAGGCCAGGGATGCGAGCCCCATCGCGATCAACAGGCCGTCTTTGACCAAATTGGCCGTGGACTGATGAACCCCGAAAATATTGACCTCGCCGATATTCACCAGACCGCTGAACAAAACGCCGCCGACGATTCCCGCGAGAAAGATAAAATTATGCGCCCCCTGGATTTGAAGCGGCTCCGTTTCAGTGGCTTGCAGGCCTGACTTGTCTTCCTTCCGGTAATAGAATGAATCCAGAATAAAATACAAAGCAAGGAGGACGGCGGCTGCAAAAGCCACAATCGGCAGCAGCTTCAATGTCCAAAAGAAGGGGACGCCGTGTAAAAAACCGAGGAACAGCGGCGGGTCCCCGAGGGGCGTCAGCCCTCCTCCGATGTTGCTGATGAGGAAGATAAAAAAGACCATCGTGTGAACTTTGTACTTTCTCCATGTGTTGGATCGGAGCACGGGTCGGATCAGCAGCATCGACGCGCCCGTCGTTCCGATGAGCGACGCGAGCAGAGTGCCGATGAGAAGAAGGGTTACGTTGACGGCCGGCGTCCCTTTCAGGGTTCCCTTGACATAAATGCCGCCAGACACGGTAAACAGGGCCCACAGCAGTATGATGAAAGGCACGTAATCCACGATATAGATATGCGCGATCTGATATAGTGCGGTCTCTTTAAAAAAGAAGAGGAAAGGAACCGCAAACACCAGAGCCCAAAATGCGGAAACCTTGGGAAAATGGTGATGCCAGAATTTGGGTGCAAAAAGGGGAAACAGCGCGATCGACAGCAGGATGCCCACAAAGGGAAGCACAGACCAAAGTGGAAGAATTGCGCCAATATCGTCAGGTTTTATGTTTGCCGCCGCTGCACTCGCGAAAACGGGCGCCGGAATCATGAATGGTAAAACGAACAGGATGAATAAAACAGAACCCAACCGATTTTTTTGCTTTCTCCCCATATCCGTATCATTGCCCCCTTTCGAGTGCGCGGAGCTTAGGAGAAATGGTCCGGCGTGTCAATAAAATTTTTCCGCTTTTTTTAGCAGAAAATTCTTGACAACCTGGATTGCTCTTCTTATACTCGCGCCGCAAAAAAGGGAGCTTCAATCGACTTTACGTGAACTGCCGTTCTGGATTGAGTGTCGCTTATGAATAGCCTGCAAGAATTTGCTCCGGTGGTCCTTTTCAGCGTTGTTGCTCTCCTTTTTACACTCGCCCCGATCGTCATCTCCTATATCATTGCCCCCCGGACAAAAGGGGCAAGAACCCTCAATACCTATGAGTGCGGCATCGAACCCTACGGGAGCGCCTGGGTAAGGTACGGCATGCACTATTACATCTATGCCCTCATCTTCATCGCCTTTGATGTGGACGTACTCTACCTTTTCCCGGTTGCGTTGAACTATGCGAAGGGTGAAAGGCCGGATGAATTTTACGCACTGTTGTGCTTTGTCCTAATCCTTGCCCTGGCGATATTTTATGCCTGGGGGAAAGGGGTGTTTACCTGGAAAAGGAAGTTTTCCCAATAAAATTCGCCGTGGTGGAAAAGGTGCTTGATCTGGCCAGGGCCAATTCCATGTGGCCCATGACTTTCGGGCTGGCCTGCTGCGCCATTGAGATGATGTCCACCGCCATGTCCCGCTTCGATCTCGACCGGTTCGGGGCGGGAGTTTTCCGGGCCACCCCCCGACAGGCCGACCTGATGATTGTCACCGGCACCGTCACCAAAAAGATGGCGCCCGTTCTGACCACCCTCTACGAACAGATGCCGTCGCCCAAGTGGGTCATTGCGATGGGCAACTGCGCCATCTCCGGTGGCCCTTTCGTTTTCGAAGGCCAATACAACGTTATCGAAGGCGTTGATCTCCTTGTGCCGGTGGACGTGTATATCCCCGGATGCCCCCCCAGACCCGAAGGCCTTATCGAAGGATTCCTGAAACTGGAAGAAAAAATAACGGGGAAAAGACGTTTCCCGGGACCGGAAAGCCGATGGTAGAGCGAATTAAAGCGGAGTTTGGCGCAGCCCTGAAGGAGATCCCAATCGGGGAGGCAGACTATCGGGAGAGGGGATACCATCTTTTTGCCGAAGTTGCCTCGTTGGATCTTCTGAACGTCGCCCGTTTCTTCGACGAACGCGGTTTTTACCTGTCCGCTCTTATCTGCGTGGATTATAAGGAATATCTTGAGCTGGTTTACATCTTCAGCAACCATGCGTCGCTCTGCAAGGTAAAGGTCTCTCTGAAGATCGATCCCGCCAAACCTGTCGCTCCCACGATTTCCACCGTCTTTGATTGCGCATACTGGCATGAGAGGGAGATCCGCGAGTTTTTCGGCGTCCTCTTCGACGGCCATCCCAACATGACCTATCTCTTTCTCCACGAAGAGATCGATTTTTATCCGCTGCGCAAGGAGAAGATTCCCGTTTCCGACGAAGACAAGAGGGCGCTCGGCTCGTTTAAGCCGGGGGAGGGGGAGGACACCTTCTTTGTCAACCTCGGGCCTCAGCATCCGAGCACGCACGGCGTTTTACGGGTCGTGCTGAAGATGGACGGCGAGTATATCGAAGAGGCGGAACCCGTTCTCGGCTATCTCCACCGGATGCACGAGAAGATGGCGGAAAACCGAAGCTATCAACAGTTTCTTCCCAACACGGGCCGGATGGATTATCTGGGCCCCATGTCGTTCAATCTCGGCTATGTGACCGCCGTCGAGCGGCTCTGCGGTATCGCCGTGCCGGACCGCGCGAATTACGTGCGCGTCATTTTGACCGAACTCAACAGGTTGTCCAGCCATCTCATGTGGTTGGGCGCCTATCTCGCCGATCTGGGGGCGCTGACCCCCTTCCTCTTTGTCTTTGACGACAGGGAACAGATCAACGACATCCTTGAGCCCGTCACCGGCTCCCGCCTGACCTACTGCTATTTCCGCTTCGGCGGTCTGTACAACGATGTGGACGATGCCTTTGTCGCCGGGACAAAAGCCTTTATCGAGAGGATGCGGAGCCGCTTCTCCTTGTATGACAAACTGGTCAGCGGCAATGTGATTTTTACCAACCGGACGAGGGGCATCGGTGTGATTACGAAGGAGAGGGCCCGAAAACAGGCCGTTTCCGGGCCGGTGCTCCGCGGGGCGGGGATTCCGATGGATATCAGAAAGATGGAGCCCTGCGCCGCTTACGGGGAGATGGATTTTGAGATTCCCGTGGGGACGCGCGGGGATGCCTTGGACATGTACCACGTGCGTGTCAAGGAGATGGAAAACGCCTTGAATATCATCGAACAGGCGTTGGCCCGACTTCCCGAAGGCCCCATCATGACGGAAAAGGTGTCCAAG
>JAPLJX010000385.1:0-921 GCA_026388375.1 Deltaproteobacteria bacterium
GGCGAGAGGGTCCGGAGTCCACAGGGGACAAGGAGTTGGTCGCGAACGGTCTGGACAACGGCGGCCTGCTCCGCGGGGTCGAGGGGTGAAAAGGGGAGTGAAACTGCGAAGATCTGGTTCGGCCGTACGGCGGTATCCAGGACGCCGTCGCGGAAAACGTCCCCAAGGCAGCCTTGGGGAGACGATGCGGCATCGCCGGGGGTATTTTGGGGACACGATGCGGCATCATGGTGGGGACACGATGATGCATCATGTCCCCAAAAGGTCTCCCGGAACGAACGGCGCAAGAGCGGGATGAAGTCGCCGTCGAAGAGCGGCGGATCGCCGAATTCCGCTGTTAGATCGCTGGCGAAGCAGAGAGCGTTATACCAGAGGGCGTTGATCTCCACCGGATATCCATGGCGGGGAGTGACGGGGATCCCTCCCACCGCGGCGTCCATCCAGGTCAGTGCGGTCTGTCCGTCCCCGGCTTGCAGGAGGCCCCGGGCGTCCATGCCGATTCCGAACCGCGTGCCGTCCATGAACGAGCGGAGGATCCGTTTCATGACCGGCCAGAAACGATCGCGGATCAGCGCCTTGTCGCTTGGGGACACGATGCCGCATCGTGTCCCCAGTTGCTGAACGGTCCAGAAATACCAGAGCGAACTGTCCACGGTGTTGTACGCCTCGGGCGTACCGTCCGCGGAGAAAAAATTGGGCAGGAGGCCGTCCCGTTCGTGCCGGCCGATCTCCGTCAGGATCTCGATCCCATCCGCAATGCGGCCGGTGGAGAAGCAGAGGCCGGGCAGCGAGATCAGCGTGTCCCTTCCCCAGCTTCCGAACCAGGGATAACCGGCGATGACGGCCGGCCTTCCCGACGGGGTGGTGATCAGAAACGACCGCGCGGCGCGGAGGAGGGTGAGGAGATGCTCCCGGTCTTCA
>JAPLJX010000385.1:933-3593 GCA_026388375.1 Deltaproteobacteria bacterium
CCGCGTGGGCGCGGCCCCGCCGGACAACTTCGGTTTTCCAGATCGCGGTCGGATTTTTGGGGACATGATGCTGCACTATGGCGGGGACACGATGCCGCATCATGTCCCCATAGCAGACGGAGAGGATCACCGTACATTTTCTCTCGACCGGGACCTCGATGATCCCCGGAAGGAAGAGATCCTCCTCCCAGTCGAATCCCCGTTCCCGTTCCTCCGTGTATTGGAAACGGTTGTACCAGCGGGGGGAAGGGGTGAACCGCGACGCCCGGGAGGTCTGGACGACAAGGGATGGCATGCCCGCGTAGGGTTCGATCCGGAAACCGTTTTCGATCCCTTCCGCCCGGCCGCGGAGGAAGGCGTTTTCGTGGGCGAGTTCGTGATACCCCCGGAAGGCGAGGAAGGGTTTCAGGCGGAGGATACCGCCCTGCCGGCACCGTTCCAGGTCGTAACGGACTAGCAGGGTTTCTTTCCCTTGGGGCATCAAAATCGATTTTTTAACGGGGATTCTGCCCGCCCGGCTGGTGAAGCTGGGGCAGAGGTCGAGCAGAAACTCCTCCAGGACCGGTTGGTCCGGCGGAAAGAGGACGCCGGGATACCGGTGGGAACTGAAAAAGTGCTCTTCCCCTCCCGCCAAAAGGGAGTCCTCCAACTTGGACAGGAGGAGATGGCGGCCCGCCGGTGTTTGGAGATTGACCACGTGCAGGCCATGGTAGCGCCGTGTGTGGCGGTTCGCCAGCGTACTCGATGCGTACCCTCCCCGACCGTCGGTCTCAAGCCACTCCCGGCTGTCGTCCGGAGACCGGATTTCCCGCAAGTCGATTCGAATCATGAGATCCCCTCCATCGTGCAGCACCGCGTGCGGGGACATGATGCCGCATCGTGTCCCCGTTACAATCCCATTGGGGAGAGATCCTGTTGATTTTACGTCAAAAAAAAGGAGCTCTCCCCAATGATCTATTGCGGCATGTTGACGACTTCGACGCCGACGGGCGTGTTGAAGGTGAAGAATTTGTCGGAAACGCCCGTGTTCGTGCGGATGTCGCTGAAACGGAGGCGCGTGGTGTTCCCGTAATCGTCGCTGAAACGGCACTGGATGATCTGGAAGGTTTTCCCGTCGACGGTCAAGTGGAGCCGGTCGATGCCGGTTCCCTTTTCCTTCGCGGTCAGGATGAGGAGGTAGTTTCCCTCTTCATCGATTGGGTTGTCCTTCGCGAAACGGAGCTGAAAATCTTCGGAGAGGTTGCCGATGCCGGAGAGGAACTTGACGGCCATTCGCGACCGGTAGACATCTTCGGCGTTCTGGACGTAAACCATCCGGTCCTCGGCAACGTAAACCCACGCTTTCCTGGCGTTGATGACCCGTCTCTTCTCCCATCCAGACCGTTCCCTCCTCCCGCTCGGTCTTTTTCATCGATTTGATGGTCACCTCCTGAATGAAGCGAGCCTTCAGATCCGTTGTCTTTTCGTAGACCTCCTGGGTTTTTGCGGTCAGCCGCTCCAGGGAGAGGGGCTCCGCGCAGACCGCCGGGGTTTGGAAAAAAGCGATTGCGCTCCAAAGGAGGAGGATGATCCCGACTGTCCGTGCAGCGTGGATGCGATTTTTCCGGGAGGAAAATAAAGTCGGCCGGAAGTGCGAAAGCGGCACAAAATTTTCCGACGGTTTATAACCCCGTAAAAAAGTGCGGCAAATGGCCTGGATGGCGCTATGCTTTTGCAAGCTATTTAAATTATTGGGCATCTCTACTGCCTACACCTTATGCAAACCGGTAGAAAATCGTGACATTTGAAGAGTTACGGAAGTTATCAACAGTCTTGTCAACAGCTCTTTCAACATCTCTGTGGATTCCCTTCCCAAGTTCCCGGATCAACGGAAATATCCGATTGACCCCCGATCAATCCGCGATCTTCATGCTCCATCCGAACGGATCATCCTTCATTCCGTACTGGATCTGGAGGATCTCGTTGTAGAGTCTTTCCGTCAGCGGACCTGTCTTCCCGCCGCCGATGGGGTGCTCCTTTCCACGGTAGTAGATCTGGCCGACCGGCGAGACGATGGCCGCCGTTCCCGAGGCGAACGCCTCCCGCAGGGCGCCGCCGCCGATCGCCGCCATAACCTCATCCATGGAGAGGCGTCTTTCCGAAACCTTCACCCCCCAACTCTTCGCGAGGCGGATAACAGAGTCGCGGGTGACGCCGGGGAGGATTGTCCCCGTCAACGGGGCGGTGATCAGCTCGTCGCCGATCATGAAGAACATGTTGCTTGTCCCCACCTCCTCCACGAATTTCCGTTCGATCGCGTCGAGCCACAGAACCTGCGTATAACCCATATTCTTCGCGATCTCGCCCGCATAGAGGCTGGCTGCGTAGTTGCCGCCGGCCTTGCAGTAGCCGGTTCCGCCGGGGGCCGACCGGCAGTATTCCTCGGTAACGAAGATCTTGGTCGGGCAGAACCCTTCAGGGTAATAAGTCCCCACCGGTCCCACGATGATGAAGAAGAGGTACTCGTGCGCCGGGTGCACGCCGAGGGCCGGTTCCGTGGCGATCATCGTCGGCCGGATGTAGAGGGAAGTCCCGCTGCCGCGCGGGATCCACTCCTTCTCCAGCAGGATCAGTTTTTTCAAGGCCTCCAGGAAGAGTCCTTAGTCGATCAGAGGCATGCA
>JAPLJX010000166.1:0-16448 GCA_026388375.1 Deltaproteobacteria bacterium
GAACGGATGTCCTTTTCCGTGTTGTAAACTTTTTGGGGAATTAGTCCTCTCTCGATCACACCGGGAAATTTCTGGAGCAACCCCTTGACCAGTTCCCCCTGGGGGTCAAAGTCCACGAATTCAATCTTGCTCCCCTTGCGGGACAATGTCGTGGCCAGTTCCACGATCGAACTGGTGGGAAGGCCTCCTGACCAGAAAAAGGCGTCTATCGTTCCTTGGGCAAGGGCCTCTGCCGATTCCGCCGCCCCTAGACGCTCATATTTGGCGAGGTCGGAGGTTTTGATGCCTGCCCCTTCAAGCACCAGAAAGGCTTCAACCTCGGTGCCGGACTTGGGCGCCCCCGTGGAGACCCGCTTTCCCTTCATGTCTGCTAACGTCTTGATGCCTGAATCTTGCCTGGCGATGACGTGCAGAATGTTTGGATACATCGTCCACATGACCCGGGTCTCTTTAGCCGGTTGGTCCTTGAACCGGTCGATCTTTCCGGTGTAGGCCAGATAGGCCGAATCGGGAAGCACCAGCCCCAGATAGTAGGTGTCTTTGGCGGGATCGGTGCGCCGCTGAATCAAAAGCAGGTTGTCCACCGAAGCGGCGGTCTGAATGGCTGTCGCATCCACCCCGGCGTTTTTAGTCAGAATTTCGGCGACAGTTGTCCCGTAGTAGTAGTACACCCCACCGATGCCCCCGGTAGTGATCACTATTTTGGGCGGCTTTTCCGCGGCGACGGATACACCCACCCAGGCCAAAAAAACCACCAACACGATGCTCATAATCTTTTTCATGGTGCCCTCCTTTTTGAATAAAGTTGTTTTCATAAACACGGAACACCTCATGCATTGCCGACCGCTTTTGATCCCTTGGCGAGAAAAAACCAAAGCAAAATCGGAAGCGCTACCGCATCGAGCCAGAGATAGGGAGCAAACAGGCCGAGGGAGGCGATGCCCAGGAGCCATGACTCCCATTTGCGCAGCGGACGCCGGGCGTAGCCCACGGTGGCCGCGGCCATGGCGATTGCCCCGACCGACACCTCAGCCAGTCGGAAAATAAAAGCCTCTATCGTTCCTAACCCCGGGGCGACCCGCCACATGGGGACCAGGAGCAGAGCCGTCCCTTGGTAAGACAGGATGAAGCTGAAGCCCAGCAGATATTTGGGCAGTGCGACCCTGGCCGCGGCGATTCCCGTTTTTATGGGATCGGTCATAAAAACGGATGCCGCGGCATAGGCGGATAGGGCTACCGGCGGGGTGACGTCGGCGAGGATCGCGTAGTACATCAGGAACATGTGGGTGGCCAGCAGCGCCGTTTCCGGCGGGATGCCGTTCGCCACAGCCACATGCATGACGGCCGGGGCGGTCAGAGACGAGGCGACCACATATGTGGCCGTCGGAGGGATTCCCATTCCCAGAAGCAGGCTGAAGAAGGCGGCGAAAAATGTGGCGAAAAATAGGCTTGTCCCGGAGATCATCGTCAAAAACTGGGCAAATTTGTTCGGCAGACCGGTCATGACCATCAAGGTCAATATCATGTTGGCGCAGACCACCGCCGAGCCGATCGGGATCAGGGAGGAAAAGCCGTTGGCCAACCCCCTTAAAATGACCCGGGGGCTGGCGGGACGGATGGTCGGATCGAGATAGGCCAAAACGACGAACAGGAACACGGCGAGGACAACCGCCAGGCTGATCGGGTATCCAAAGTAGATGAAGGCCACGATGATCAACAGGGGCAGGAAGATGTAGGAATACCGGCGAAAATAGGACCAGCCATGATGCTTGTCGTTGGGGTCGGGTTTCAGCCCTGCTTTCTTGCAGTAAAAATAATTATACGCCAGGATTGCGACCGCATAAAGCAGCATCGGCCCCAAGGCCATGATGCAGATCCACAAATAAGGAATCGAGAGGATCTCCACCATCACGAAGGCCAACGAGCCGAGGACCGGGGGGGTGATCATGGCGATGGTGCCCGAAGTGGCGCTGATGCCGGCGGCGGTATAACGATCATAGCCGATTTTTTCATACATGGGTTTGCTGATCGTAGAGACGAACTGGGTATCCGCCGCGCCGGAGCCGCTGAACATGCCCATGAAGAGTGAGGCGATGACCGTGGTGATGCCCGGTCCGTCTGCCCTGCCACGGGAGGCCAGCGAGGCGATGTTGCCGATGATTTTCCCCAGATTCAGGGCGCCGATAATGCCGCCCATGATGGTGAAGTAAACCAGATATTTCACGGACACGCCGGTGATCATCCCGAACAGGCCGGCCTCGGTCTCGCCGAAGAGCTTTCCCAATAGCAGATCGAAGTCGAAACCGGCGTGGGAAAACATACCCGTAAGCATATTCCCGTGCAGATTGTAGAGGAGAAAGGTGAGAACCAGCACAGGCAGGATCGGCCCTAAATAACGGTACACTTGCCCGAGAAGCAGCAGTGTCAGGCCGAAAGCCATCACCAGATCCCATGGTTCGGGGACCATGGCCCGGTCGATTATGTCATTAAAAAAGACAATCTGATAGAGATAGGGAGCGATGACCAGCAGGGCTGCGAGCTTGTCCGCCGCCCTGCTCGATTTGGGATAGAGCGGCGGTAAAACGGCAACAGCCCAGAAGACGGTGGCGGCGATCTTTAGTTGCAGAGGCAAACCGATCTGCCAGAACGAGTAGAGCGGAAAGGAAGCCATCGCCGCGAATACAAACGCCCCGACCCCGGGTCGCCCGGGACTCCTCTGCGAGGCGAGAAGATAGCCGGTGATGAGCAGGAAAAAGACGTGCGTGGCCCTCTGTAGCTGGGTTAAATCGAGGATGCCGATGGATAATTTGGACAGCGGCGTGAAGGGGTGAATCACGAGATAGATGCTGTACAGACTGGCGATGATCAACAGGGGCGTAATGACCATGCGTTCCACCCTATATTCCTGCCGGACTTCCGATTCTGTGCGCATGAACGATTACCTTTCTGTGCGTAATGAAAAATTAGAAAAAGCAGTGCACCCACAGGAAGTCCGGCGGGGAAAACTCTAAAACAGCAAAAATCAACCAGAACGGAAACCTTGTCCTGATGCTGATCTTGGCAGTAAACGGTCAGAAGGGTATAGGCGATCAATCCGGCCAGTATCTGCACTATGAGTTCATATCCGGCTCCCAGAAATCAGGTGATAGACCTTTAGATCGCATTCCCACCAGTTAAAAAAACTGAGCTTATAGGCGCGACCTGCTCGGCGGTGGGGTCGTGGTGATCAGTGGCAACCCAACAATCGACACCGGCCACCCGATAGCCGGCGAATCGGACTTCTCTTCCCGTACAATTGATGCCCTGGGTCCCGGAGGAACGACAGCAGCATAAAATTTTTTGGCATTTGTTTGTTAAGGTATTGCTTTTGACGGAGGTATAAGCAGCAATAAACTTTTATGTCAAGGAAAGATTGGCCACACCATCTGGGGTGTGGCGCCGATGATCGCGGAAGGGATGTATTCTGGCACCTGAACGATCGGGAGAGCGAACCGCTTTTCGGCCGTTTCACCAGTCAGGAAGGCTTCCTGAACTTCTAATGCTATAATGGCATAACATCCGAAATCCTTTTAACTTTACCGCCTCGACTGACGTAATGGTGAACGGCGCCTCCCAGCGCCTCCATCCTGCCGTCCGGGAAAACCCTCAGGGCGGTCCCGCAATCCCGTACCCGGTAGCGCCATCTTTTTCAAGCATTAAAAGCACCTTAAGCTCTTCCCAGCCGCCCTCTTCATCGTGGGTGTCGCAGAGCACGGGGGCGAGCCTCAGGCAGGGGAATACCTCAACCGTTGTGTCATCGTCGGGGTTGCGCCAGCGCACCCATGCTTTAGCCAGCATGATGCTCCCGGCGGAAAGCCCGAAGAAGGGCTTACCCTCCTGATAAAGCTCAGCAAGGAAATTTACCATCTGTCTTTCCTTGAGTATTTGTATCCCCGTGTCCACATCCCCTCCGCTGACATAAATAATATCCGAATGCTTTAAAATATATTTGGCTCTGGAGATGTCGGCGTTGTCAGGGGCGAGCAAGGCGTGCTTAACCTCACCAGCCCCGTTTTCCCTGAACATGCCCGCCAAACGGTTAAAGAAACCCTCATCATCATCGCTTGCAGTTCCCACGTAGCCGACGGACGGAGACTTTTTACCTCCTATTTTCCTTCGGAGATGCAGTCTTTATCAAGGTAATCTTCAACATTTATGGGGAAATCCGCCTTTGCCAGCCGGTATTTGCCGGTGCTTTCCGGGGAAATGGCATTTTCATAACTTACCGATATTTTTGCACCGTCACCGTAGAGTTTTTTCAGCAGGTTTGAAGCCTCCCCGGCAAGCGCATTCTTATCATTCATCCGGCTGACGATAAATAAATCATACGAGTCTTTCCCTGTCTGCTCAAGCCGGTACTCATCTACGCTGGAAAGTTCGCCAATGATGTTATCCAGCTCGCGGAGCGTTACCAGTCTGCCCGTTAAAGTCAGGGTTGCCGTTGCCATGCGTCCCTCAATTGCGGACAGGATGATACCGGAGTTTCGCCCGCAGCGGCAATCACCGCTTTCGTCAAGCCGTACGAGGTCTCCCACGTCAAAATGGATAATGCGGTACCAGGGATTGTTAAGCGGAGTTACCAGGATTCTACCTACCCCGTGACCGCCGTGTCCGGGTTTGAGCGGCTGGAAATCAACACGGCAGGACTCGCTGTTCTGATGGAATTTTCCCGCTTCACATTGCATGAAAACGTAGCCGGTCTCGGTTGAGCCGTAGGAACTGGCGATGGGAGAGCCAAAAACGCGCCGGATTTGCCGGTAGTGTAAAACCGAAGGATACTCGTAAGTGAGAACAATCAGCCCCGGCTGGAAAACCGGCTTACTGCGCTCGGCAATATGGCGGCACAGCTTCGCCAGAAGCGATGGGTTTGCCTCAAAGACCGCCGGCTTGAATTCCCCGAGCTCATCCGTCATCCTGTCCATGAGCGCCGGTGTCCAGAGCGCCGGGTCGGTCTTTTCATTAAGGTAAAGGAAGCGCACCAGCCGCCGTTTTCCCACCGCGAGGTCGGTGTCATTCGAGATAAAGCCCACGTTAATCGGGTTAGCAAGGATTGCCTCATTGTGGGTCCCCGTAGCCAGCCTTGCGGCATGGGAGTTTAGCTTCCAGGAAAGCCTCTCCGATTCATCCCACCATTTCTGGTTCCAGATGTTGGTTACGCTGACATCACTTGTCCCGCTTGTCTTGACAAACTCAATCTCACCGCTCTCAAGACCCTGTTTTATGTCCTTGCCCGGCGGCACGAATCCATCCGGAAAATGCTCGCGGATGTCTTTCTTGGTAAGCGCCGGCATCGGCGCATAGCGCGTGTCAATAGGATACCGGGGGCCAGGGTCAAAGGCCTGCCATGATTCATAAGCAGAAAGCTCTTTTAACGCTTTCTCAAGGATGTTCCGGGATCGCTCGTAGTATTCAGGGGAGAAACAACACATTTTTTGCACTGAGTAACCCATCACTTCCCAAGCTTCTCGCTTAATGCGGCAAAACGCCGCGCAGTGTACCGGAAAAATTCCCTGTATGCCGCGCAGAGATAATTTTCACCCGCCGCCGTTCGGTAATGCTGACATCCGAAATGACAGATAAAATTCCATTCACAGGTTTTGCAGCCCGACGATTGCTCCATTTTACGGCTGTTGAATTCCCGCCGTTTTCGTTTTTTCATCAGATCATGGAGAGATGTCGAGAGCAGGTTTCCCAGCACCCATGGCTTCTCCACAAAAAAATCACAGGGATAAACATCGCCGTTGTATTCGACCACGACATAGCTGCCGCACCGGTTTTTGAATGCGCATATTTCAGGTTCCATCCCCATATAGACGGCCAGGATATTCTCAAAGAGTCTTATGGAGGCAACGGGTCGGCCTTGGTTATACCAGACATCGAAAAGGGTGCAGAGAAAATCCCGGTAATCCTCAACCCTGACGGAGTAGTCCTGCAGTTCCCGGCTCTCCATGTTCATCTCGACGCAGGGGATGAACTGCAGCCGGTCAAACCCATTTCGGGTGAAAAAGTCATAGAGTTCCAATGGCTTTTTCGCCGTCACGTCATTGACAACCGTAAGAATGCTGAATTCCACCCGATGATTTCTGAGGGTCCGGATTCCGTTCATTGTCTGTTGAAAACCACTGTCCCGGTTTACGGAATAACGGTAGTGATCGTGGTATTCTTCCGGACCGTCCAGGCTCACGCCAATGAAGAAGTTGTACCGGCGGAAGAATTTTGCCCAGCCGTCATCGAGCAACAGGCCGTTGGTCTGCAGGTTGTTGCCGACCAACTGCGCCGATCGGCCATAGCTTTGCTGATAGGCGACGACCCTTTCGAAAAAATCGATGCCGGCCAGAAGGGGTTCCCCGCCCTGCCAGCCGAACGAGGCGCCCGTTCGGGCCGATTTCATATATCCGGATATCATGGTTTTGAGCGTCAGATCGGCCATGATATGATGCTCTTCGGAACGATACGGATCACCCGGCCGCCGATAAAAGCAATACGAGCATTGCATATTGCAATCCGCGGAGACCGGTTTTATCAACAGGCTTGGTTCGTCGTCCACAGATGAGTTCTCATTCTCACGGCTTCAGGTATTTCCCCAGCCAGTCGACGGCCCGTTTCCATGCATCCTTGGAAGCCTCCGCGTTGTAGTTTGGACCTTCTTTGTGAAAGGCGTGTTTTGCCTCCGGGTATATCTTGATATCAAATGTCTTGTTACTCTTCTTCAGCGCTTCTTCAAGCTTCCGAACATCATCAACCGGGATGCCCGCGTCTGCCGCCCCGTAGTTTCCGAGCAAAGGGGCTGCAATTTCCGACGCCAAATCAACAGGCGATTTCGGCTGCAGCGGCGTTATCTTGTTTACGGGATGGCCATAAAAGACCACCGCCGACTTTAACTCTTTTCTGTGCGCCGCGAAGAGGAGAGAAAATCGGCCCCCCATACAAAATCCCATGCAGCCGATGGAGTTGGTGAATACGACAGGCTGTTTTTTCAGGTATTCGACGCCGGCATCCAGATCGGCCATCGCATCGGCATCCGACAGCTTGCCGAGGGCGTTCATCGCCTCATCCGAACCGCCGGGATAGTCGGCGCCGAGGCTGCGGGAGACAAGATTGACGGAAAGGCCGACATATCCCTCTTGGGCAAGATTTCTGGTAACATCTTGAATGTAATCGGTGATGCCTCTGTTTTCGTGGATCACGATTACCCCCGGGTAGGGTCCTTTCCCGGCGGGCCGGGAGAGATAACCGCCCAGGGTGCCCCCCTTGCCCTCAAACCGAACCTTCTCGGAAATAACGTCCCTCTTTTCCTGGGCACGGGCCATTCCCGGTATTTTGAGCATACCGCCCGCCAGGGCCAGCCACCCCATAACCTTCAGAAACATTCGCCTGGAAAGACTCCGGTTTTTCATGTCCATGACCTCCTTTCGGAATGGATGACTGTACTTTAACTCACCCCGAAGCAACCTGCACGGCATTTCAGAATGAACAGATTCTCTCCGGTCTGATCCGCTTCGCGGGATCGCCGGAAAGGTCGATCATTCAGATTTTCCCGCGTTCCTGTGCGATTCGCATGTAGGTTTCCATGCCGGTTTCCGGAGGAAGATACTGCTGGTCCGCGGGTTTCTTCATCAGACGCACCGCATCCGTCGGACAGGTGGAAACGCACAGACCGCATCCGATGCAGCGTTTCAGGTTGACCAAGGCCTTTTCCTCGACCATATCAATGGCCTCCATTTGGCAGCGGTCCAGGCAGGTTTCACATCCCGTACATGCGTCTTGGTCTATTTGAGCATAGTAATTGCTCTTGACCGCCGCCGCGGGATTTGCCTGTTTTTTCAGAGACCTGAGTATCCCGCAGCAATCGCCGCAACAACTGCACATGCCGCCCGTATACTGGGAATTAAACGGCTGCATCACAAGCCCGGCGGCTTCATTCTTCCCGGCAATTTCTTTGGCCTCTTCAGCGGTGACATACCGCCCCAAGCCGTTGTCCACATAAAAACTCGCATGGGAGCCAAAGAGAAAACAGGCCTCCATCGGCTTATCGCAACCTTGGCCGGTCTTTTTGGCCATGGTTCGACAGATGCAGGGCGCAACGGCAATTTTTTTCCGATTGTCAAAGATCTTCATGACATCCTCGTATGGCGCGATGGGCCACTCCGTCACAAGCTCCTTGTTGATCGGGATGGTTCTCATGACCGGGGTGCTCCAGGCCTGGAAGCTCTTCCCGAGGGCGGCCTCGTAATACTCTTCCATATCCCTGGCAAGGGTCTCGTTCAGGGAATTGAGCTGGAACTCGAAAATTCCGACCACATAAGGAACGGCCGCATATCGGGCGACGCCATCCTTCTTCTGGCGAAACACAAGGCCCCGTCGAGCCATGTCCTCAATATGTTTTGCGGTCTCCTCCGGCGGAAGATTCAGCCGCGCCGCGATGCTGTCCGGCGTCTCCAGCATCGGGGACATCATCAGAGCCATTTCCGCATCCACCTCGGTGAAGAGCTGCTTGAGGATCTTGATTTCAATCCCGTTCTTCGTCGCCGGAAATCCGGGGCCCATATCATCGAGTCTTTGTCTCAGCCGTTCATACACATCATTCATATCTTTGAACTCCTTCTCATAGTCATTCAGTGAATTTTATTGGCTTGTCTCCCGTCTTCCGCATCTTCTGCATCGCGATCACCAGCGCCAACAACGCGATTCCAATGTTGTGTGGGTGTACGTTAAGAAGAACGGTTTTGTATGTCAACAAATTTCTGCTGCAATTGCGGGATCGCATGATCGGGCGTTTCCGGGCTGGAAACGGGCGGCGGCTGATGATTCCCCGCCTCAATCCTTAACGGCGCGAATTTTCGTGATGACCCTATTGGATCCTTTTCTCTGCGTCCGGCCAGTACCGATCCCGCAGTTTTTTCTTCTCAATCTTTCCCGATCCGGTTTTTGGCAATGCAGAGATAAAATCGATGGCCTTCGGCGCTTTATACCTGGCGATTCGCTCCTTGCAGAAGCGGATCAGCTCCTCCTCCGTCGCCTGCCCGGCCGGTTTCAGGACCACAATCCCCTGGACCGCTTCTCCCCATTTCTCATCGGGAACGCCCACGACGGCGCACTCCAGTACGGCCGGGTGCAGGTACAGCGTATTTTCCACCTCGGTGGAATAGACGTTCTCCCCGCCGGTGACAATCATATCCTTGCGGCGGTCCACGATCGTGACATAACCCTCTTCATCCATGACGGCCATATCGCCCGTATAAAGCCAGCCGTTCTTGATCGCCCGCGCCGTTTCTTCCGGCAATTGCCAGTAGCCGGGGGTCACGGTATCGCCCCGGACAATGATTTCCCCGACCTCTTTTTCATCCCTGCTGATCTCCCGGCCCTCGTCCGTCACCACCTTCAGTTCCACCGCGATGAACTCCCGGCCCGTCTTGGACTTGAATCGCATCTGTTCATCGGGGGACTTTTGCAGCAGGTGCTCTTTCAGGATGGAAAGGGTCAGGTAGGGGCTGGTCTCGGTCATCCCGTAGGTTTGGATGTAGTCGCACTGGAATGTTTCCACGATCCGGCGAACCACTTCCGGGGCAATGGGGGCGCCGCCGCTCAACAACACCCGCAGATGTCGGTAATCGTAATTCTTGACCCCGGAATAATTCACCAGCATGTTCAGCATGGTGGGGATCATATTCGTCAGCGTGACCTTTTCCTTTTCGATGGCGGCCAGGACCACCGGCGGATCGAACTCGCCGACCAGCACGTGGGTGCCGCCGACCCACGTGATCGCCCAGGTTGCCCAGGCGTCCGCCAGGTGAAACAGGGGCGCGGCATGAAGCCAGACATCCCGGTCCGTAAGATGCAGCTCCGCAATGGTTCCCAAGGCGTGGACCATTACGTTTTTGTGGGTCAGCATCACCCCTTTGGGGCGACCGGTGGTGCCGCTGGTATAGTAGATCTGGGCGATGTCCGTTTCCGCAACGTCGACTTCGGGAACGGGCGCCGACACCTCCGCCACAATCTCTTCATAGCGCAAATCACGGCCCCCATCCGGAAGCTCGCCCGTTTTATCGCCGGTCCAGATGATTTTTCCCACGGTCGGAAGATCCGTACGGATCTGGTCGACCGTTTGCCTGAACCGGGGATCGGCAATCAGCGCCTTGGCGCCGGCATCGTTCATGATCACGGCGAGCTCCCCGGCGGAGAGCCGGTAGTTCAGAGGAACGTCCACCGCTCCGATCAGCGCAATGGCGTATTAAACCTCCAGAAAACAGTGACAGTTGGGATGCAGGATGGCAACCCGGTCGCCCTTTTCGATCCCCGTCCTTTTCAGGTAATCCGAGAAGCGGCTCAGGCGTCCGAAAAATTCCTCATATGTCCAGCGGCGGTTGCCACAGATGATCGCCTCTTTGTGGGGGAAGAACTGACAAGCCTTCTTCAGCGTGTCGGCCAGAAGCATCTTTTACCTCCATTCGGAATGGGAAATCCGGTTTCCCGGCGGCGCACCAACATTTCAACCATTTATCCATGGATTCCGCCGTACTGGGTAGTTTCTTCGAAGATTTATAGGAGGCATACTTTGTTTCGAACTTGTTTTCTCTTCCTTCTTACTTTCTATAAATGTCCTTCCTGTGCCTTACATGATAAACAGTCACAATCTTGCTTTCAGTATCGACCTGATAAATCATCCGATAATCTCCGACCTTCATGCGATAGCTTGCTTGCGAGCCCCGCATTTTTTTAGATTGAACCGGGAATGGGTTTACAGAAAGGGTTCCAATGGCTTCAATAAGTTTTGGGATCAACCGCCTGTCAAGCTTTCGCAGATCATGCTCCACAGACCCCTTCAGGTCAATCTTAAATAAGCCCATCCGCTTTCAACCTTTTCATCAAACCGTCATAGTTTATTGAAGGTTCATCTTTCCTTTCAGCAATGACAGCCAAATCATGAATGTCTTCAAGTAAATCCTCGTATTGCTCGACCGGTAGGATTACCGCAGTTTTCATGCCGGATTCATCAATGATAAATTGTGTATTCACCTCACACCTCCTGATAAAATAACGCCAACATTACGACTTAATTTAGATTAATTGTTATAGCCGCACATAGGTCCATTTATGGTTCACTTGGGATCATAATGGGGCGTCATTACCCATTACTGTTTGAAATATACCATATCTCTTCAGATTTATGAATAAAAGATTTTCGGATGAAACGTGCTGCTCCGACTGCCGGATATTCATCTTAAATGATTGTCACCGCTATTTTTATCAGCGCAATGGCGTAATAAACCTCCAGAAAACAGTGACAGTTGGGATGCAGGATGGCAACCCGGTCGCCTTTTTCGATTCCCATCCCTTTCAGGTAAGCCGAGAAGCGGCTCAGGCGTCCGAAAAATTCCTCATATGTCCATCGGCGATTGCCGCAGATGATCGCCTCTTTGCGGGGAAAGAACTGGCAAGCCTTCTTCAGCGTATCGGCCAATAGCATTTTGTTACCTCACTATATGGAACGGGAAATCCGGTTTCCCGGTAGCGCACCAACATTTCAATCCTTTATCCATGGATTCCGCCGTCCCGGGTAGTTTCTTCAAAGATTTTCGCCGTTTTAATATCATAATGGTTCATCCGGTTCTTGCGTACTTCTCTCTTTCACCTACTTATCCACAACTTTGAGTTTGAAATTGAAGTGAAGAGTACCAGTTGAAATGTTTATCCAGGGGCTTATGACAAGAATTATCAAGATAAGAGGTGTCGGGAGGCCATTGCAGACCTCCCGGCTATACAACAATGAAGGACTTTTTCTTTATGGTCGTTTGACCATCAGTCAAGCATGCCTCTCTGGATGTCAAACTGAATCCTATCTTTCCTTAGGGCAGGAATGAATAAGATCATACATATACCAGAAGTGACGCCCCTCGTCTTCCGTCACGGCACCGTGACCGTGACGCTGTCTCCCGCGTCCCCGAAGAGCATCAGGTACGCAAAGTCGGTTACGGCTCCGGACGGGACCACGGGTTGGCCGCTGGCGCCGCCGGAGGCGAGCGTCGTGAAGTCCTTGTCATAGAGCCGCCAGGCGCTTGCCCCTGAGATGGAAATCTGCACCGTGGACCCTTTGAGCTGGACCGACCGCCACTCGGCATAACCCTCCGTTCCGATGGCGACCGTGGAGGTCGCAGTCGCGGGAAGCACCAGAACCGTTTCGAGGGGACGGTGAAGATAGCCGCCCCAACGCAGCCACTCATCCGCACCATGGACCACTACGTCGAGAGTGTCCATGTCAGTCCCTTGGAGGCCGGGGATGAGGAGCATCATACCGGCCGTCTGGTCGCTCGCAGAAGCGTCGACCACCTGGGCCTGCCAGCCCATGTTTATCGGCGGAAGCGCCGGAAGCGCGAAGAGCAAGCCCGGCAGCTCGGCGAGTTCCTTGAGCCCGAACCGTGGGTCTTCTCCTACCAGGAACGGTATCCCGTCCGGGTGCTCGTTCACCACGAGCCACTTTTTCCCGAGCCGGCCGCTCCAGGCGGCCGAAAGCGGCGCACCCGGGCTGGTCACCTTCTGGGCGTATGCCTGGATGTCCAGGTAGGACTTGTCCCCGCCCAACGACCGGATTGCCAGGTACTTGTTCGCGCCACCGTTCACGACGCTCAACGAGACCAGCGGCGCCGCATCCGACGTGAACCAGCCGTCGGACCGATACCGGAGCGTGCTCCCGGCCGCGGTCGGGAATCCGCTGGCGGTCAGGGTGCGCATGCCGAGGGTTCCGTCAGCCTCCGCCTTGAGCTGGTACACGTGAGCGTAGTTGGCGTATATGCCCTCGACGGATGCGAGCAGCCCGGCCGGCGCGGTGGCGGCCGGCGCCGCCCGTGCCGAGAGCGGTGTCGGGAACGATGAAATCCGCCCGGTCTCCATGAGCGCCCGCATCAACACGCGCTGAGTGATCGCCAGCGGCGCGTATCCGCCCCCCGCCGGCCCCAGGGCCACAGCGGCCAGCCCTTCCTCGGGCACAATGAGGAGTTGTGCCCCATAGTAGAAGGTGCCGCCGTTCTTGGTCCATCCTTTCACCCCTACCTGACCGAGCCCCGATTCTGTCACGCTGTCCCAGCCGAGCCCGTATGCCAATGCCTTGTTCGGCACCGGGTTGAATGTTCCGACAGTCTGATCCACACCCATCTTCTCGACCGACTCCTTCGAGAGAACGCGCGTGCCACCGGCAGATAGCCCTTCGTTGAGGAACATGCGGACAAAGGCCGCCATGTCCGCCGGCGTCGAGTAGATCCCGCCGGCTGCGTCCACGTTGATGTATTCCTGCGACCATGCAACGCCGGACTTGTATGCCTTCGCGTAGCTTCCGTCCGGAAGCGGGGCGAGGGAGAACGTGGAATTCGTCATTCCCAGCGGGGCGAAGATATTTTGCTTCACCCAGTCCACGTAGCTCATCTTCCCCACCGCCGCGACGAGCGGATCCACGAGCGTCCAGCCGTCGTTGCAGTAAACGGCGAAGGCTCCGGGGTCGGCCTTGAGGCGCTGATCTGCGAGCGAGGCAAGGACCGCCTCCGCGTATCCGGGAACCGCGACCGTGGTCTCGGCGCTGGTATAGCGCGTCCCCGCGATCCCGGACGTGTGGTTGAGGAGCATCTTGACCGTGATCTTGTCGTAGCGCGCATCCGCCATCTTAAAGGCCGGGAGGTACTGGACGAGGGGCTTTTCGAGATCGACCAGACCCTGGTCAACGAGCTGCATGACCGCCACGGCGGCGAACATCTTCGACACCGAGCCGATGGGAAACATCGTGTTCGCGGTGGCGGGCACCGAGGCGGCGACGTCTCCCATGCCGTAACCGCTGGCCAAAACCACCTGGTCGCGGGTGACGAGCGCGATACCGACCGAGGTTCCGCCCGCCCGCGTGACCTCGTACGCCGCATCCTGTGCCTCTTGGATTGCTGCCGAATAGCCCGGCGCATTTGGCGTGTTATGGCTGCAGGACAGCACCGCGAACGCCAGCACCAGCAAGAGCCGCATCTTCATGGTTCGTCCTCCGTGAACGTGAGACTTGCTTTGACGTGGCTTAAGTATGCTTGATCTTGATAAGAACTCACTTTGACATGGTCTAATATGAGGGACGGGGTCTTGTATGTCAAGAGAATTTCGGCTCAACATATAGTATCTCAACGATGGTGATTTTGGGATTGGGGGAGCGCGGCACTGAAAGCTGATCGTATTATATGCAGAGTGAGTGGATTCAGGCAGTGAGAGTTGCCAAGAGGGTGTTGTGAGGATGCATTCTTATAGCCCACCCTGCCGTGCCAGATGTTACTTGACTTTCTGGTGGAGGAGTTCCAGTGTCTGTTGAAATCACTATAGACGTGATGATTATGCATTGAATGCTTGTATCCATGCAAGAAAGGCAGGTCAATTGATAACAGGAAGAGGATGATACCACCTCCCGCCCCAAAAATCACGCTCAAAGATCCGTGCCTTTCACCCCGTAATTTGCGCCGACGGTCAAAACTTCCACCTTTCTACTCGTTATCAATGGGGGTCAGTCTTGAAAATATATCAATGAAGCCGAACATCTGTCACCTACTTATCAATACATAACAGCAGACACATAGCCTGAGAATAACCGACTGAAAGAGTAACGCCGGAAACAATCCCCAAGTCCGGGTGACCGCCTTCGACACACGCCCCGAGGACGTGGACGCGCTGCTCGCGGACGCACGGGGCTGACCGCGCGTCCGCGGCGATTCGACGTCAGGGGCCGGTACGCGTGAACGTTCCGTAGTTGACGAGGTGCGGCACCGTCTGGCCCTCCATGCTCGTCACCACCCCTGTGGTCTGGGTGAACTGCGCCACGCCCGGCATGTCGTCGGCGTTGCCCCAGTCGAACAGGTACTGGTCCCCGTCGTAGTGCACGAGGGTGGCCGAGTACGGCTTGTCCACTCCCGTCATCGCGAAGCTGCCGCTGCCGTCCGTCTTTTTGGTGATCTTGAACGTGCCGTAGAGGTCGCTCTTGTAGGTGCCGACCTTCTGGTCGGCGGGGATCGTCGCGGGCTTGGGGTTCGCCTTCATCGGCCACCCCTTCTCCAGCGCTGACCAGACGGCCTCGTCCGCCCACGCCTTCGCCTGCAGGTCGATAGCCTTGCCGTCCTTGTCCACGCCGTCGCCGAGTCGGTCCACGAGGAAGCGATAGCCGATGGCCTCCGGGAACTGGTTCAGGTTCTTGTTGGCGATCACGAAGATGCCGATCTTCTTGTCCGGGATTAGCACTAGGTTCGTGCGCACACCGTTGAGCGCACCGTTCTTCGAGACGATGTGCCAGGTCTTCTCCTTGGTCTTAAACTCGTAGGTCTCCGTCCCCAGGCCGTACCAGGTCTTCCCGCCCGTCAAGCTCCCGTTGGCCGAGGTCTCTTTCACGTCCGCGAACATCGCGTCGACGGTCTCGCCCTTCAGGATGGTCTTTTCCTCCAGTTGGCCGTGGCCGAGCAGCATGCGCATCCAGCGCACCATATCCTCGCCGGTCGAGATGATGGAGCCGGCGGGCGGCAGGGTGTCCTGCTCGCGCTCCATCACTTCGAGCGTACCGGTCTTCTTCCAGTGCCCGGCGACGAAGTTCTCGTCCTGCGGCGGCGCCTCGAACACGACCGAGTCGTCCGCGGTCGACCGGGTCATGCCCAGCGGCGCAAGCAGCTTGGTGTCGACGAGCTTGACCCAGTCGAGCGCCTTGACGTCGGCATCCATGTACGCGGCGAACTCGCCGGCCAGGAAGAAGCCCATGTTAGAGTACGCGGCCGGCGGTTCCGGCGGCGTCTTCGAGAGATCCCCTTCGTCGACGGCCATATAGCGGACGCGGGTGATGATCTCCGGGTACGTCCACCCCTGGCGTCCCAGGATCTCCCCGTCGTACCCCAGCAGCCCAGACTGGTGGCTGAGCAGCGTCTTGAAGCTGCAGGCGTCGGTGAGCCGAGCCGACTTGAGTTGGAAGTCCGGGTAGTAGTTCTTCACGGGATCGGTCCAGGTCACCTTCCCGGATTCCACGACCAGGCCGATCGACGCGGCGGCGAAGAACTTGCTGACCGAGGCGAGCTGGAACCTCGTCTTGGTGTCCATCGGCTTCTTGTCGGCGATGCTGCGCACGCCGTAGGCATTGATGAACTCGGTGGTGTCGGCGGTGGCGATGACGACCACCACGCCGGGCACGTCGTACTTCTTCATCGTCTCGCCGACGAACTTATCGAACGCGGCATACTTGTCGGCCCCGGCGGCGGGCGTGGCGGTGCTGTTTCCCGCACAGCCCGCCAGCGTGAAAACGAGCGGCAGGCCTGCAACGAGAGCGGCGAGTCTGGTCATGGAGTTCCCTCCGGTTGAATTGATCATATTGATAAGAACTTGCTTTTGGGCAGCCTGGTTAAAGACCTTTTTCCCATATCTCA
>JAPLJX010000166.1:16488-18064 GCA_026388375.1 Deltaproteobacteria bacterium
TCTCAGGATGTCCGAAAAGTCTATTCGGCTAATATCCGATGGCCGCCCTCGCGTCCCTACCGGCTTTTATCATGAGAAGGGCTTGATCAGTCAACAGGTTGGCGTTGTCCCATATATTGAAGTAGACAATGGTCGTTACATCTGCGGCAGGGTCGTACATCATCAACGAGAGATAACCCTGGTTGGCGCCCGTATGACCGTAACCGAAGCCGCTCATTGAAGAGATCCCCAGTCCGTAGTTCTTGCCCTGCGATAGAGCTCCGGCGGTCGGCGTCTTCATAAGATCGACCCATGTTGAATTTATCCCCGCTTCCCCCCTGATGAGCCGCCTGATCCACCGCGCGATATCGGCTGGTGTCGAAATGATGTTGCCCTCCCCTATATGCAACGACATGTTATCCGCCGTGCTGTCCGTCATGACGCCGTTGTCATAAACATATCCGGGGTTGAAAGGGGATGGGATCGTCTGGTCCCATCCGAGCATGGTTACCGAGGTGTAGATAAGCCCGTTCGGATTGATGAGGTTCCGTATAAGGAATTGATCGTAAGATTTCCCCGAAGCCCGTTCTATGATCTCAGCCAGCATCGAATAGCCGGTGTCGGAGTAGTGGTAATTCACCTCCCCGGGGTTAAAGAAATACAACTGAGTGGCAGCGTCTACCCCCACCAGTTCGCCTGGCGTGAACTGGTGCTCAGGGTCCGTAGCAAGGACGCAAGACGGATAGCTCTTGCCCGTATACAGTTGCGATGCGCAGGGGGTTGCCAGGGTGTCGTTATTGTCGACATCATAGACACCCGCAGTGTGAGAAAGAAGCTGCCTGATGGTAATGTCCGCTTTCCTCCATATTGCCCATTCGGCGGTATCCGGCACATAGGGGATCGCCTTGCCGGGGATAAGCGATGTGATCTTATGATTGATATCCAGTTTACTCTGTTGGTGCAAGAGCATGATGGCCGCAGCAGTGAAGGTCTTCGTATTGCTGGCAATCCTGAATCGCGTGTTCTGGTTGACAGCGGAGCCCATGCCGGATGAGGCGTAATAGTTGCCTGAAGGGGTTTCATGATAAACTGCTATTCCCGCGCCCGGAATAACGTTGTCTGAAATATGATGGTCCTGTTTGTACTGTGTCCAGTTCGCATCGACGGAGGCCTGCAATTTTTCAGCGGGGGCCAGAACACTGCTTCCTGAACAGCCGGCAAGAAGGACGGCGATGATGAGAACCTTAAATATGCGTAAAAACCTGACAAGCATAAGATCTCCCCCAAAACAGGATTATCAGTGGGCTGCGTGGTAAAGTAGACGACTCGTAAAGGACCTCCCTTACAGAAATGGGGATTCGTAAGTCACTATCCGTTTTCGTGGACAGTCGTCAACTATCATTAATTACCATACGAAATCAACTATACAAATGAATCTCATCTGTCTCATTGACTTCAGTCAACTATCATGAGTTCGCCGCATAGCAAAAAGATGTCCTTTGGGTGAGCATGGCATAAATGACCCTCAGAAGCTTATGGGCAGTGGCAAGGACCGCTTTTTTGAAGGGAAGCCCATCCTGGGTTCTTTTCTTATAGT
>JAPLJX010000292.1 GCA_026388375.1 Deltaproteobacteria bacterium
GTCTGCCGTCACCCATTTCGTCCGGAACCACGCGGAGGCAGTAAAGGAGCAATTCATCGATTTGAGCTTGATCCATTCAATCCTCCGAGATCATCAAGCCTTCACCGGTAATGCTGGGCTTGCATTTCGAACAACCGGGCATAGGTTCCGCCCACGCGAAGGAGCTCTTCGTGGGTGCCTCCTTCGGCGATTCTTCCATCCTTCAGCACGTAAATGCGGTCAGCCATTCGGACGGTGGAAAAGCGATGACTGATCAGGATGGCCGTGCGGCCGGAGGCCAGTTTACGGAAATTCTGAAAAACCGCATACTCCGCCTTGGCGTCCAGAGAACTGGTCGGTTCGTCAAGGACGATGATCTGCGCATCGCGCAAAAATGCCCGGGACAGGGCCACTTTCTGCCACTCGCCGATGCTGAGTTCCTCCCCCTCCTCGAACAGCTTGCCGAGGACCGTTTCGTAGCCCTTTGGCAGCCTGCGGATGACGTCGTCCGCCCCCGAGTCGCGCGCCGCGGCGACGACCCGCTCGTGGTTGGGTGGAAGGGCGGTGTTCCCGAATCAGATGTTCTCGCGGGCCGTCAAGTGGTACTGTGCGTAGTCCTGGAAAAGGACGGAGAATTCGCGTCGCAGCGCCGCGGTTTCGAACCGGCGAAGGTCCACTCCGTCGAGGGTGATCGTCCCGCCAGTCGGATCGTACAACCGACTCAACAGCTTGACCAGCGTGGTCTTTCCCGAGCCGTTCTCCCCCACCAGCGCCAAGACCTCCCCCGGCCGGATCGCAAGGGACACGTCCGCGAGAACCTTCCGCGCGCCCGTTGGATATTGAAAACTGACGTGGTTCAACACGATCCCGGTTTGCATCGGGCGTGGAACGGGACTGGCGTGCGCCGGTTCGACGACCTTCCGTTTCAGGTCAAGGAACTCATAGAGATTGGAAAGGAAGAGGTTATCTTCGTACAGTCCCGTCAGGCCGCCCAGCATCCCCTGAAGAAAACCCTGACCGCGCTGAAAGGCCATGAAATACATGACCATGTCCCCCAATGTGTTCATCCCCTGCATCGTCTGGTACGCGATAAAGGCCAGGGAACCATAGATCGCCGCGGTGGCGCCGGTCTGCGCCGCCAATTCGGCGACGGAACGACGGGCCGTGATTCCCAGGCGCTCCCCGCGAAGTTTCCGGCGAAGATCGCGAAAGCGGCGCATCAACAGGGGACCGAGATCGTACAAACGGATTTCCTTGGCGTGGCTGCCGCCGGTGAGCATCCAGTTGAGGTAGCCGGCTTGCCGTTCCGTCGACGTCTGTTTCCGTTGCCAGCGATACATCGTGCCGGCATACCCCAATCGCACGGCGACCCCGGGAAGGACGGCAACGAACAGTATGACCGCGACGATCCAGTGGAACAGAAAGAGCAGTCCCGCCATCGCCAGCAGGGAGATCCCGTTCTGGCCGATCTGCACCAGGCCGTTCACGAGGTGGGTGGGCTGGTAAGGGGCCTCCCGCTGGGCACGATGGAGCGTGTCGTAATATTGCGCGCTTTCGTAATACTCCAGGTCCACATCGACGGACTTGGCGTGGAGGACATTGTTCATGTGATCCGTGACGGCCAGGGACTGCGCTTCGCCTACCAGTCCAGCTATCGAGCGGGTCAAGGCACTGAACAGGGTCACCGCGGCCATGAGGACAACGAGAAACAGCACCTGTCTGAAAGCCACCCCTTTGTCGGGAGCCGCCAGCCCTGCGGTCACCGCGTCCACTATAAGCTTCATCAGGTACAGCGGGAGTAACGGCAGCACCCCTTGAACCGCGAGAAGAACCCCGTTCGCGATGGTCCAGCCTTGCGCGCTCTGCCAGACAAAACGCAAGGCGCGACCAAGCTGTAGGGCGCGTCGTATTTTCAGCTTTATCGACTCAGCCTGCTCTTTCATCATTGCACGGAATCATCCAGCGCTCAACGGCCATGATTCTGATTCATTCTTGCTGATCGTTTCCTGCGTTTCCTCATAGTGGCCTCCCTCAAGCACCTGCTCAATCTCTTGCCAGAAGGCGCCGGTCAGACTAATGTGAAGCACGTGTGCGGGTATAACCCGGGCCAAGGCGCAAAGGTTATTGAACCGTTCAAGGTGCAGAGCGCGGGTTTCTTCTTTGCTCAGGCCCCGCGCCATGAGCTGTGAGGTCTGTTCGGCGCACTCGACGAGCAGGCTGACCGCCTGCCCCGAGCCTACCCGTTCCACCCCGTTCTCAACCGCCTGGGCCAGGAAGAAGATGCCCTTGAGAGGCACCGCGCTTTGCACGTCCCACGTGCCACCCGGCCCCCCGTCCAGGAAACGGCTCCAGGTGGGCCAAGGGTGCGCCCAGTAGTTGCCTTGCGGGTCTCGCACCACCAGCGTTGTATCATCGCAAAGCGAGCGCCACGGAGCCGGGAGCCGATTGCTGGCAGTGGTCTTTCCCGTCCCGCCCGGCGCTGCCAGGATCACACCGATGCCGTCCCGTTCCGCGAGCGCACCGTGTATGAGGACTCCTCCGCGGGCCTGCGCTTCGCGAGCTAAGACGAGCGATAATCTCACAAGGTTTACGTACCGGACGCCCCAGTGATCGCCTGGACTTGGAATGCAGACCACGATGCCGTCATTTTCTGATGCCAACGGAACATAATAATCCGCCACGGACGTATGCGCGTCAACCTGGACGAGAAGTCGGCACAGATTGCCGTGATGAGAAGGTTCGATTTCGCCTGTAGTCATGCGTAGCTGCATCGCGCCCCCCCATTGTGAAACGATGGATGCGGCCTCCTCGTCACCGGCGGCAATTTCAAAATGGCTCCCGTCCGCCAGGACGAGGGTATGCAACACTTCCTGCGTCCGTAGATGGGTCATGGTCGGTCCTTATCCTGCTGCCCTGGAAGCGCCCTTCCATCCACAAACAAGCGAAATGGCCGTCGGATCTGCCATTGATGCCTGTCGTCATCGTATCGCCCAATGATACGCTGTCCCAGCAGAAGCTGAAACTTATCCCGGCCTCGGGCGCGGAAGACGACGACTCGCGGCCGGAATGGAGCAGGCAACAACCGGGCGATCAACCCCCCACGAGATAGGACCTGATAAAGGGGGTGCAGCAGAGGAGACACGCCACGGTCAAGAACGCGTCGCCAGCGAAGCCTGCGGCTTGTCAACCTGCCCTGTAACCCGCCCGCGATCTTCCGCCGCTTCCGGCCACGCCACGCGGCCACCACCCGACCTCTAATGTCCTTTGGCTGCAAGAGAAAAATATCCTCTCGGGTGTTGTTGTCGCCGAGTGTGGATATACCTGCGGGGGTCACAAGGACAATGCGGTGTACGACCGGGTGATCAGCCTCCGGTGACAGAAAAAAGGCCACATCGCCAACGCGCAAGGGCCTGCCGGCATAAGGCATGATCTCCATGATCTCCGGCTCGCGCAGAGTCGGATTCATGCTGGAGCCGACATAAGCAGCGAAGAACATGACCCCGGGGACATTCCCGTTATTATTCTGTAACGACATTGCCGATAGTGATAAGAGGAGACTGTGTGGGTCTTGTTCCCAGACGTGAAGCTGGAAAGAGACCCGCTGCTTCCGCCTGTTCACAAAACCAGTTTGGCGCCCACAGGCTGCCTGTGCTGTAGTAGTTCTGGGCAACGCATGAGCCCATACAGCGCCGCTGCATCAGGCAGCGGCTGCAGACCCCTTCCAGTCGCTCGGGCAGTCCCTCCCGAAGCGCTTTCAGGATGGCGTTTTCCCGCCACACCTCTTCCAGGAGGTCCTTCCCAACCTCGCCAAAGACCAGATCCGGCACCTGCTCGCCGATGCCGCACAGGGCATAGTGTCCACCGGCGAGGACGCCCAGGATGCCAAAGATCCCGCAGACGCTGCACCCATCTACGCCGGCGATGCGATGGAGGGCTCTGAAAGCCAGTGGGTAAAGAATGAGCAGCTTTAACCTGGTCTTGGGCGCCAGTTCCTGTTCCACATGCCGCCCCAACGCGATGAGGTCGGCGATGTCCAGGGTCTCCTGGTCTTCATGCATCTTCTCGCCTCGCGCGGTGGGCTGGACCACATTGAACTTGACCGAGGCCGCCCCAAGTGCTTCAGCCAGACGCACGATGGCGTCAACCTGGCCGGCATTGCTGCGCATCACCGTGAAAATGACCTGCGGCTTGGTGCCGGCGTCCACAAGGTTGCGCACCGCCTGTCGGGCAGCTTCAAAGGCTCCCGGTACCCCGCGCACCCATTCATGGGTCGCTGCATTCGATCCGTCGATACTCACGGATACGAATCGGTCGGGAGATTTGGCGATCTCCGCGGCGATCACATCGCGATTGAAAAGGATGAAGCCGAACATGTTCA
>JAPLJX010000426.1 GCA_026388375.1 Deltaproteobacteria bacterium
TTTCCAACGACCGGCAAAGATACGGAAAAAACCTGGATCTGGACGGCGGCGCGCGACGCCCGGGGGAAGGCGCTTCTCCGAAAGGCGGCGGTGGCAAAAGAGGCGGCGGCGGACATGCCTCTGCCGCTCACCCCGCGCCATGTCGCGCGTCTCGCCCGGGAGCTGGCCGGTGAACCCTACGGCTGGGGCGGGCTCTACGGAAGGCGCGACTGCTCCGCGCTGACCCGCGACATCTTCGCCCCGTTCGGCCTCTGGCTCCCCCGCAACTCCGGGGATCAGGCGGTCGCGTGGAAATTCATAAGCCTCCGGAACCTCTCCTCGGCGGAAAAGGAGGCGCTGATCGTCCGGCAGGGGGCGCCGTGGCGGACCCTGCTCTGGACGCCGGGACACATCATGCTCTATATCGGGGTCCACAACGGGAAACCATTGATCTTCCACAACTTCTGGAGCATCAAGACGCGGGATGCGGATGGGAAGCGGGGAAAGATCATTGTCGGGCGCGCGGCGGTTACGACGCTCCAGCCCGGCCTCGAGCTCCCGAATCGGGATTCCGCCCGGTCCGGTCTCCT
Source organism: Deltaproteobacteria bacterium (assembly GCA_026388375.1). Classification (GTDB taxonomy): domain Bacteria; phylum Desulfobacterota; class Syntrophia; order Syntrophales; family UBA5619; genus UBA5619. The sequence goes on from JAPLJX010000426.1 coordinate 570, forward strand.
CTCCGGCCTCGAAGGGATGACCCTCCTCGGGGAACCGCCGGAGAACGGGACGGCAACGCAGGAGACAAAGCCATGATTCGGAAACCTGTTCCGGCGGGGCGCAAGGGAAAGGCGATCTCCTCTTCCGGCTGCAAATACAAGCTCACGCTGGAGTATGACGGGACCGGCTACGGCGGCTGGCAGGTGCAGAAGAACGCCCGGAGCATCCAGGGAACCCTGATCGACGCCGCCCGGGAGCTCTTCGGGACGGAGGTGGAGGTCCAGGGGGCGGGACGGACCGACGCCGGCGTCCACGCCCTGGCCCAGGTCGCCCACATAGACGCCCCGCGTCGCCTCCCGCCGCAACGGCTCCTCCATGGTCTCAACGACCTGCTCCCCGCGCCGATCAACATCCTCAAGGTGGAAGAGGCGCCCGCGGGTTTCCACGCCCGCCACATGGCCCTGGGGAGGAGCTATCTCTACCTGATCTCCAAGAGCCGGACGGCCTTCGGAAAGCGTTATGTCTGGTGGGTCAAGGACGCGCTCGACCTGGGCCGGATGGAGGTCGCGGCCGAAATTTTCCGAGGCTTCCACGATTTCAGCTCCTTTGCGGACAAGCGGATCGACAAGCACCTCTCCACGGAGGTGAAGATCGACCGGACGGAGGTTGTCGCCTGGGGGGAGCTGATCGCGTTTCGGATTGTCGGGTCCCACTTTCTCTGGAAGATGGTCCGCCGGCTCGCGGGCATCCTTGTCGAGGCGGGACGGGGGACCCTCTCCCCGGCCGAGGTGGAGCGGATGCTGACCAACGCCTCGGAGATTCCCGCACGGTGCACGGCGCCCCCGTCGGGACTCTTCCTCGCCCAGGTCCTCTATGAGGGGGACCGCCTGGGACCGCTTTCCCTTCCGACGGTTCCGCTTCTGCTTTGATTTCTGCGCAGCACAAAATTGCTTGCGGAGACAAATTCTCCTGTGCTACATAACCTGAGAAATTCCATCGGAATGACCCTCTTTACATGACTTATCTTGTTCCTCTTCCCGGCGCCGGGTGGGGGTGGACCATTCCGGTTTTCTTTTTTCCGTAGCCGTCAAAACTTGGGAGGTGCAACATGGCCAATGGTTATGCCGGGCGTTTCCTGCATGTGGACCTGACGAACGGTCGCTGTTCTCCTTTCACGGTGGAGGATGCACTACTCCGAAAGTTCATCGGGGGGAGCTCCCTCGGGGCGAAGCTCTTCCTGGACGGCTACCGGCTGGACGCCGACCCCCTCGCCCCCGAAAGCCCGCTGATGGTGATGACGGGGCCGATGGTGGGGAGCGGCTTCCCCGGAACCTCCCGGTTTGCGGTCTGCGCCAAGTCGCCGCTGACGGGGATCTGGGGGGAGTCGGCGTGCGGTGGGAACTTCGGGCCGGAGCTGAAAAGGGCGGGATACGACGGGATCGTGATCACCGGCCGCGCGGAGAAACCGGTCGTTCTTTCCATCGTGGAGGGCGAAGCGAAGCTGACCGATGCCTCCGGTCTCTGGGGGAAGGACGTCTACGAGACCGCGGATCTTCTCAAGGAGGCGGACAAGGGGGCCAAAACGCTCGTCATCGGCCCCGCCGGGGAAAACCTCGTCCGGTTCGCCGCGATCGGGAACGACAAGGGCCACTTTGTCGGCCGGACGGGCCTTGGGGCCGTCGTGGGGGCGAAACGGCTGAAGGCGATCTCCGTCCGCGGGTCCGGAAAGCTGACCAGGGCCGATGAAACCCGCTTCCGCGAGCTCCAAAAGGCGGCCATTGAGGAGATCAAGGATTCGGCGCTGGCCGGCTCTCTCCACGCGATGGGTTCCGACGCGAACATGGACATCGGCATGATCAACGGGGACGTGCCGGTCAAGAACTGGTCCGTCGGCGAGGATTTCGAACTCTCCTCCGCTCTAAGCGGCCCGACGCTTTCCGAAACCTACCTCACCCGCGCCCATGCCTGCGCCAACTGTCCGGTGGCCTGCAAGCGGGTCGTCAAGGTTCCCGACGGTCCGTTTCAAACGGAGGAGGGGCCGGGTCCGGAGTACGAGACCTGCGGAACCTTCGGGACGATGATCATGAACCGGAATCTCGCGGGGGTGATCAAGGCGAACGAGCTCTGCAACCGCCTCGGGATGGATACGATCAGTTGCGGGGCGGCGATCGCCTGGGCGATGGAACTGTTTGAGAAGGGGACCCTGACCCTGAAGGAGACGGACGACCTCGACCTTTCCTGGGGAAACATGGAGAGTGTGCTTGCGCTTCTTCCGCGGATCGCCAGGCGGGAGGGTTTCGGCGACCTGCTCGCGCAGGGGAGCCTTGCTGCCGCCCGGAAGATCGGCGGCGATGCCGTGGATGCGGTCGTCCACGTCAAGGGGCTCGATCTCCCGATGCACGACCCGCGGGGCTTCCACGGGATGGGGCTTGCCTACATGATGTCGAACCGGGGGGCCTGCCACCTCCAGCACGCCGTCCTCGCGACGGAACAGGGGATGGCCTCCTGGCCGCAGCTCTTCCCGATGAAGGACGACTACAAAGGGACGACGAGCGAGGGGAAGGCGGAGCTTGTCTTCCACTCGGAGAACTACGGCATCCTCGGAAATTCGCTTTCGATTTGCCACTACCTCACCGACTGCCTGAAGCCGGAGACGATCCGGGACGCCTTCAACGCGATCACAGGCTTCGGCCTCGACTTCGACGGGCTGATGGCCTGCGGCGCCCGGGACTGGACGCTGAAGCGGGGGATCAACAACCTCCTCGGGGTGACGGAAAAGGACGACGTGTTGCCGAAGCGGATCATGACGCCGCTCAAGGAAGGGGCCGGCGCCGGTTCGGTCCCCGACGTCGAGAAGCTGAAGCGCGAGTATTACGCGCTTCGCGGGCTCGATAAACGGGGCTTCCCGCGGGAGGAAAAACTCCGGGAGCTGGGGCTCGACGATCTCCGGGAGAGGCTCTATCGGTAGATTTTTCAAACAGGGCCGGTTGTTCGTTGGAAACGATGAAACAGGTAAGTCAAGGAGGAAAATATGGTGAAATACAATGCGATGACACAGGAGTGGCTCGACGCGTGGAAGCAGAAGATCGCGAACTCGAAGGAGTACCGGGAGATCGCAAAGAACTGGGAGGGGAGCGTCTCCATGATCGTGAACCCCGATCCGGAGAAGGGGATCCCGGAACCGATCTACCTCTTCACGGACTACTGGCACGGCGACGTGCGGGATTTCCTCATCTGTGACAAGGCGAAGGCGGAGAGCGCCAACTTCGTCATGTCGGCCGATTTCGCCCGCTGGAAACAGGTGGCGAAGAAGGAGGTCGATTCCACCAAGGCCCTGATGCAGGGGAAACTGAAGCTCAAGGGCGATCTGACCTACGTGGTCCGGAATATCAAGACCGTGAACAAGGTGATCGATCTGCTCTGTGAAATCGAGACCATCTGGCCGGACGAGGCCTGAGCGGAACGGCGGGAATCCCGCCGTAAAAGGAGGAATCCATGGCCTACGATCGGGATTTGTCGTTTGTCTATTTCGGTCCGACGAAGATCGTCTTTGGCGTTGGGACGGCGCGCGACGTCGGGATGGAGATGACCGGTCTCGGCTGCGCCCGGGCGCTCGTCGTGACCGATCCGGGGGTGATGAAGGCGGGGTTGGTCGAGGGGGTTCTGAAGGCCCTCGGGGATCGGTGCGCCGGCGTCTGGAGCGACGTGCCCCAGGACACGGGCGTGGGGATCGTGAACCGCGCGGCCGCTTTCGCCCGGGAAAAAGGGGCGGACTGCGTCGTCAGCGTGGGGGGCGGCAGCGTCATCGACACGGGGAAGGGGATCTGCATCCTGCTTACGGAAGGCGGCGGCCTCGAGAATTTCGAGGGGATTCAACTCCTCACCCGGCCGCAGACGCCGCACATCGTCATCCCGACGACGGCGGGGACGGGGAGTGAGGTGACCAACATGGCGGTCATCCTCGACGAGCGGAAGGCGCAGAAGATCCTGATTGTCGAGTCGTTCAACACGCCGCGGACCGCCATCCTCGATCCGAAGATGACGGAGAAACTTCCGCCGTTGCTGACGGCATCGACCGGGATGGATGCGATGACCCACGCCGTGGAGGCGCTGCAGTCGGTTCAGCGCGAACCGATCGCGGACGGGCTGGCGATGCAGGCGATCCGCCTGCTCCACCGTGATCTTCCGGTCTGCGTGCAAAACGGCGGAGACCTCGCGGCCCGCGGGCAGACCCAGCTCGCCGCGACGATGGCCGGCTGGGCCTTCGGGAACGCAATGGTCGGTCTGGTCCATGCGATGGCCCACTCCCTCGGGGCGATCGCCCGCGTGCCGCATGGAATTGCTAATGGAATACTCCTCCCGCACGTTATGGCGTTTAACCGGAACGATGCGGCGGAGGGCTATGCAATGGTCGCCGAGGCCCTCGGGGTGCGCGAAAAGGGGATGGATGAACGTGGGGCCGCGGGGGCGGCCATCGTGGAAATCAGCGCCCTCCTCCGGCGGATCGGCCATCCGCTCCGTCTTTCGGAAACGGGTGCGAAAGAGGAAGATTTGATCAAGGCGGCAGCGCTCAGCCTCTCCGACGGGGCGATCGTCAACAATCCGCGGATGGTCCTTGACGAGGAGGAGGTCCTCGCCGTCTACCGGGCGGCGTTCTGAACCTTCTCCTGACGGATTCAAAGCCCACGACGGATCGATCCTGTTGCACAACGACATCACTCGGGGAGAACGTTGTGCAACTTGGAAATCGGATCCCGGAAGCGCGCATTGGAGATTTTTCGGTTCGAAAAATGTCCAGCGCGCGGAGGGATCACGATTTCCCAAAGTCTCTTGGGGAGAATGTCATGGAAGAGGAATTCATCGAAAACAGGGCGGCCTCGGTTCCGTTTGCCGGAATCCTCACGGATCTGCTGACGGCGAACCTGACGCAGCGTCCGGAAAAGCGGGTGGTCTATGATAACATGCACGGGACCGTCGCCATCGAGCTTGTCGACATCGAAACGGCGGTGACCATGGTCTTTGCGGCGGGAAAGCTCCGGATCGAGGAGGGGATCGTCGGGCGTCCGGAAATCGTCATCCGGACGGATTCCGAGCGGGTGATGGACTTGAACGCCCTCCGGATCGTCGGCGGGCTCCCCTGGTATTTTGACGAGGCGGGCCGGCGGGTCTTAAATCATCTCGTTTCCGGGAGGCTGAAAATAGAGGGGCTTTTCACCCATCCGGTCTTGCTTACACAGTTGACAAAGATCATGTCCGTCATGTAAAAGGAGCGCAACCGATGGGTGATCTCCCCCACAACAATGGTGTTTCACATAAAAACGGGATTCTTCGAGACGATAACCGGTTAAGAAAGGGTGACGCTTCATGATGGGTACGCAATTCAAAGGAATGAAAAAAACCATAGCCTGGCTGTTCCCCATACTATGTTCCTTGATTTTTTCCTCCCTCGTGTGCGCAGCCACGAACGAAGACTGCATGCAATGTCATTCGGATGAAAAGATGACCACGAAGCGAAAAGGTCAAACCGTTTCCCTTTATATCGATTTGAAGAAATTTTCCCGCTCCGTTCACAAGCAGGCGGGATGCGCCGGGTGTCATTCGGATGCGGATGTAAAAGAGTTCCCCCATCCCGAAAAATTAGGACCCGTGAAATGCGGCACCTGTCATGATGATGCGGATAAAGACTTCAGCACAAGCATCCACGGGAAGGCGTTGGCCAAAAAAGAACCGTACGCCCCCACCTGTTCCGAGTGTCACGGGAACCACTACATTCTGTCCCAGAAGAATCCCAATTCCCTCACCTACAAAATGAATATCCCTGTTCTTTGCGGGAAATGTCACCGGGAAGGCGCTCCCGTCGCCCGAACCTACGATATTCCGGAAAAAAATATCCTGGACAACTATTCCCAGAGCATTCACGGGGTGGGTTTGTTCAAGCGGGGGCTCATCGTCACCGCCACATGCAACGATTGCCACGGGAACCACCTCATTCTTCCCCATACTGACGCCCGCTCCTCGATCTCTCCCTATAACATCGCGAAGACCTGCCAAGTTTGCCATACCAAGATCGAACAGGTCCATACGAAAGTGATTCGGGGCGAAATGTGGGAAGAGAAGCCGGGGGCGATTCCCGCCTGTTCGGACTGCCATCTGTCCCACAAAATGCGCAAGGAAAGCGTTGCGACCGGCCTGTCGGACCGCGTCTGCTTGAAGTGTCACTCGACGCAAACGGTTCATAAGGTTGCGGGCGGGCAGAAAATTTCCATGCATGTGGATGATGCTGAATTACAGAATTCCGCCCACAAAAACATCCCCTGTGTCAAATGCCACGCGGATATCAACCCCCGCCTTCCCCGTCCCTGCCAGACCTCCGGCAAGATTGACTGCTCCGGTTGCCACGCCCAGATGGCGAAAGACTACAATGAGAGCGTGCACGGGCAGGCCTATCTGAAAAAGAAAACGGATGCCCCTTACTGCACCGATTGTCACGGCAAGCATCAGGTATTGTCTCAGCGGAAGATGGATTCCCCCGTTTATCGGGCGAACATCCCCCGCCTTTGCGGCAAATGTCACGGCGTAAAGGGGAAGGCTGCCCGGGTGTCGCAGGTCGAAAAGGGAAACGTCGTCGTCGATTATGCAACCAGCGTCCATGGGATAGGGCTGCAGCAAAAGGGTCTGCTCCCCACCGCGATCTGCACCGATTGCCACAACAGCCATCTCATCCTGGACCACAAAGATCCGCGTTCTTCGATCAATATCAAGAATGTTCCGGCCACCTGCGGCACCTGCCACCGGGGGATTTACACCATATTCGAGAAGAGCATCCACAGCCCCATGGTCAGCAAGTCCACGGAACAGTTGCCGACCTGCAAGGATTGCCACTCCTCCCATGAAATCAAGGCGAGCGCACAGGACAAGTTCCTGACCGAAATTACCGATCAATGCGGAAAATGCCATAAGGAGCTGGGTAAAACGTACCTGGATACCATGCACGGCAAGGCGTATCGATTGGGGTCCCTGAAATCGGCCAAATGTTCCGACTGTCACGGGGCCCATGATACCCTGGGGGTGAACGATCCGAATTCCTCTGTCGGCTTTAATCATGTGGTCAAGACCTGCCAGAAATGCCATCCGGATGCAAACCGGCGCTTCACCGGTTATCTGACCCACGCCACCCACCACGACAGGGCGAAATATCCGATTCTTTACGTCACTTTCTGGGGGATGACCTCCCTGCTCCTGGGAACCTTCGGCTTCTTCGGACTCCATACCTTGCTGTGGCTACCGCGATCCTTCGCCCATCTGCGGGGAAAACGGAAGATGGAAATGGGGGCCCACGAGAGGTATTATATCCGGCGCTTTACCGATATCCAGCGCATCTCCCATTTGATCGTCATCCTCAGCTTCATGGGGTTGGCCCTGACGGGGATGGTCTTGAAATTTGCGGGTTTGGTCTGGGCGAAGGTCGTCACCAATCTGCTCGGCGGGGTGGAGATGGCCGGTCGGATCCATCGTCTCTCGGCGTTTGTGCTGATCGTCTTCTTCCTCTATCATATCTACTCGCTGATCCGGATGAAAATTGAAAGGAAAACGCCACTGAAGGAATTCCTGTTCGGAAGAGACTCCATGTTGCCGAATGCGCAGGACTTGAAGGATTTTGTCGGCACCGTGAAATGGTTTTTCGGAAAGGGACCCCGCCCCCAGTACGGCCATTGGACCTACTGGGAGAAATTTGATTATCTGGCGGTCTTCTGGGGCGTTCCGGTCATCGGATTGTCGGGTCTGATGCTCTGGTTCCCGGAGATTTCCTCGCTGATCTTTCCGGGCTGGCTGATCAACGTGGCCACGATCATTCACAGCGACGAGGCGCTACTGGCCACCGGATTTATTTTTACGATTCACTTTTTCAATACCCATCTCCGTCCCGAAGGGTTCCCGATGGACCGGGTGATCTTCACCGGACTGGTTCCGCTGAATGAATATCGCCTCGACCGGCCCCGGGATTACGCGGAGCAGAAAAAAGAGGGACAACTGAAGAAGAGTCTGGTTTTCACCGAACTGTCGCCCCGCTTCATCAAATTCGTTTACGTCTTCGGGTTCTTTTTCCTGAGCATCGGGATCATGATTGTATTGTTGATCCTTTACTCCATGATCTTCGGGTATCGATAATGTAATCGCCTCCCGACCCTTCGGTCGGGAGGCGGCGGTGCGGGGCGGGACAGAAAAATCGGGAGCTGTCCTCCCTTTTTTTATGACGTAATAAGATTCAGGATTTCCGGGCCGAAGCGGTTTGCACCCTCGGCGGAGAGGAGGCCGGGGCCGGCGATCTTCTGAGGGGATGCGTTCTCCAGCCGCGCCAGACCGATGAGTTGTGAATCGGAGAGGAGCATGAAACAGGCGCGGTTGATCTCTTCCGCCTTCTCGAACCGCCAGCGGTACAGCAGGCGGAGCCGCTCCTTCTGCCCGGAATCCAGTTGCGTGTATCCGGCGATGTTCCGGTGCGCCGACCGGTCGAGGACCCTCGGCCGCCAGACCACCGCAGTCATTCCGACGAAGAGGCGCTTTGCCTCTTTTTCCAGTCCCTTTTCATGCAGTTCTGCGTCCAGTTTCCGGTAAAGGTCGGTCAGGTGGGCCGTGTCGAGGGCGGCGTAGTCGAGCTGTTCCTCGGAGAGGGGCCGGAGATCCCACCGGGAGCGCTGCATCTTCTTCTCCAGCGTAACGCCGAGGTGGGTTTCGAGAAGCGTGGAGAGGGAGAGCAGACGGTATCCGAGAAGCGACGCGGCGCGGTGCGTGTCGAAGATGTTCCGGAAGTCGAAGGCGTAGTCCCGCTTCAGGATCCGGATGTCGTTGTCGCCGGCGTGGAAGATCTTGAGGATCTCCGGATCGATCAGGACGTCGCCGAGAAAGGAGAGGTCCAGGCCCGCTGCCAGCGGATCGATCAGCCAGCTCCTCTCCTCCGTCTGGATCTGGAGGAGGCAGAGCTGCTCCCGGAAGTAGCGGAAGGAGTCGTACTCGGTATCGAGCGCGATGACCGGCTCGGCGCGGATCGACTTTTCGGCCTTTTCAAGTTTTGCGGGCGTATCCACCAGGGTCCAGCGGTTTTTCATTGAATCATCCTTTTATAATCATGGCTGCCAGAATCAAGATTCCGATGACGGCGAAGGCGCCCAGATCATGTCCCGAAAAGACCAGTTCGCGGAGCGTGGTTCTGGGGCCGCGTCGGTATCCCCTTGCCTCCATCGCGACGGCGAGTTCGTCGGCGCGGTGGAAGGCGGACAGCAGCAGCGGAACAGCGAGCGCCGCAACGGCTCGGGTCCGCAGCGCAAGGCTTCCTGTCGTGAAATCCGCGCCCCGCGCCATCTGCGCCATCCGGAGCCGGTCGTACTCCTCCAGGAGCATCGGCATGAAACGGAGCGCCATCGCGATCATCACGGCGAGATCCTGCGACGGGATCCCGACCCTGGAGAGCGGCCGGAGCAGCCGTTCGATCCCCCCGACGAGTTCGGAGGGGGATGTCGACCACGTCAGAACGGCGGCAGCGAGGATGAGACCCGCGAACTGCCAGGTGACGTAAATCCCCCGGAGGAGACCCTCCTGTGTGATCCGCACCGGCAGCGGGGCGAGCGACAGGAGCGGCTGCCCTTCGGTGAAGAAGAGATGAACGAAAAAGATCATCGCCATGAAAACCGCTACGGGCCGGAGCGCCCCCGCCGCTTGGGCGGGCGTCATGCGCGCCGCACGCACGACCGCGGCGAGAAAGGCGCTGATCAGCGCGATCTCCACCGGCGTCGCCGCGAAGATGAGGAGGCTGAGCGCAACGACGGAGAGGATCTTCACCCGCGGGTCGAGGCGGTGGACGATCGTGTCGCCCGGCAGGTACTGTCCCAGACGGATCATCTCCCGCCCTTTCCCGGAAGACCGTCGAGACCGATTGCGGTCAGGCGTTCCGCCTGTCCGAAGACCTCCGCCGGCGTTCCCGTCAGGAGAACCCGCCCGCGGTCCATCACCACGACCCGGTGCGCCTCCGCGACGTCCCGCATGTCATGGGCGATGTGGATGATCGCCATTCCCTCCCGGTTGAGCCTCCGGATGATCTCCAGGACGCGTTGTTTCCCCGCCGGATCGAGATAGGCCGTCGGTTCGTCGAAGGCAATGTAGCGGGGGTTCATCGCGACCACGCCGGCGATCGAGAGGAGACGCTTCTCCCCGCCCGAGAGGGTGTGGGGCGCCCGTTTCTCGAAACCCTTCATCCCGACCATCGCCAGGCACGCATCGACGCGGCGCCGGATCTCCGCAGAGGGGAGGGCGAGGTTTTCCGGCCCGAAGGCGACGTCCTCCTCCACCGTCATCCCCACGATCTGGCTCTCCGGATTCTGGAAAACCATCCCGACCCGCCGCCGGATCTCCCGGACGGAAGAGGCGTCGGTCGTCATCATTCCGTCCACGCAGACCGTGCCGGCGGCGGGGAACAGAAGGGCGTTCAGGTGCTTGATGAGCGTCGTCTTGCCGGAGCGGTTCGGGCCGATCAGTGCCGTGTGGATGCCTTCAGGGATCTCGAGACTGACCCCCCGGAGGCAGTCCGGCGCCCCGGCGTCGTAGCGGTAGATCAGATTTTCGACACGGATCATGGGAGCTTCCCGCCGATACGGTCCCGGAGCTTGAGCGCGATCCAGGCCGTGAGGACAATCTTGATTCCGTCGCCCGGGAGGAACGGGAGGACGCCGACGGCCAGCGCCTTCACCGGGGTCAGACGGGCGACCAGGGAGAGTTGAAGAACCCCCAGCGCGTAGAGGACCGCCGTTCCCACGATGAGCGAAAGGCATAACCAGGCGAAGCCGGGACGCGCCTTCACCGCGGCGAGTTTGCCGATCACGAAGGCGGCGGCGACAAATCCGATCAGGTAGCCGCCCGTCGGTCCGAAGAGGACGCCGAGGCCCGCCTTGCCGCCGGCAAAGACCGGCAGGCCGATGATGCCGAGGAGGAGGTAGACCACCTGGCTGAGCGCCCCGAGACGTCCCCCGAGGAGCGTCCCGGCTAGACCGAGAAACAGGGTCTGGAGCGTGATCGGCACCGGCGGGAGCGGGATGATGATGTAGGCCCCCACGGCGGTCAGCGCCCCGAAGAGGGAGGCGTAGACCATGCCGCGGAGGGAGGTCTGTTCGGTGCTCATTGAATTTTGATCGGCCTTTCCATTGCGGGTCCGCCCGCGCCGGGACACGGCATCCCGTTTTGGCGTCGCCCGGTTCATGCTGACGGGAACATACTTCGATCCGGCCGGATTTTCAACCTTTAATCACGGGGATTCCGGTTTTCATCTTTTCTACGGCAGCCGCATCCAGGCAGACCCGGTTGCGCCTCCTTTCGGACAGACGGCGTCCGGATAGCTGCTACACCGTAATCATCGGCGCCTCATGTCTTGGTCACTATTTCATTGATTCACCGGACCGCCCATCATATACTCCCACATCGCAAAAGCGAATTTTTATCCAAGGGGGGATGGCTGATCCGCGCGGCGGGTCGGCAGCCTCGACTTCCCCAATCCCGGCGCGGACTACACGATCCTCTACAGCCACGGCGACGCCGGGATCCCCGTCCCCGGGAGACAATGAATGGGCGCCCGTTCCCTTTTCAGAAATATGCTGCCGGCCCAGGACAGGGGCAAGGGTGTCTTTTTCATCCTCCTGTCCCAGTTCGGATTGGCGTTCAGCTTCAACGTCGTGATGTCGTTCATGCCCTTCTACATCATCAAGATCAGCCCCTACAACACGTACGATACGATGATCTGGATCGGCATAATCATGGGCCTGAACTCCTTTGTCGCCGCGGCGACGGCGCCCGTTTGGGGAAGCCTGACCTCGGAGTTCAGCCCCAAAGGCTTATTTGAATTGGCCTTTTTATCCAACGGGATCATTTTTCTGCTCATGGGGTTTACCGATAGCTTGCCGATACTGCTGGTTCTGCGCCTGATCCAGGGGGCTCTCGGCGGCGCCTCCACGGTGGGTCTTTTCATGATTTCACAATTATCGTCCAAAGATGGCTTGGCTGGCAATCTCAGCCTGTATCAGAATTCCATGACCGCCGGAAGCCTGCTGGGGCCGCCCGTCGGGGCCTATCTCGCCGCGCATCTGGGATACCGCTCACCCTTCATCGTCTCTGTCGTGATGATCGGCGTCTTCCTGCTGCTGTGCCAGATCTATGTGGCCGAGATTCACAAGAAGGAAACGGACCGTGACCGGAAGATCTCCTTCAGCCGGGACGTTATGTGGGGGTGGGCGCTGAGCTTTATCGCGACAATCCACCTGATCTTTCTGCCAAGCATCCTGCCCCATGTGCTGGGGGGATTCGGCCTGGCGGGGGAAAACGCGCTTAAAGCGGCGGGGTTCATCATGATGGGCTATACGGCGACGGCCATCATCGGCAGCTACGTCATCAGCCGTTGGACCCCTAGGGCGAAGCTGACCGGGGTGATCGCCGCGGCGTGTCTGCTCTCCGCACTCTTTCAGGCCCTGCTGTTCCTCTCCCAGGGAGTCGTCAGCTTTGCGGTGATCCGGATGCTCCAGACCGGAGTGGTGGCCGCCGTCATCCCGCTGGTCATGGCCAACTTTGGTTCGAAATTGGGCGGAACGGGGATCGGCTTCCTCAATTCGGCACGATTCGCCGGAAATGGCGTCGCCCCCCTGCTGGCGACCTTCGTCCTGGCCGGCTCAAACCTTCTCACGCGCTATTTGATCATCGCCGCCGCGACGGTCGGCGCCGTGCTGGCGTTTTGGATCACAACCCCAAAGACGCCCCAGGGTCAATCCTGAGCATAAAAAATCCATCAAACGGCAGATCTACGCTTGAGAGGCGAAGACTCCGGGTTCTGTGCGAACCGGGCAGCTTCGGTTTGTGGTGATAACGGTTCGCGCATGCAAATGAACCCTTACAATTCTTACAAAATCTGCTTGACAAGATGAAAGCGGATTGTTATGGATAGGCCACTTTTTGGGAAGGATCGTTATGGAAAGAGTCAAGACCATCGTCAACCCCGTACGGATTGCGATTATTATCGGAATCATTATTCCCTGCTGCATAGGGACTGGGTGATGGTCTGTTCTTAAAAAATCTTGAACTGCAAACCGTTACCAGCCCCTGGTAACGGTTTTTTTTTCGGGGAAAAACAGACGGAGGAGAGAAGCCATGCAACAAACCGGATCGCAGATCCTTTTTACGGCCTTGAAGGAAGAAAACGTCGATACCCTCTTCGGTTATCCGGGAGGATGCGTCATGGATATCTACGACGAGCTGTTCCGGCAGGAGATCCGGCACATCCTGGTGCGGCACGAACAGGGGGCCATCCATGCCGCCGACGGTTACGCCAGGGCCTCGGGCCGGGTCGGCGTCTGCCTGGTCACGTCGGGACCCGGCGCCACCAACACGGTGACCGGGATTGCCAACGCCTATATGGATTCCATTCCCGTCGTCGTCCTCACGGGACAGGTTCCCACGGCCATGATCGGCAACGATGGCTTCCAGGAAGTGGACATCACCGGCATCACCCGGACCTGCACAAAACACAACTTTCTGGTCCGGAACATCGGCGATTTGCACCGAACGGTCCGGGAGGCCTTTCAGATTGCCCGTTCAGGGCGACCGGGACCGGTCCTCGTCGATCTCCCGAAAGATGTGATTCAGTCGGTCACGGAAGCGGAACTCCCCCGAACCGTTGTTCCTCCCGCGGAGGAGGGCCGTCCGGATCTGGAGGGGCTCTGCACTGAAGCCCTGAAAATGCTCCTCCAGGCGAAAAAGCCGCTCATCATCGTCGGGGGAGGGGTGATTCTCGGAAAAGCCTCCGAGGTTTTCCGCGCCTTCGTGAAAAAATTCCGGATCCCGGTCGTCTCGACCCTGATGGGGCTGGGCGCCTTCCCCGCGAGCGATCCGCTCTGGACCGGAATGTTGGGCATGCACGGCGCCTACTCGGCCAACATGGCCGTCAGCCATTGCGATCTCCTGATTGCGGTCGGCGTCCGGTTCGATGATCGCGCTACCTCCAAGGTCGAGGCCTTTGCCCCCCATGCCAAGATCATCCATATCGATATTGATCCCGTCTCCATCGACCGAATCGTCCGGACCGATCTGGCCATCGTCAGCCACTGTACCCCGGCTCTCGATACCCTCCATCGTCTCAGCGACGAACAGGGGCTGACGCTGCCCGAGCGGCAAATCCGCGCCTGGCTCAACCAACTCCGTCAATGGAAAGCGGAAATGCCCCTCAGCTACTGCCGCAACCAGAACATCAAACCCCAGTACGTCATTGAAAAGCTCCATCAGCTCACGCAGGGCCGGGCGATCATCGCGACCGAGGTGGGACAGCACCAGATGTGGGCGGCCCAGTTTTACCGTTTCGACGAGCCGAATGCCTTCCTCACCTCGGGGGGGTTGGGAACGATGGGGTTCGGGTTGCCCGCCGCCATTGGTGCCCAGGTGGCCTGCCCGGACCGGATCGTGGTCGATGTGGCGGGAGACGGCAGCATCCAGATGAACATCCAGGAGCTGGGCACCATCGCCCATTACGGCCTGCCCGTCAAGGTGGTGATCCTGAACAATCTTTACCTCGGCATGATCCGCCAGTGGCAGGAGCTCTTCTATGGCCGCCGCTATTCCCAGTCCGACATGACCCAAGCGCCCGACTTCGTGAAACTGGCCGAGGCCTATGGGATCAAAGGGCTGCGGGCCACAAAGCCCGAGGAGGTGAAACGCGTTCTTCAGGAAGGTCTGGAGACGCCCGGCCCGGTGGTGATGGACTTCCATGTGGAGCCGGAGGAGAATGTTTTTCCGATGGTGAAACCGGGAACGCCGCTCACGGAGATGGCCTTCGGTAATGTCCGTGCGGTTGCATGAACTAAGAGGAATCAGGGACATATGGGGACATCTTGCCGCAAGGTGTCCCCGGCCCGGAGGGATCGGAACGTGTCCCCGATTCCTGCGGCCTTTTGAAGCCGTCATGAATCATCGATAAGAAAGGGAACAACCATGCCAGTCCAGTTCAAAGAACGAGCGATATCCGTCATTGTCAACAACCGGCCCGACGTGCTGGCCCGCATCGCCGGCACCTTCAGCGCCCGGGGGTTCAATATTGAAAGCATCTCCGCGAATATCACCCGGAACCCGGCAGTGACCAAGATCATCATTACGACGCTGACCACGCCGGAGACGATCACCAATGTCATCAAGCAGTTGAACCGTCTGATCGATGTGCTGGAGGCGAGGAGACTCCGCAGACCCCAGGCGGTCTGCAGGGAAATGATCCTCGCGCGGATCCCCCTGACGAAGGAGCGGCAGGAATCGCTCCGGGAACTCATCGACACCCGCGGCGGGAAAACGGTCAGCCTCGAACCCGGGTCGGCCGTCCTGGAATTTACCGGGGACAAGGAGGATCTCGAAGAGATTCTGACCCGCCTGGAGGCGCTGGGCATGGAAGACTTTTCGCGAACCGGCGTCATCGCCCTGGAACGGAGCAAGTCCTGAAGTTGCACAGTCGATCCCAAGAGAGCAGCTTGCGGCAACGAACCCATACTCATTGTTGACTGCATTTGCCGCATGCTGGCTTAAGATTGACAATTAATACATTCATACAAATACAAGTCTTTAGGGCGGCTGATCGGGCCAGCATATTGAATGCGGTTTGAAAGGTACTGCGAATCAAAAACTTATTTCCCATTTCTATAAAATTCCGACGATTTCTTGAAATCCACCTTTGACATAACCAATATGAAGGTGTAGATTTCCTTCCATAATTCTCAACAACCCCGTTCCATGACCATTAAAATCCTGGACAAAATGGCCAACGAAACCTTCAAGGACATCGAAAAGCTCGAATCCGACCTCTGGGAGGCGGCGGACAACCTCCGCGCCAACTCGAAGCTCACCTCCAGCGATTATTTCATGCCCGTGCTGGGGGTGATCTTCCTCCGCCACGCCGCCAACCGCTTTGACATGGCAGCCCGTCAGATAGAAGCCGACCAGAAAAGCGGCAAGATGCCGAAGCGAAAAGTGCAACCGATCGACTTCCTGAGCCGCCGATCGCTCTGGCTCCCCGAGACGGCCCGCTACGACTGGATCATGCAGCAGGCGGCCGTGAGCGGCAGCGATTTGCCCAGGCTGGTCACCGACGCCATGACGGCCATCGAGGCCGCATTCGAGCCGCTCACCGGCGTCTTGCCCAAGGACTACGGCATCTTCGATACCAAGGTCCTCGAAGACCTGATGCGGCACTTCAACAGCGAGCGAATCAAGCAGGCCACCGGCGACGTCTTCGGCCGCATCTACGAGTACTTCCTCGCCAAGTTCTCCATCCAGAAGGCGCACGACAACGGCGAGTTCTTCACCCCCTCCTCGCTCGTCCAGACGATCGTCAACGTTATCGAGCCCGATCACGGCATCGTGGACGACCCGGCCTGCGGTTCGGGCGGGATGTTCGTCCAGTCCAGCCATTTCATCGAGCATCAGGGCGGCGATACGGCGAAAAAGGTCGTTTTCTACGGGCAGGAGAAGAACCGCGACACGATCCGCATCGCGAAGATGAACCTCGCGGTCCACGGGCTGGAGGGGAAGATCGCCGAGGCCATCACCTACTACCAGGACGAGCATGTCCTGATCGGCAAGTGCGACTTCGTCATGGCCAATCCGCCTTTCAATGTCGATCTCGTCGATGCCGAACGGATCAAGGGCGACCCGCGCCTGCCCTTTGGCCTGCCGGGCGTGAACAAGCAAAAGAAGGTCGGGAACGGCAACTACCTCTGGATCTCCTACTTCTGGAGCTATCTCTCCGGGAAGGGCCGCGCCGGTTTCGTCATGTCCTCCCAGGCCTCCAGCGCCGGGCATGGCGAAAAGGAGGTCCGCCGGAAGATCGTCGAGACGGGCGACGTGGACGTGATGATTTCCATCCGCTCGAACTTCTTCTACACCCGTTCCGTTCCCTGCGAGTTGTGGCACTTCGATCGGGCGAAGCCCGCCGAGCGCAGGGACAAGGTGCTGATGCTCGACGCGCGGAACGTCTACCGCAAGGTCACGCGGAAGATCTATGACTTCTCGCCGGAGCAGATGAAGAACCTGGCCGCCGTCGTCTGGCTCTACCGCGGCCAGCGGGAGCGTTTTCTGGCCCTTGTAAAGGAGTATCTCGGCTGTGTCTGCACCGAGAGCGCAGCGATTCCCGATAAGCTCGCCGCCTTCGAGACGACGCTCACCGACCTGCGCGGCCGCTTCGACCGCCTCGCCGTTGCCGTTGCCAAGCACGCCGAACTTGATACCGCGAAGAAACAGTCTCTTGCTGAAGCCGCCACCGAACTGCGCGAGACGGTCACGCTCTACGAGAGAGATCGGGAGAAACTTCTTGAGAATCTGAGCGCCTTCAACCGGAAGCACGCCAGGTCGCTGCCAGACGAGAATGGCGCCCAGCGCGCCGTCCGCGAGGCGTTCAACCCCAATGGCGAGGCGATCCGGGGCCTCGTCAAGCAGGTGGACCTGCTCCATAAGCTCGCCGGCCGTGTCTCAGATCAGGGGGCCGAACTTGCCGCCGACGAAACAATCTCCGCCTCCTACGACCGACGGGCGACGACCAAACTCGTGAAGCAACTGGACGAAGGGCGCAAGGCTGCCGTCGAGCAGCTCAGGCAGGCCGTCTATTTCCACCGGCAAATCGCCTGGCTTCAGGACCGCTTCCCCAAGGCCGAGCTCCAGTCGGTACCGGGGCTCGTCAGGCTCGTGGACCGCAAGGAGATCGAGGCGGCCGACTGGAGCCTCACCCCCGGCCGCTACGTCGGCGTCGCTCCGCCGGAGGAAGATGAGGACTTCGATTTCGAACAAACGCTCCGTGACGTCCACACCGAGTTGGCCGACCTCAATAGGGAGGCGGTGGAGCTGGCGGCGAAGATCCAGGCAAACTTCGAGGATTTGGGGATATGAGTGCGAACAACCAGCGGATGCCTGATGATTTACCCATCACGAAAAACTCCAACCATTGGTTGGACAAATCATTTTTGTAATGAACGGGGCAGTTGTATCAGCCACTGGATTTGTGCAACGAACCGTTGCACAAATCCGGGAGGCCGTGGAGCTGGCGGTAAAGATTCAAAAGAACTTTGAGGAATTGGGGGCATGAGCTGGCACACCGGTCGCCTTGGCGATGTAATCACCCTGAAACGTGGGCACGACTTGCCCGATACCAAACGCCAAGACGGGGACGTGCCCGTCGTTTCATCTTCAGGAATTACCGGCTACCACAACGAGCCGAAGGCAATGGCTCCAGGGGTTGTCACTGGACGGTACGGCACCCTTGGAGAGGTTTTTTACGTCGAGGAAGATTATTGGCCTCTCAATACGGCTCTGTATGTAACAGATTACAAGGGCAATCACCCGAGATTCGTTGCGTACTTCCTGAAAAATATCCTGCGCAACTACCAGAGCGATAAAGCGGCTGTGCCGGGAGTCAACCGGAATGTCCTGCACGAGTTGAAGGTGCGTACTGCCGATCCGAAATCTCAAATACGCATCGCCGACATTCTCTCCGCTTACGACGGACTGATCGAGAACAACCGGCGGCGGATGGCGCTCCTGGAGGAGTTGGCGCGGCAACTCTTCCGCGAGTGGTTCGTCCGCCTCCGCTTCCCCGGCCACGAGCATACCCGCATCACCAATAGCGTGCCGGAGGGGTGGGGACGGGAAACGCTCGGTGATCTGGCCAAGATTACGATGGGACAAAGCCCTGAGTCCAAGTATTACAACGAAGATGGTGAGGGTCTTCCGTTTCATCAGGGTGTGACCGATTTTGGAGCCCGGTTTGTCACCCACCGGATCTATACAACGGCGCTGAATCGAATAGGCGAACCCGGCGACATTCTTTGCAGTGTCCGGGCCCCAGTCGGCCGTCTTAATGTCACGCTTGACAAGATTGTGATTGGCCGAGGCCTAGCGGCCTTACGGAGTAAGACCGGACGTCAGTCTTTGTTGTTGCAGCAACTACGCGCGCATTTCTTCAAGGAAGACCTCATCGGTGGGGGCGCAATCTTCGCCTCTGTCACGAAGAAAGAGTTCTCGGCACAGGAGATATTGGAGCCCTCCGAGCGCCTGAAACAATCCTTCGAAGAGGTGACGCGACCTTGTGATGAGCAGCTTCGAGTTCTGCACCTACAAAACCAACAACTCCGTACCGCCCGTGACCTGCTGCTGCCATGCCTGATGATCGGAGAGATCTCGGTGTGATGAGAGTCACTATCCCACGAGCGCCGACATCAACAGAGAAAACCGGCTGGCTCAGGCGATGCTCGTGTAGGATCTGGAAAAGGATTCGGCTGGTAAGGTACGATATTTTCTCCATATGCCTTGACAGGGCATTAGCTCTACAATAGAATACTTCCATGAAACGTAAATTGGGGATATTGGAGACACAGTTTTTCGCGTACGTCCAAATGCGCAAACTCAGGACGGTACGGGCGGGAGACTTGGTGGCGTCCGTGCTGGAAATGGCGCCGGAGCAAGAGCGTAAACTGTTCAGCCGACTTTCGCGCGGTGGGCTGATCGCGAGAGTGCGACAGGGATTGTATCTTGTACCGCCTGGTTTGCCGATGGGCGGGGCGTGGACGCCGAGTGAGGCCCTTGCCTTGAACACCTTGATGGAGGATGTGAAGGGGCGCTACCAGATTTGCGGGCCGAATACCTTCAATCAATACGGCTTCGATGATCAGATTCCCAACCGGATTTATGCGTACAACAACCGGATTTCTGGCGACCGTACGGTTGGCGCGGTGGAAATGACCCTGATCAAGGTGGACGAAGCCCGTTTGGGGGACACAATGGACATCGTCATGTGGGACGGCGAAAAGGCGATATATTCGTCGCGGACGCGGACGCTGGTGGACGCCGTCTATGACTGGTCCCGGTTCAACAGTCTGCCACGGGCGTATGAATGGATCCGCCAGGATATGATCAAAAAACTTCTGAATGTTGAGGAACTGGTGACGATCGCCTTGCGTTTTGGCAACACGGGAACGATCCGGCGGATAGGGGCGCTGTTGGAACGCGAAGGGGTGAAAGAGTCGTTGCTGAGGAGACTGGAGCAAGCACTGAATCAAACCCGCAGCATGATCCCGTGGATTCCCGGCCTGCCCAAACGAGGAAAATTCAACCGCCGTTGGGGGGTGGTGCTCAATGAGCCGGCCTAATTCTCGTTTGTTTGCTTGGCATGAAGATCCGGAATTCTTTGAGGCTGCGGTGGGCTTTACCGCAAAGGAGACGACATTTTCACCCCGGCTCGTCGAGAAGGACTACTTTTGCACTGTTTTGCTGGAGTACCTGGCGACGGTCGGCAATACATTCATATTCAAGGGCGGAACCTGTTTGGCAAAAATTCATGCCGATTTCTATCGGTTGAGCGAGGACCTGGATTATGTCGTATCAATGCCGCTGGATTCGTCGCGATCCGAACGAAGCAAGATGGCCACAGGCCTGAAGGATATCGTGAACGCATTGCCGGATCGGCTGCCGTGCTTTCGAGTCGTAGAGCCGCTGACGGGTGCCAACAATTCGACGCAATACAACGCAATGATTGGCTATCACTCAAGGATTGTTGGAAAAGAAGAGACCATCAAGGTGGAAGTAGGTTTGCGCGAGCCGCTGCTCCTGCCACCGGAAACAGGGATCGCGAAAACCCTTTTGCTCAACCCAACAACAGTAAAACCACTGTGTGAGCCTCTTGTCTTGAACTGTATGTCCAAGAGGGAGGCGTTCGCTGAAAAATTCCGGGCGGCGTTATCGCGCAGAGAAGCCGCCGTGCGGGATTTTTTCGATCTCGACTACGCGGTCCGACAGCTC
The DNA here is from genome assembly GCA_026388375.1 of Deltaproteobacteria bacterium. Taxonomy (GTDB): domain Bacteria; phylum Desulfobacterota; class Syntrophia; order Syntrophales; family UBA5619; genus UBA5619. The sequence goes on from JAPLJX010000426.1 coordinate 21,397, forward strand.
GGATTGCAGCCGGAGGAGGGCGGGTTGATTGATCTGATACGGACGAAAATGGCCGTGCCGGGTAATGACCGCGTGAATGTATCCGAGAATAGATTGACCACATTGCATCGGCAGGCGGAATCGCAGCTCCGGCCTGTCCTGCGGGCCAGGGATTTTGTGGAATTCGATCTGGAACGGGCCTTCAGGATCGTGAAGGATGTGGCTGCCATCATCGGGTGACAAACCATGATTACCGACATCAACAGCGAAGACAGACTGGTTCAAAAAACATTTGCCGACCACCTGCGTGATCATCACGGCTGGGAGAGCGTTTACGCCTACAACACGGAGAACTTCGGACCGGAGGGGACACTGGGAAGAAACAGCGAGCGGGAGGCGGTGCTCCTTCGGGACCTGCGGGCGGCCCTGGTGAGGCTCAACCCGGACATGCCGGCATCGGCTCGTGAGCAGGCCGTCGAGAAACTCACGCACATGGACTTTGCCCGGTCTCTATTGCAGCACAACCGGGAGTTCTACGGCTTCATCCGAGGCGGCGTGCCCGTCGAGTGGCGGGATGGATCGGGAAAAACTCGCCATGCCCACGCCCGCCTGATCGATTTCGGCAACGGCAAGGCAGCGGACGGCCAGCCCAACAACCGCTTCCTTGCCGTGCGCGAACTCAAACTTCAGGGCCTGCGCGTGCCCCACTACAACACCCGCGCCGATCTGGTCTGCTTCGTCAACGGCCTGCCCCTGGTATTGATCGAACTCAAGGCGGTCTACAAGAACATCCGGGCCGGATTCGACAACAACCTGACCTGGTATCTGGACCCCAACGTCGTTCCGCACGCTTTCCATCACAACGCCTTTCTCATCGTGAGCAATGGGGACAAGGCCCGCTACGGATCGATCACGAGCAAATGGGAGCATTTCGTCGAATGGAAGCGCAACGCGGAGAAGGACAAGGGACGCGTGGACGCCGAGGCGCTCCTCGACGGGATGTTGAACCAGAAGCGGCTCCTTGATCTGGTCGAGAACTTTATCCTCTTCGACGACAGCCGTGCGGGGGGAACGCGGAAGATCGTTGCGCGCAATCATCAGGTTCTGGGGGTGAACAACGCCGTAGCCTCCGTCCGGCGGCAGGAGGAGTTGAAGAGACTCTATCCCGAGCGGCTTACGGAACGCTCCGTTTACCGGATGATCCCGGAAAGGCAGCCAAAGGCAAAACCCGCGACTGAGGAGGAGATGGCGTTGCCCCTGGCGGCCGAGGCCGGTCATGGGAAAGCGGACTCGTCCCAAGAGGGCGGCGTCATGCTTTCGCTCATCGAGCGGGCGCATCCGGATCTGGGCCGACTGGGTGTGTTCTGGCACACGCCGGGCAGCGGGAAGTCTTACTCAATGGCGTTTTTCGCCGAGAAGATCCGCCGCTGCGTTCCCGGCAACTTCACCTTCTTGGTGATGACCGACCGCGAGGATCTGGACGATCAGATCTGGCGCACCTTCATCGGCTGCGGGGTGACCGACGAGGAGACCCCGCGGGCCGGTACGGGCAAGGAGCTGCAGCAGATCCTTCGCGGCAATCCCCGTTTCGTCTTCAGCCTCATCCACAAGTTCAATCAACCGGTCGCCGAGCCCTACAGCGAACGCGACGACATCATCGTCGTTTCGGACGAGGCGCACCGGACCCAGGCAGGCAAGTTTGCACGGAATATGCGGCTCGCGCTGCCCAATGCCGCGTTCCTCGGCTTCACGGGGACGCCGCTGTTCAAGCACGACGAGCTGACCCGCCGCATCTTCGGGGATTACGTCTCGCGTTATGACTTCAAACGCTCCGAGGAGGACCACTCCACCGTCAAACTGATCTACGAAAGCCGCGGCGAGAAGCTGGGGCTCGCCCGGCTTGATCTGAACGATAGGATCGCCGAGGCGGTCGAGAAGGCTGAACTCGACCCAGACCAGACCGCGCTCCTGGAGAAGCTCCTCGGCAAGGACTACGAGGTCATCACGGCCGACGATCGCCTCGACAAACTGGCGGCCGATTTTGTCGAGCACTGTTCCACCCGCTGGCAGACGGGAAAATCCATGCTCGTGTGCATCGACAAGGTCACCTGTGCCCGGATGTTTCAACGGATCGAGCCGCGTTGGAAGGCCAAACTCGCCCGGCTGAAAGCACTCATCCCGGCCATGGAAACAGCGCTTGCCTCGGTCATCGATCTTGACGCACGGGAGCGCCTCGGCAAGGAACTCGATAAGCTTCGAGCACAGATTCAGTGGATGGAAAGCACAATCATTGAGATCATCATCAGCGAGGCGCAGAACGAGGTCCGCGACTTCAAAAAATGGGACTTCGACATTATCCCGCACCGCGAGGTAATGAAAACCGGCTTCCAGACGCCCGACGGCAAACGGGTGGCTGTGGACGACGCCTTCAAGGACCCGCAGCATCCCTTCCGCATTGCCATCGTGTGCGCCATGTGGCTGACCGGCTTTGACGTGGAGTGCCTGGCAACGCTCTATATCGACAAACCGATGAAGGCCCACAGTCTCATGCAGGCCATCGCCCGCGCCAACCGCGTCTATCCGGGCAAGGACTGCGGCGTCATCGTGGACTACAACGGCATGCTCAAGAGCCTGCGAGAGGCGCTCGCGCAGTATGCCCTCGGTGGGGAGGACTACGGCAACGGAGGCGGCATTGTGGCCCCGATTGAGGAGCTGGTGGCGGCGCTGCTCCAGGCCATTGAGGCCGCCGAGAGCCACCTGCTGGCCCTCGGCTTTGACCCTGCCCGGCTTCGTGGCGCGACCGGGTTCGCCCGGATTGAGGCGCTGCGGGATGCTGTGGACGCGCTCTATACCTCGGACGAGGCGAAACGCCGATTCGAGATCATGGCGCGGCAGGTGTTTATCCGCTTCAAGGCGCTCCTGATGGAGCCGAGTGCGCTTACCTACACGGAGCGGCACGACAACATCGAGACTATCTACAAGAAACTGCAGGAAAAACGCGACACCGCCGACGTGACCGAGATCCTCAAGGTGTTGCACCGGATCGTCAACGAGGCGATCCGCACATCGTCGCCCGGCGACGACCACGCCGCGGGCCTCAAGGTGGATTTGAGCCGGATCGACTTCGGCAAATTGCGGGACGAGTTTGCGACCAAGGTGCGCCGGAAACACGCCGCGTTGCAGGACATACGGGATGTCGTGGAGAAGAAGCTTGCGCAGATGCTCGCCCGAAACCCGATGCGGATGGACTGCTATAAAACGTACCAAGAGATCATCGCCGACTACAACCGCGAGAAAGACCGGGTTACAGTCGAAGAGACCTTTGCGAGGCTGATGGATCTTACGAGCCGCCTCGACGCCGAGGAGCGGCGGGCCGCGGAGGAGGGGCTGAGCGACGACGAGTTGGCCCTGTTCGATCTTCTTTTCAAAGATCGGATCAGCAAGACCGATCGGGAACGGCTCAAACAGGCCAGCAAGGCGCTTCTGGCGTCCCTTGAGGATTTGCTCCGCCCAATGCCTGGTTGGACGCAGAACACAAACACGCAGGCCGAGGTCAAGGTGTTCATCCTCGACAGTTTGTGGCGGTCATTGCCGCGCCCGCTGTTCAACGATGAGGAAACCGAATCGGTTGCGGATCGGGTGTACGACTACGTCTGGCAGCAAAGCTCCCGCGGCCATGATTTCATGGCGGCGTAGCGTAGATAAGAAGGATTGGCATCATGGTAAACAGAGGTGAGAAGACACAACTGTGTCTTCCTGGTTGTCATTCCTTAACAGCCTTAAAAAGGATCGGGATCAAAACATATCGCCGTCCATCAGCAGTGATGCTTCAAACTGTATATTGTCAGGTAAGCACCCGTTGGAAGAACCCGTTTTTCTCCCGATCCCCGCGGGAGACAATAATCGCTTGACAAATAAAATGGTCCCTGTTCAGATTTTCTCTCCAACAGGGGGGTCGAAGAGATGATCGGAAAGGAAGGGGAACCGAACAATCCGGGAGAGGTCGTTTTTCAGGTCCGGGATCTCACGAAAATATATGCGATGGGGGAGGTTGAGGTTCATGCGCTGCGGGGGGTGAATCTGGAACTCTACTCCGGCGAACTGGTCGTGCTTCTCGGACCTTCGGGAAGCGGGAAATCGACGTTGCTGAACATCCTCGGCGGCCTGGACACGGCCACTGGCGGCGATGTCACGTACCGGGGCAAAACCCTGACGAATGCCGATGAGCGGGAGCTGACCGAATATCGCCGTTTCCATGTCGGGTTTGTTTTTCAGTTTTACAACCTGATCCCCAGCCTTACCGCACGGGAGAACGTGGCGGTGGTGACGGAGATTGCACAAAATCCCATGACGCCGGAAGAGGCCTTGCAGCTTGTCGGATTAACCGAGCGCCTCGATCATTTTCCCGCCCAACTCTCCGGCGGCGAACAGCAGCGCGTGGCGATCGCCCGCGCCATTTCAAAAAATCCGGAAGTGCTTCTCTGCGACGAACCCACGGGAGCCCTCGATTCCAAAACGGGGATCGTGGTGCTCGAAGCGCTGGATAGGATCAATCGCGAGCTCGGTACGGCAACGGCGATCATCACCCACAACGCGGACATCGCCGGAATGGCCGACCGCGTCATTCACCTCAGCAACGGCAGAATTACGGACATCAAGGCAAACGCGGTGAAGAAATCACCGGGCGAACTTCAATGGTGAGTTCATGAAGGCCCTCAACCGAAAACTCTGGCGGGATCTGTGGCGCATGAAAGGCCAGGTCTTTGCCATTACGCTGGTCGTGGTCAGCGGGGTGGCGACCTTCATCATGTTCATCAGCACCATGGATTCCATTTCTCTCACCCGAAACCGATTTTACCGGGATTATCATTTTGCCGATGTGTTTGTGAACTTGAAGCGGGCGCCGGAAAGCCTGAAGGAGAAGATTCAAAATGTTCCCGGCGTCCATCAGGTCGAGACGCGCGTTTCCGCCTATGTCAAACTGGACATCAAAGGCTTTCCTGAGCCGGTGACCGCCAGGATCATTTCCGTTCCCGATGACGGCAAGCCCCTTCTGAATCGACTCTATATCCGAAAAGGCAGGTTGGCCGACCCAGCGAAGGATAACGAGGTGGTGATCAATGAAAGCTTCGCCCAGGCACACGGCTTCGATCCGGGCGATCGATTTGCGGCAATCATCCATGGAAAATGGAAGGAGCTTACGATTACCGGCATTGCCCTTTCTCCGGAGTTTGTGCTGATCATGCGGCCGGAGGCGATGAGCCCGGATTTCAAGCACTATGGCATCCTCTGGATGGGTCGCAAGGCGCTGGGCAAATCGTATGAGATGGATGGGGCGTTTAACGATGTCGTACTGACCCTCTATCCGGAGGCCAACGTGAGCGACGTCCTCGCCGGGATCGACCATATCGTCGAGCGATACGGCGGGTTCGGCGCCTATGCCCGCAAGGACCAGATATCCCATCGTCTTCTGAATGAGGAGTTCCGGCAACTCCAGAGGAGCTCGGAAATATTTCCCACCATTTTCATCTGCGTGGCCGCCTTTCTGCTCAATGTGGTTATGAGCCGGACGATTAACACGCAGCGCGAGCAGATCGCCGCCCTGAAGGCCTTCGGCTACACGAATCTCGATGTGGGCATCCATTACGCGAAGCTGGTGGTTCTGATCATATCCGCCGGTTTGGCCGGAGGAATCGCGGCGGGCGTCTGGTTTGGAAAAATGCTGGGCGGAATTTACATGGAGGTATACCGTTTCCCGCACCTGCTTTATACGTTGCATCCCGGCGTGATCGTCGCGGCGGTCCTCATCAGCATCGTCTCGGCCCTGGTCGGCACCCTGCACTCGCTGTGGAGGGCAGCCAAACAGCCGCCCGCCGAGGCGATGAGGCCCGAGCCCCCCGCGCAGTACAGGGTCACGCTGATTGAAAAGACGGGCATCGGCCGCTGGCTCTCGCAGCCATCACGGATTATCGCACGGAATGTGGAGCGGAAACCGGTGAGGACGTTTCTTTCCATCATCGGAATCGCCGTCGCCTGCGCGACGATGATCTCCAGCGGATTTTTCAAGGATGCCGTCGCTTTCATGGTGAATGTCCAATTTGTCCGTTCCCAGAAGGAGGACATGAAGGTCGCGTTCACCGAGCCGACCTCCCGCAGGGCGCTGTATGAGCTCAAGGAACTTCCGGGCGTCCATCATGCAGAGATCTTCCGAACGGTCCCGGCAAGATTCAAATTCGGCAACCGCAGTTACAAGACGGCGATCAACGGGATAGAACCGGAGAGCCGTTTGCACCTTTTGCTGGATACCGATCTCAACGCGATATCTCTGCCGTCTTCCGGTATCGTGCTGAACGATTACCTGGGAAAATTTCTCGGCGTCCAGGCCGGCGACCTGTTGATGGTCGAGGCTCTCGAAGGATCGAAGCCGGTCCGTCAGGTGCCGGTCGTTGCGTTGGTCAAGCTCTATCTGGGGGTGATGGGGTACATGGATGTAACGGCGCTCAACCGTTTGATGGGGGAGGGTGATGCCATCTCGGGCGCTTATCTGGTGACCGATCCGCTGTACAGCGGGAAGCTCTATCGGAATTTTATCAACATGCCCCGGGTTTCCGGAACCGTGCTGCGACGAAACGAAATCCGCAATTTTCACGATGTGCAGGCCAAGGGGATGCTCTTTTTCACATTCATCGCCACCCTGATGGCCTGCTCCATCGCGTTCGGTGTCGTCTACAACAGCGCAAGAATCGCGTTGTCGGAACGAAGCCGGGAGCTCTCCAGCCTTCGGGTGCTCGGTTACACGCGAGGTGAAATTTCCTACATTCTTCTGGGCGAACTGGGACTCATCACGCTGATCGCCATTCCGTTGGGCTTTTTGATCGGATACTGGCTCTGCGCCTACATTGCGCAGGCGCTGGCATCCGATCTTTTCCGGGTGCCGCTGGTGATCGAGACAAAGACCTACGCACTCGCGGCATCGGTCGTTCTTGCGTCGGCCGCCGTATCCGGGCTGATTGTGCGCCATAAACTGGATCATCTTGATCTTGTAGAGGTATTAAAAACCAGGGAGTAGATTGATGAAGACCGCAACGCGCAGGACACTGTTTGTCAGCGGAGTTATTTTGGTTGTTGTCGTGGCAACGATTTACGGTTTTCTCCCGAAAGCGGTGGAGGTCGATCTTGTTGCCGTCTCACGGGGCCCGCTCCAGGTCAGGATCGAAGAAGAGGGCCGTACCCGCCTGAAAGAACGGTTTGTCGTCTCGGCGCCGACTGCCGGGTATATGCGGCGGATCGACGCAAAGGTAGGAGATCCGGTGCGAAAGGGACAGACCGTGGTAGCTCTGGAGCCGTTGCGATCGCAGCCCCTGGATCCGCGAAGCCGCGCGGAAGCCGAGGCGACCGCCTTCGCGGCGCAGGCCGGGCTTAATGCGGCGATCGAAAAGGAGCGTGCGGCGGCGGCCGATGCCGGCTACATGGAGAAACGATTGGAACGGATTGCGAATCTCTATTCGAAACGATATGTTGCGCAAGATCAATTCGATCAGACGGCGTCCGAGGCCAAAAAGGCGCGGGCGGTTCAACTTTCCGCCAAAGCCGCCGTTGATGTATCGCGCTCGGAGCTCGATCGGGCCAAAACCGTGCTGAAGCACTTTCCCCCCGGAGGGATAGCCGAAAAAGCCAATACCGTCTATGTTTCGTCTCCGGTCAGCGGCGCCGTGATCAAAATCTATCGTGAAAGCGAGGGCGCCGTCAATGTTGGCGACCCCTTGCTGGAGATCGGCGACTCAAAAAATCTCGAAGTCCGCGTAGAGCTCCTCTCTTCCGATGCTGTCAAGATTAAAAAAGGAGGCGTGGTTTTGTTCAAACGCTGGGGGGGTGAGGGCACGTTAACGGGAATGGTGCGGATTGTCGAACCGGCCGGATTTACCAAGGTGTCGAGTCTGGGCGTGGAGGAGCAAAGGGTGCTGGTCATTGCGGAGTTCACCTCGCCCCCGGAAACATGGCGCCTCCTCGGTGACGGTTATCGCCTGGAGGCGCATTTTGTGGTCTGGGAAGGAAAGGACATTCTGCAAATCCCCGCCAGTGGTCTTTTCCGTTCGGGAGAGGAATGGGCCGTGTTTGTTGAGGATAACGGAAAGGCGCGGCAGCGGACGCTTGAGGTTGGTCAGAGAAACGGTTTGACGGCAGAGATCATTTCCGGACTCAAGGAGAAGGAAAGGGTGGTTGCCCATCCCGATGATTCCATCAAGAACGGCACGTCCATCCGGCCGAGGAGATAAAGCGGGCGCTCAAAAAAGAATAGACAGGCGGGACCAATTGTATTATGGACCAAATGTAATTTATTCCATCACCAGGAGTCATGCGAGGCCAGGATGAGATTCGATATTGCCAAGAGCGGAAGCGGACTCGTTTACGAGATCCGTCATATCGTGAATGTAGCCAACCAGTTGAAAAAGTCGGGCGTGGAGGTGGTCTGGGAGAACATCGGCGATCCCGTCCAGAAGGGGGAGAAGGTCCCCGAATGGATGCGGGAGGTCCTCGCCGACCTGCTGCGCGAAGATTGCACATATGGCTATTCCCCGACGAAGGGGGTGGATGCGACCCGTGAATTCCTCGCGGAAAAGCTCAACCGCCGCGGCAAGGCGCAGATCACGCCTGAGGACATCATCTTCTTCAACGGCCTGGGCGACGCAATCGCCCGCGCCTACAGCGCGATCCGCCTCGACGTGCGGATCATCATGCCGGAGCCGACCTACTCCACGCACCTGCTCGCGGAGGTCCACCACGCCTCCTTCCCGCCGAATACCTACCGGATGAACCCCTACTGCGACTGGTCTCCGGACATCAACGAGCTGGAGCGGAAGGTGAAGAGCCACAAGGCGATCGTCGGCATCCTCGTCATCAACCCGGACAACCCCACCGGCTTCGTCTATCCCGAGGAGACGCTCGTACGGATCGTCGACATCGCCCGCCGCTACGACCTCTTTTTGATCTTTGACGAGACCTACCACAACATCGTCTTCAACGGGAAGAAGACGGTTCCGCTGTCGGACATCATCGGCGAGGTCCCGGGGATCTCCATGAAGGGGATCTCCAAGGAGTTCCCCTGGCCCGGTTCCCGCTGCGGCTGGATGGAGATCTACAACGCCGATAAGGACGAAACCTTTGCCCGTTACATCGATGCGATCCTGACCCAGAAAATGTCGGAGGTCTGCTCGACGACCCTTCCGCAGATGGCGATCCCCCGGATCATGACCCACCCGAAGTATCAGCCCTACCTGCAGGAGAGGCTTCGCCACTATGAAAAGCTCTCCAACATCGCCTACGGGATCCTCAAGGACCTCCCCTATGTGATGGTGAACCGGACCTGCGGCGCATTCTACATGACGGTGGTCTTTAACGAGGCGGTCCTCAACAACCGCCAGCGCCTGCCGATTCCGCAGGAGGATGTCCGGATCTACATTGAAAGCCTGGTTGCGGAACCGATCGAACCCGACAAGCGCTTCGTCTATTATCTCCTCGGCGCTACCGGGATCTGCGTGATTCCGCTGACATCCTTCTTCACCGACCTACCCGGTTTCCGGATGACGCTGCTCGAACGGGACGAGGCGAAGTTTGAACATGTCGTCCGGACGCTCGGCGAGAAGATCGTCCAGTACGTCGAATCGACGCGTTGATCCCAAGGGGGAAAGGGATAATTTTATGCAATTTGTAAAAGCGTTTGACATTTTGCATAGCAACCTTCCCCACGTTCAATTCATCGATCACTTATCCCTGCAAGGCCTTCCTGTTAGGGTAATTCTTTATTTCCGCTCGTAACGGCAGACCTGCAAAATCTCCTCAAGGTCCGTAATCCCCTGAAAAACCTTCTGGATGCCGTCCATGATCAGGGTTCTCATCCCATCCTTGATCGCCATGATCTTCAATTCATCCGCGGCGGCCTTGTGCCCAATGGCTTTCTTGATCTCTTCCGTACTAAGGAATAGCTCGTGGATGGCAACGCGTCCCTTGTAGCCGCTGCCGTTGCAGATGTCACAGCCAACCTTTTTCATCAGCCTGAGGTCCGGGGAATAGCTTTCTCCGCCATGTTGCTGGAACCATTGGGCATCGTAAATCCGCACAAGTTCATCATAGGTCTCTTGATCGGGATGATACGGTTCCTTGCATTTTTCGCAAAGCCGCCGGGCGAGACGTTGCGCGAGAATCCCCAACAGGGCGTCTGCGAAAGTGAATGGGTCCATGCCCATCTCAATCAAGCGGACAACCGTCTCCGGCGCCGTGTTCGTATGAAGCGTACTGAGAACCAGGTGACCGGTGAGGCACGCTCCGATGGCTGTTTGTGCCGTTTCCGCGTCCCGCATTTCACCGATCATGATCACGTCAGGGTCGGAACGCAAGAAGGAACGAAGGACTTCAGGAAAGGTCACCCCGATTTTCGTATGCACCTGGACTTGTCTGAGCCCCGCCTGGGTAATTTCAACGGGATCCTCTACCGTCCATATCTTCACTTCCGGTGTATTGAGATATTTTAGCGCCGAATGGAGGGTCGTTGTTTTACCCGACCCGGTGGGGCCGACACAGAGAATGAAACCATTGGGTTGATCAAGGATGCTTTTTAATGCCTTGAGATTGGGTTCCGAAAAGGCCATGTCTTTGAGGGGCAGTGGCATGGAGGCGGTCAGAATCCGCAAGACGGCGTCTTCATTGTCGCCGACGGTTGGCGTCACTTCCACCCGGTATTCAATTGGATTGTTCTGATACAGGATAATGATTTTACCGCTCTGGGGTTTTCGCCGCTCCGAAATGTCCAGGTTGGACATGATCTTGAGTCTCGAAATGATCGCCCTTTTGAACATTGTCGGAATCTGGTGGGCCACTTGGCAGACGCCGTCGATACGGTATCGTACCTGAAAGGGCTGTTCGCGCTGGCCGGGCTCAAGATGAATATCGGACGCCTTCTTCTCATAGCCGTCCATGAGGGTCTTGTTGACCAGCATCACAATCTGAGAATCCGTTTCGTTGATCCCGGATTCTTCCACTTCTTCCTCAACGGAAAGACGGTCGTCGGACAGGTCGCTGATGATTTCATCTAAGCGATATTCCCCCTTTGGATAGTACTTGAGAATCGCCCTGCTGATTTGAGCAGATGTCGCAACGACCAGTTCGATGCGACGTTTGATGTAGAATCGCAGCGAATCCGGAATGGAATAATCGGTCGGTTCCGAGGTTGCCACGACGACGCGCTTCCCGTCATCTTCCAGCGGCAGGAGCTGTAAACTATAGACGACGTCAGTGGGTAGGCAGGCCAGCGCCTCTTTTGTAGGGACCCTTGTGTCAAGATCGATAAAAGGCAGGCGGAACTTGACCGCCAGCGCCATGAGAAGCTGGTCTTCGGTAATCAACCCTTCCTCGATCAGCAGCCTTCCGATTTTTTTCCTTTTGTCGACATCCTGATTCGACAGCGCCGCCTCCACCTGCTCCTTCGTCACCAGGCCGGCTTCGACCAGGATATCCCCCACCTTCATCCGGGGGGATACCTTTCCGCTCTTATGGGCATTTTCAATGGCATTCTCGATGGTCAGCCGGGGCAAATCATGCTGCTCGGAAATGATGTCTCCCAGTCGTTTCTCCTGCAATATCTTTTGTTGCTTGAGAACCTTATCAATGGAAAAAGGGGTTACCAGTCCCTTGTCCTCAAGAATCTTCCCGATCGGGCGTTCTTCCTGACGAATCTTCACACCATGGGTCGTGAAAAAGATGAGTTTGTAGGGATGCGTCAGGTCCCGCGACAACCCATAAAAACCGGTTGGGAATTGCTGGTCCCTTAAAACGGCGACATGGTAGCGATTTCCCGTCACCGTGATGACTTCTTCCAATGTCTGCTCATGACCGGGAAACATCTTGGGGTGCGCCTTCGGTTTCATCATGACACAGCACACTTTTGAAAAGTGGAACATATGCGTATTGCCGTTTCTTACCAATCTTACCCGGATCTCATTTTCAGCGGGCTCGAAGGGGCGGGCCAGATCCGCTTCTTCTCTTCGTCCATCCATTAATTCTATAATAACATCGCATTCCATCGCAAGATCTCCCATATCTACATAAAGTTGGGGGGATACACTTCCAGCTTGATCACCAGACCATCCGGCCTGATTGTGACCAGGATTGCCTGGACCAGTGCGGCAATTCTCCGTTTCAAAGAAGACAGTTCCTGTTTCAGGACCTGCTTTGTCTTGGATTGATCCTTCATCGGGTTGCCCCCTGTGTGCTGAAATAACCTGTGGGGTTGAAAAGTTAACCAATGGCTGCCATGACCGGTTGATGGTTCTCAGTCATGACCACATGAACTTATCTATTTAATAAGAAGCGCTAATTTTTTCATTATGTCAAGAGGCATAGTTGCTTTTATGCATATTTCCATCTCAAATCTTGATCTCTGAGGCACAAAGGGAATTGTGTAGGAAGAAGCCATACGTAAGCGCATATACGGCGAGATATTCATTCTCTCAATTCCCTTCCCGTCAGTCTTAGGAACACATCTTCCAGCGTTGCCATCCTCATGATGCACCCCCCGTTCGTGGAGGAAAGCCGGCAGTCCCTCCGCCGGGTCCACAATCTCGATGACGTGGCGGCCGACGTGCCGGCGGACCTGTTCGGCCGGCTTCTCCTCGACCAGAAGGCGTCCCTGGTCCATGATGATCAGCCGATCGCAGCGGTCGGCGACGTGGTCCCGGTGCGACGCACGGTCAGGATAGACCGCGATTTCGGGACGGGCTATACTAATCGGCGATTATCGGGGATGGGAAATTTCAAAGTAGTCCCTAAGATTCAGGCGATACGGACATCTCGATGGTCTTGGTCGGGAAGAGGCGCTTCTTCCGCCTGGGTACAGGGAAGGATAATCCGGAAGGTTGCCCCTCCCGCCGGATTCTTCTCGGCAGAGATCGTTCCGCCATGCATCTCGATGAATTGTTTGCTGATGGCTAACCCCAAACCGGTACCTTTATTTTTGGTTGTAAAAAATGGCTGAAATATCTTTTCACTTATTTCGTCATTGATCCCCATGCCCGTATCGGCGATCTCTATGTGGATCTCCTTGGCCGCTGCATTTTCGAAAGTCGTGGCCGTTACGGTTCCACCGGAAGGCATGGCTTGCACGGCATTCATAAGAAGATTCAAAAATACCTGCTGCATTTCCAGCGGATCGACCATGGTCATGGGAAGATGGGGATCAAAGTGCTTCACGATCCGGATGGCTTTTGGCGAATCCGGCGCCGAAGAGGAGTATGGTATTGAGGCGTTAATGGTTGCTTCCAGGACATCATTGATGTTCACCGGCAGAAGCTGCGGTTTGGGCGGCTTGGCAAAATTGAGCAGACTCTTCATCAGCGATTCGACCCTTTGGACCTCGTCAATGGCCTGGGAGAGAATCGCACGTTCTTCTTCCGAGATGTCAGCCTCTTCCTGGAAAACCTGCATGGCGCCTTTGATCCCGGCAAGAGGATTTTTTATCTCATGAACCAGGCCGGCAGCCATTTCCCCCACCATGGTCATCTGTTCGGCACGCTGCATGTTGTGCATCTGTTCATGGAGGGCTGCCGCCATCTCATTAAAGGCAGCAGCCATTTCCCCGAATTCATCTGTTAACCCTTGAACACGAAAGCTCAAATCTCCGCTCTTTAATTTTCTCGTTGCCTGCAACAAGACGGAGAGCGGCCTTGCTAATCCTTGTGTACAAACGATGGCCATGCCGATGGCAACGATTGGTCCAAGGACAATGAGAATGAAGATCAGGGTCTTCATATTACTGATTTTTACGAGGGTGGCCTGAGTCCTTTTTTCCAGTCTGTCATGGGTCAGAGAGGTCATGTCATGGAGCAGATTGACCAGCTTGCTTCCCTCCGCCAAGACCTTATTAGCCTCTTCCTCCATGCGGGTCGCATTACTCATAGGTGTAAATCTGCCCCTTCAAGTCGTTAAGCTCTCGGGTAATAGCCGCAGTGTGATGGCACTCAAGACATTTATTTGCCTGATTTTCCATCTGGGCCATATTTTCTACCAATGAATCCAGCGCCTCCTCAGAACGGGTATGCCTTAATGCGAGGCCGGACTGGATCTTCCTTGCATTCATCAGTAATTGTTCTCTCAGAATTTCAACCCGATGGAGCTCAATGAGACTATTCAGAGTAGAGGTGGTTTTTTCTATCGTAATGATCAGATAGATTCCGCCCAGGACGAAAACCGAGGTGAAGATAGCAAGACCTAAAACAAATCTTTTCTTCATTAATGGTTCACATAGTCATATCGGACGAGATTCAGACGGGCTTCACTGGCGTAGCGTAGTACCGGCTCGTAGTCTTTATTCGTTGTCCGGACAAATCTTTGTGCCCCAAAAGTCATCAAGACCCTGGTTCCGACGGGGTCATGATGCATATTCAGCAGCGTGTTCTGCAGGGAGATTTTCACGGACGCAGGCACGTTTGCACTCAATGCCAGACCATTTTCCGGCAGATTATGAGATATCGCCAGGATTTTCAATTTCTGGAGGATCATTGCATCTCCTCTGGCCATCCTGGCAAATACCGTGTTTTTAGCGGCGCCGATATCACTCTTCGCATCAAGGACATCACGGACGGCATCTTCGTGAGTGCCCGCAAAATAGGTCTCTTTGAAATATGCCCGATAATCTTCCACTCCCTGCTGTTTGAAATATACCAGGGGAAAGAGGTAACCGGCGGTGCTTGCTTTGTCGACAAATACAAACCGCTTCCTCTTCATATCTGTTATACTCCTGATTCCGCTGTCCGTTCTGACGAAGATCAAACCGTTACAGGTACTCGTACCGTCCGGGGCCTCGGGTCTGGCCAGGACTTCCACGCCTATTTTATTGTGTGCCAGGACATAGGAAAAGCTACCCCAAAAGGCCCCGTCCATGCCGGCGGAAACAAAGTTGTCGATGATATTCCCATAGCGGATCAGGACTTTCAGTTTTATCTTCAGACCGGTCTTGCTGGAAAGATACTCGGCCAGGGGGGTGTAGCGTTCAAGCTGCCTGAAAACGTTCTGCTCGGGGACCAGCCCGATGACGAGCACTTCCTTATGGCTGCTATCTTCCGTCTGCTCACATCCTCCCAGGGTACAATGCGAGAGAATGATAAAGCAAAGGAAAAAAGCTATCAGAAACCGATTCACGACACATCCTTCCTCTCCGGTGACAGCTCAGATACTGCACGATGAGGTTCTTGTTCCGGGGGTTGATCACTTTGTCTCCCGCCGGATGGGTCGAGTGCTTCTGCCAGCCACGACCGGTACCGCACGACGACGAATGCCTGCTGGAACAGATAGGCATTATCCTTGATGAGACTTTGCTTTTTCGTTGGCGGAGTATAGGGAAAAGGGATCCGTGTGTCAAGAAAAACCGGCAGTCCGGCACTGTATCGACTAAGCTTACCAGATATGATATGTGTAAAGCAGCCGAAAAGGGCATGACGATAGCAGGGATCAACCCGATCAAAAAAACGGAGGCAAGAGCGGATTATGGCAAAAGTAATAGCGGTAAATATCAGTACGGAGAAGGGCGTCAGGAAACATACAATCCCGTCGTGCCGGCTGGTTATTGATCACGGAATCGAAGGGGATGCACACGCCGGCAAATGGCATAGGCAGATCAGCTTGCTGGCCCAGGAAAGCATTGATAAAATGCAGGCGACACTGACGGACATCCAGCTCAAGCCCGGCGATTTCGCCGAAAATATAACGACAACAGGCATCGCCGTTATGAAACTACCGATCGGCACGAAACTGAGAGTTGGAAACGAAGCAGAGCTTGAAGTGACGCAAATCGGCAAGGAATGCCATATGTCGTGCGAGATCCGCAGGCTCGTCGGCGACTGTGTTATGCCGCGCGAGGGGATCTTCGCGATCGTTATCCGGGAAGGCAAGATCAGACCCGGGGATGCGATAGAAGTCATTGAGGAAAGACCTGGTTAAAACCCCGGCGTCGGAGTCCGCTCCAGAGAGTCGTCGAGGAACTGGACGGTGACCATATCGCCCGCTCGGGCCACGGTGGCCTCTTCCGGCAGGACGATGAGGCCGTTGGCCCGGACCATTGATTTCAGGATGCCGGAACCCTGCTCTCCCGTCGTGACGACCGCGTAACCCTCCCCCTCACGCCGGATCCGCGCCCGGATGAAATGCCTGATCCCCCTCTTCTTTACGATCTCCTCGCCGAGGCGCGCCCGGACACTCCTCCGGAACAGTTTTTCGTGCCCCAGCATCTTGAGGATCGCGGGGCGGATGAACAGTTCAAAGGAGACCATCGAGGAGACGGGGTTTCCCGGCAGGCCGACCGTGGGGACATCTTCCAACGCCCCGAAGGCGAGCGGCCGCCCCGGCTTCATGGCGACTTGCCAGAATTGCATGGCGTTTCCCACCTCCTGCATGATCTCTTTGACCAGATCGTAGTCCCCAACAGAGACGCCGCCGGAGGAGACAATCAAATCGGCCCGCATGGCGGCCCTGAATTTCGCAACGAGGTCCTCCCTGTTGTCCCGGGCGATGCCGATCTGCAGAAGAACGGCGCCGCTCTCCCTGACCAGGGCGGCGAGCGAGTAGCTGTTGCTGCTGATGATCTTCCATTCCGAGGGGGGCTCGTCGATGTCCACCAGCTCGTCGCCGGTGGCGACGACGGCGACCAGCGGCCGCTGGTGAACGAGGATGAAGGAACGCCCCAGGGAAGCCAGCATCCCCACCTCGGCGGGCCGGATGATCTCCCCCTTGGAGATCACCTTTTCCCCGTGGTGCACATCCTCTCCCGCGTGCCGGATGTCCTGATCCTTCTGCGCCTCGACGACGATCGCGACCCGGGGATCCTCCTTCCGGGTATCCTCCATCCGGATGACGGCGTCGGCGCCTTCCGGAATCGGCGCGCCGGTCATGATCCGGGCGGCTTCTCCCGGTCCGACCCGCTTGCGGGGAACGGCCCCGGCGGGGATATCCTCGACAACAGCGAGACGGACGGGCGATTCCACGGACGCCCCGCGGGTATCCTCCGCGCGAAGGGCATAGCCGTCCATCGCCGAGTTGTCCTTCGGCGGGATCGCACGCCCGGCGTAAACATCCTCGCCGATCACCCGGCCGAGGGCATCGAGGATGTTCACCTTCTCCAATCCCAGCGGGGAGATTGCGTCCAGTATCTTGTTCCGGGCCTCTTCAACGCTGATCATGACCTTCCCCTGTGATCCTTTCAAGGATTGGAGTGGTGATTGTTCTCAAATTGAAATTGTTAGACATATCGCATTCCGGATGGTTGTAAACGTTGAATTTACAAGAGCGAAGATAACCGATCAGGGTAATGCTGTGCGGTTACAAGACGTTCACCAGCGTGATGTCAAAGGTCAGATCCTTTCCCGCCAAGGGGTGGTTTGCGTCGAAGGTAATCGTGGTGTCGAGAACCTCGGTCAGAATGACCGGTACGTAGCTTCCGTCTGTCA
>JAPLJX010000377.1 GCA_026388375.1 Deltaproteobacteria bacterium
CCGCCTCCAGTCCCGCCCGGATGACCTCGACGTTGTAGGCCCCGACGTAGAGGATCAGGGCCGTGAGGCCCGAGGCGTACGACGAAAGTTTCAGCCCCAGTCCCGGCAGGCCGAAGTAGATGATGAAGATCTGGATCAGGAGCGGCGTATTCCGGAAGATTTCCACGTAGGCGGCCCCGAAGAAACGGAGGATTTTCAGGGGCGACGTCCGCGCCACGGCCCCTGCAATGCCGAAGACGAAACCGACAAGGATCGAAATGAACGATATCTCGACCGTGAGCCAGACCCCTTTGAGGAAAAGGGGAAAGAATTTTACAACGACGCTCAGATCAAGCTGATAGCCCATAAACGATCCCCGACGCTTGCAAGAAAAGACGCCATGCTGCTCTCTCTGGTCATGCCCGCGGCGAAGAGGGTGGGCACGGAGCAGTGCATAAACGAAGGAGGGACCGGACACCCGGCCCCTCCTTCTGGTAAGGGAGCGTTATTTCAGTTTCAGGAGGAAGTCTTTTGATTCGCTGAACCAGGAATCCCAAAGTTTCTGGTATTCTCCCGAATTCTTCATCTTCGTGAGGGTCTTGTCCACGAAATCGAGCCACTCCGCGTCGCCCTTACGGACGCCCAGTCCGTAGGGAGCCGGCTCGAAAGGCGGCCAGCCGACGATCTTCAGTTCCGGGTTGTTCTTCTGCAGGTCGACGAGCAGCATGTCGTCCTGGACAAAGGCTTCGGTGCGACGATCCTTTAATGCTTGGAGGGATTCGGAATTGTGCTGGAACTTCACGCGCTCCGCGCTGGGGACCAGCTTGCCGGTCACGATGTCACCCGTCGAGCCCTGCGTTGTCGATACCTTGCGGCCCGCCAGATCCTGGTATTTCGCGATGGGACTGTCCTTCTGGACCAGAATCAGGTGACCCGACATGAAGTAGGGAACACTGTAGTCGATGACCTTCTTGCGCTCCTCGGTGATCGTCATGCTGGCGAGGATGATGTCGATCTTGCTCGTGGTGAGGAAGGGAATGCGGTTGGCCGAGGTGACGGCGACAAATTCCACGGCGGCATCCTTGCCGAAGAGCGCCTTCGCCAGGGCCTTGGCAATGTCCACGTCGAAGCCCTTGTTGACGCCTTTCTCATCGACGAACCCGAAAGGCGGAAAGTCCGTCTTGACGCCCGCCAGGATTTTGCCGCGGGCCTTGACGTCTTGAAGCGTACCCGCAAAGGACGCCCCCGCAAGCAGCAGCGACACGATGACGAGAACAGGGAACATAGTCCATCTCTTCTTCCTCAACATACACGACCTCCTTTTTGATATTAAATTGATAAATTGATTAAGAAGTTACTTTTGCGCTGATTGAGAATACGGAAAGAATTCTTGTATGTCAAGGAGATTTGTTGGCCGCACCGTTCCTGTCCGGCGCTCCCTGCTGACGGCAGTGGGTCTCGGTGGTGAAGCCGATCGCCAGGGCCGACAGGATCGAGAAGGCGATGATCAGCACAAAACCCGACCGGTAGGCGGCCAGGTCGTAGATTCGGACGCCGCCGGCGATGGTCCCCCGCCAGGAGAGATCCAGCACCCAGCCGATGGCCGGCTGGAGGATCATGACCCCGAAAATCGCACCCATATTGTACACCCCGCTGACCGTGCCGGCGAACCGGGACGGGACGGACTCCTTCACGAAGGCGAAGCCGAGGGTCACGGAACCGCACGCCAGGCCGACGAGAATGACCATGGAGACGAGCAGCCAGATGGGGAGCCTGGGGAAGAAGAGGATCGGAATCCAGCAGAGCAATGCCACGACCGAACCGGCGAACATGACGGGCTTGCGCAAGCCGATCCGGTCGGACAGGATGCACAGCAGGGTGGCGCCTGCGGCGAAGCAGATCAGCAGTGTCGAGGTGATGGCGGAGCTTGCCGCGGTGGGCATCCCGTAATGGGTCGTGAAGAAAGGGACGCCCCAGAGCCCGGCGAAGGTGAGGACCGATCCCGTTAAGCCGCAACCGACGAGAGAGAGAAGCCAGGTGTTCCGGTAGCGGAACACCATCACCAGATCGTTGCGGAGCGTAGCCAGTGAAAAAAATGCCTCCGGCTCCGGAGGGGCGAAGCTTCGGTATCCCCGGTCGGCCGGATCATCCCGGATGATCAGCCAGATCGCGGCCCCGATGAGGAGGAGAACGGCCGCCGCGACGAACATCACGGGCCGCCAGCCGAAGCGGGCAACCAGAAAATGCAGCGGAACGCCGGCGGATACGGCGCCGCCGACGCCGCAGAAGAGTGTGAGCCCGCCCAACGTGGCGTAGAAGCGGGGTTCGAACCAGCGTGTCGAAAGACGGAGGATGGCGACATAGGCGACCCCGACCGCCCCGCCGATGAGGAGTCGTCCCATGTTGGCCGGAACAATCGACGTGGCGGAGGCAAAAAGAAGGGTCCCGCCGGCGGCTACGAGCGCTCCGGCGGCCAGGAGTTTCCGGGGTCCCCAGTAGTCGGCAATAATGCCCGTGGGAACCTGCATCAGGAAATAGCTGTAGAAGTAAAAGGCGGTGAAGTTGCCGAGCCCCGCGGCGCCGATATGGAAATCGGCCATCAACGAATCGGTCATGACGGCGGGGGCGACCCGATGGTAGAAACCGGTGAAGAAGAAGGCCGCGCCGAGGCCCCAGACGAGCCAGGCGAGCGCAGCCGGCGGATGGTTTTTCTGATTCATGAATTTCTCCTGGGAACCCGTGCCACCGCTTAGCAAATCGGGAGGACGACTTCAAGGGAAACTTGCGGCCGCAGGCCAGATTACTGAAGCGCCCTGTCTGACGGGAGCGTATAAAATTTCAGATATTCGGTCACTTAGAAAGCAAATGGCTTGACAAA
>JAPLJX010000171.1 GCA_026388375.1 Deltaproteobacteria bacterium
AATAACATGACCGGTCAGCTTTTGCACAACGAATTGTCGGCGTCCTCAGTGGCGACCACGAATATAAAAATCACGATCCAAGCTGATCATCAACAGTGAATGTATTTAATAGTATGGGGTTATTTTTCATTTTCATATAAAACAAGTTGAAAATGAAATAAATAATAATTGCGTAGAATCATTTTATGAAGCAAGAGCTCAAATTTATTCAAAATACAAAAATTATCTTTCGTAAAGAAGAAAATGGCGCCTATCTGTATGATCCGGATTCTGGAAATCTTAAGTATATCAACCGAGTTGGGACATTTCTCTATGAACTTTGCGATGGTCTTCACCTGGTGGAAGGGATGATCTTCCGGATCGCGCGTGAGTATCAGGACGTTCCAATGGACCAGGTTGAAAAAGATGTGGATCATTTTCTGGCGGATCTACTGCAAATGGACTTTGTAAAAAGAATAACTTGAATGTTGACGGGCATATCACCAGCCCCTTGTCCATTTTAATCGAGTAGTGAGGTTTTTCACCCTATGGTAAGAGCATCCGATATTGTGAAACGAATGAATGAGACGCCCTCATCAAAAAAGGACAGCCCATCAGATTTACTTCGTTTAAGCAGCCTCGGGAAACAGGAGTCCCAGGAAGAAGTAACATCGTCTTTGGCAGACAGGCACACGCCGATCCCGGACAGTGAGGTCCACAATGTTGACGATATTTACTTAACAGCGCGAACATACATGGAAAGCGTTAGAAACAGCGTAAAGAATCATACCCTCATTGAACTTGACCCTGCCATTTCACTAATCAATAAAATTGCCAATTCCGCCGAACTGCTGTTCAGCATTCATCCGCTAACGCTGAAGTTCGGCAATGAGGGGGATTATGATATTTTTCAGCCTGTGCATACCATGATCTACGCACTGAAAATCGGATTGCGTTTGAATTATCCGAGTTCGAAGCTCATCGAACTCGGGCTGGCGACGCTCCTGCAGAACATCGGCATGTTTCTGGTGCCTGACAGCATCATTAATAAGACCGGAAACCTCACGGATGCTGAAATAGGTGTGATTAAAAAGCATCCCGAAATGGGCAGGGACATCCTCTTGCCTTATCAGAATGATTATCCCTGGCTTCTTGAAACGATCTATGAACACCACGAACGGGAAAACGGGCAGGGCTATCCACGGGGTCTCAAAGGCGATGAGATTGGCGAATATGCCAAAGTTATCGGAATTTGCGACTCTTACGAGGCCATGACGCATAATCGCCCGCATAAAAAGGCGCTCATGCAATTTGATTCTGTTCGGCAATTGATTGAATCCAAAGATCTATTGTTTTCACCACAGATTCTCAAGATCTTTCTTGAAGAAATGTCGCTCTATCCAATTGGTAGCTATGTCAAATTGAATAATGGCGCCATTGGCAGGGTCTGCCGCACCAACCGGTCGCTACCCATGAAGCCTGTCATTAACCTGATTATTGATGGCCGTGGCAAAAAAGCCGATACCGGCGAAGTCATCGATATGGCACAAAGTTACATCCTGAACGTTGTTGATGTAGTCGCCGAAGAGGACCTGCCGCAATAAAATGAAAAAAATGATCCTTGTTATTGCCGGAACATCCGTGGCGATCCAAATGGATGAGGCAATAGCGTTTTTTATGACCCCCTTGCAGGATTTCTTTCGTGGTTTTATCAAACAAGGGGGCAAAGAAGCCATTCCAGTCACCATATCCTATAACCATTTTACAACACTCCGTAAATTTATCGCTTTCCCCATGCGACTCTCGCAAAAAAAAGACCGGGAAACACTGAGAATCCTCCATCATGTTGAAAGGCATTATTCTTTCTCAGACGCACCCCTGTTGATCGGATTTCTGAACGGGGTACTGGTCTATAATCTTCATTCTCAAAAAGGCCACATTTACCTGTTCCGATCGAAAGGTAAAAATTTTATTCTGGGTAGTTTACACAAGCTGCTGTTTCTCTTTATAGCGATTGTTATGGCTGAACAGAACAAACTCATGATCCACGGGGCAGGGGTTAGCATAAAATCAGAAGGTTATCTATTTCTGGGGGCTTCCGGCACCGGAAAAAGCACAGTGGCGGGGTACGCCGAAAGAGATCATGTCCTCTCCGATGATGCGCCCGCTATCACAAAAGACGGCGGATTGTTTAAGATTCACGCATCGCCGTTCAGCCAGGTCAATCTTTTCGAAAACAAATCGGCGAATCATTACCGGAAAGAGGCGTTTCTGAAAAAGCTTATCTTTCTGAATCAGGCGAACCACACGGATCTGAAGCGCCGGGACAAACGATCTGCAATGGCTGAACTTTTACAGAACCATATCCATGGGTTTGACGTAATGGACGGGGATTTAAAGGCGTCGGTGTTCCATTTTTGCTGCGATCTCTGCGGATCCATCCCCGCTTTCGACCTGTATTTTCAAAAGAACGATCAATTCCTCCGCTTGCTGTAAAAGCGAAAATGTCTCCCCCACAGTGCTCTATACTCGTTACTACTTGGGGTTGGTGCCAGTAAAACATTGTCCCGTCACCGACCCGCCATTCTTGCAGTCCCCGACTGCAGCGCTTCCACTATTGCACGTGTCTCCGGCAGCCGTACCGGAATTGCACTGCGATGTAGCAATGGCGCCTGCCTTGCACTGGTTTGATTGCGCGGAACTGCCCGAGGTGCATACGTCCGAGGCGACGCTTCCGCTGTTGCATTTACCGCCATAGGCCGTCCCCCCCGTAAGACACTGGTGAGCCGGGGATCCGCCGGAATAACATTGCGATACTGATGCCTTGTCACCGTTCATACACTGATTCTGTGAGGCCTGCGATCCATCCATGCACTGTTGCTTGTCCACGGAACCATTTCGGCAGCCTTGCGAATCCGCGGCGTAAGCCTTACCGCCGCTCAAATCAATAATAAGAGGCGGTTCATATGCCAATTTTATTGTGATTGCCATCGACTTTCCCCTTATCAATCAGCCCCGGTTGCATGTCCGCTTGTTTTGTAACGACACCTGTGAATACATCTTTTCTTCTCTCTCCTATCAACGAGAGCCCGGGCATAAGTGATGTTCATGAATCAGCAAGAGATCAGGCCCTTTCGCTTGAGCGTCCTGAGTGTGAGAATAACATCGTTTACACAAACAACGGGCGACACATCATAATCGCTCGTCATCCTCCGTACCATATGGTCAACACTGTTCCTGCCATCACAAAGATCCCAGATCCCGGCAGCTACCGGGTTTAACTGGATCAGGTCCTGGCGGTGCAAATCAGAAAGAATTGTAAAAATATTTTCTTTTCTCGCTGATATGTCGTCCTTTCTGACAGGCAAGGCATTGAGAATTTCCTTGGTTTCATACCAGGTCCAACAGTTTTTCAGGTGGACGTAAACATTTCCCGGTGTCGGGAGTTTCGACATTGGTAAAATGGCAGCCGTTCCCAGAAGGACGGTAAAAAAATTCCTTCTCGACTTCATCATACGAATCTCCTTTTCGTGCATCGAACCCATTACAGACAGCCCCGGATTTTATGCATTGCCTTATTGAAAGAGATCTCAACATCCCTTCAACAAAATATACATAGCTTACCGCCTTTTAAATATATCTTTATACTATATGGCAACGATGTCAACTAAATTGTTGCTCCTGATATTGTACGGTAGGCCCGGGTGAAATTGACCTTGCATTTCTTGAAAATACCTTATAGTAAAATGCCACCGTTAACCATCGTCGCAGGGGCAAAGGCAGATAAAGTGCACATAGCATGAATGAAAATACTGAAAAAAACATCGTCGCAAATCCATTGATTGTTCTTCGGGAAGAATTTGATAACTGGGCGATCCTCTTTGATCCGGATACCGGCAACACTTTCGGCCTGAATCCGATCGGAGTCCTGATCTGGAAGCACCTTGATGGTCATCACACCCTGAACGAAATTACGGAAAAAATCAGGGAAGCAGCTAAGGATATCCCATCCGATGTGACCGGCCACATACAGGATTTCGTCCGGAACGCCGTCAAACTCGGACTCGTTAGTCACGAAGCCCTCGAGGATAATATGTCTTTAGGCATCATGAAATCGCCCAGCTCGGTCGATATGGAAATCACGAGCTCCTGCAATCTCCGGTGCGACTATTGCAGCCATTTTTCCGGACCCGGCGATGTCGAAAAGGACCTGCCGCTGGAGGCGTGGCTCAGGTTTTTCTCGGAGTTGCAGCGTTGCGCCGTCATGAACGTTACCCTCTCCGGGGGGGAACCCCTTTATCGCCCGGACATCAGGGAGATCATCCAGAGTATTGTCGCCAACCGGCTGCATTTTTCCATTCTCAGCAATGGCACCCTTATTGATCGCGACATGGCCGCATTCCTGGCATCAACCGGCCGCTGCAACCTCGTCCAGGTCTCCATCGACGGCGCGATCGACATCACCCACGACGCCTTCCGGGGGAAGGGTAATTTCATGAAAGCTATTCAAGGGATTGAGACCCTGCAGCAATTCAACGTACCCACGACCGTCCGAGTCACCATTCACCGGAAAAACGTCCACGAGCTCGAAGCCATTGCCGGACTCCTCCTGGAAGAGATCAAACTGCCCTCTTTTTCCACAAATTCGGCGTCCCATATGGGCCTCTGTCGGAAGAACGCTGCCCAGACTCAGCTCACCGTCGCCGAGCGCTCTCTGGCTATAGAGACCCTTATGCTCCTGACGGACAGATACGGAGGCAGAATCAACGCCACGGCGGGTCCCCTTGCAGATGGAAGATCCTGGCTCGAAATGCAGGAGGCGTCCCGGAATGGACGGCAGAGGATGGAGGGGCGAGGTTTCCTTACGGGCTGCAACGGTCCCAGGCGGACCCTTGCCGTGAGAGCGGACGGCGTCATTATCCCCTGCCTTCAGTTGGGCCATATGGTCCTGGGTCGGATCAATCATGACGATCTCATCGACGTCTGGCAGAACCATCCCGATTTGCGGAAACTGAGGCAACGATCCACCATTGCCCTCCCTTCGTTTATCTTTTGCCAGGGCTGTGCCTACACAGATTACTGTACGGGCAATTGCCCGGCGATGGCCTATGCGATTGCGGGTGAGGTCAACCATCCAAGCCCCGATGCATGCCTCCGTTTATTCCTGGAACAGGGGGGACGTTTGCCTGAGCGATCCGCCCATCACCGGACAGAATGAACCAATGACAAGCCATCCGTCAGACGAATCCTATCCTTATCACTTGAACGAGCTCTATTTTTACCTGACGGATACCTGCAACCTGCGCTGCCGTCACTGCTGGATTGAGCCCCGTTATCTGTCTGAAGACAACGCGATATCTGCTATCGACCGAGAATTATTCATCTCAATTCTCGACCAGGCCGAGCCTCTTGGAACAAAGGGGGTCAAATTGACGGGCGGTGAACCGCTGCTTCATCCTCAAATCAGTGAATTGCTGGATATCGTCCGACAAAGGCGCTTTCGTCTTACTGTGGAGACCAACGGAACATTATGCACACCGGAACTCGCGGAAAAGATCGCCGCCTGTGAACACGCCTTCGCTGCCGTTAGTCTGGACGGGGCCGACGCCGAAACCCACGAGTGGATAAGAGGGAAAGAGGGAAGTTTCACAGCAGCCGTCACCGGCATTAAAAACCTGGTTGCGGTCGGGTTACATCCCCAGATCATCATGACCGTTATGCGGCGCAACCAAGATCAGATGCAGGCAGTCGTCCGACTGGCTGAGTCCGTGGGAGCGGGTTCCGTAAAATTCAATATTTTGCAGCCAACGGCAAGGGGCAAGCAGATGCATGCCGCGGGGGAAACGATAGATATCGAGGAGCTTATTTCATTGGGGAAGTGGGTTGATGAGGAATTGTCACTATCCACGACCATACCCCTGTATTTCCATCAGCCGCCGTCATTCCGCAGCTTGGGGAAAATGTTCAGCGCAGCAACGGGCGACGGCTGCCATTGTTGCGGTATCTTGGGGATACTGGGTGTTCTGGCAGACGGTTCCTACGCGCTCTGCGGCATCGGCGCAACCGTTGCGGAGATGATCTTCGGCCACGCCTGCCGGGATTCCCTGAAAGAGGTTTGGTTGAACTCTCCGATTTTGAACCAGATCCGAGCGGGACTGCCTGAACAACTGCAGGGCATTTGCGCAGACTGTGTCTTGAAACACGTCTGTATGGGCAGTTGCATTGCCCAGAATTATTATCGCCACAGGGATCTCTGGGCGCCATTCTGGTATTGCGAAGAAGCGCACAATCAAGGACTTTTCCCGAAAACCCGGCGCCGGACAGGGAAACTTTCTTAATCTTTTCAGGGATGCTCGACATTCCATCGAATTCAAAAAATGCGACGGCAGATCGGGCTGGAGATAACGACTATAGCGAATCCTTGACAACCTTTTTGATAATATCGATGTCTATCTTCTCGACCTTCATGCTGAATCCGATGAGCAGGGCCAGATCGCAGACGTTATTGATTTTACGTGGAACTCCTCCGGAATAGTTGTAAATTTCTTCCATCGCGGCGGCGGTAAAGATGGTTTTTGTCCGCCCGGCCTTTTCCAGACGGAAGACGACGTATTTCTCCGTATTATCTTTATTGAGGGGATTCAAATGGTAGCGGATGGCGATCCGCTGATCGAGTTGTTTGTATCCCCTTATGATATCGCGCAATTCCGGCTGCCCGATGAGGACCAGGGTCAAAAGATAGCGGTCGTTGAGTTGAAAATTCGAGAGCAGTCGAATCTCTTCAAATGTTTCCTTGTATATCAACTGGGCTTCGTCGATGATCAGCAGAGTCGTCCGGTTGTTTTTCATGTTTTCGATCATGCGATCATTCAACATCTTCAGCAATTCAGACTTGGTATGAGACTGGGGATTGAGACCAATCTGGTAGAGGGCTTCATTCAGAAAATCGATCGGTTCCAGCGACGGGTTTGTCATCAGGCCGATGTCGTATTCGGAGTCGGCCAATTGCTGGATGAAGACCCGGCTTAACGTTGTTTTGCCGCACCCGATTTCACCGGTCAGCAAGACGGCCCCTTTATTGCGCTTTACGGCATAGACGAGTCTTGCCAGGGCCTCTTCATGTTCGGCCGAATAGTACATAAACTCCGGATCGGGCACGTTCTCGAACGGGAACTTCTGCAGTCCCCAGTACTCTAAATACATTTGATCATTTCCCCCATAGCCAGCGAAATTTCTGCAAAGCACAACCGGTAATAAAAAATGGAGCGCCGATAGGGGTCCCGGACGTCTTCCGCGGTTTCCACGGAACCCATATCCGGCATATAGGATTTCAATACCCGTAATTTGGGCAGTGCCTCGGGATATTGATCCCCAATCCATTGCAGTTGTTTTTTCTCCATCGTAACGATCAGGTCCGCCTCCCTGATCATCTCTTCATTCACGAGCCGCGAATGGTGACCCTCATCGTCGATGCCGTTTTCCTGCAGTATCTGTCGTGCGATCGTATCAGCGGACATTCCCTTCATATCCAGGAGGCCGGCCGAAGAAACCTCCACTTCCCGAATGCCGTGACTCTTCAGCAGACTCTTAAGAACGCGTTCGGCCATGAAGCTGCGCACGATATTTGCGTTACAGACGAAGATGACTTTCACCGATGACAACCCATGGTTAACATAGATAATAGGCTATAGGATAAAAAAAATATTTGCAAGCATTTTGTCCCCGATAAAGGGTGTTGTAAAAGATGTATCGCTGTGTTAGTAACCTGCCCCTCTCCCTCTGGTTGTTCGGCATTAGCAGGGAGAGAGGTCGGACCGTCCCGGGAGAGTTCCAAGGGTGTTGTGAAAACGGGGAGGGAGGTTATTAAAAACCGAGGTAGATATGGACATCGACAAGACCAAATGCGTGGGCTGCGGCAACTGCCACATCATCTGTACGATGGGTGCTATCTCCCTCGATGCGGAGGGTAAATCCGTCGTGAATCAGGATGAATGCGTCGAGTGTTCGACCTGCTGGCGGGTGCTCCGGGACGAAGGCTACCGCGCATGGTATGTCCGCGCCATCCGGAAGGCGCTCTCCTTTTTCAAATTGGGATACCTGGCCGACGCGGACCTCTGTCCGACCGGGGCGCTGACCCCCCCCGAGCTGACCTGGCCCCGAATCTTGCGCGCCCAGTTCAGCAACCCCACCGTCGTTCATCCGGGAACCGGCGTGCCCGGACGGGGGACCGATGAGATCAAGAGCAACGACGTCACGGGACGGCTGCGTCGGGGCGAGGCGGGCATCGTCGTCGAGATCGGCCGCCCTGGTATCGGCGCCTTCTTCAGGGATGTCGAAAAAGTAGCGATGGCCCTCGCCCCGCTGGCGCCGATATTCGAACCGGAAAACCCTGTAACCCATCTGATCTCTG
The DNA here is from genome assembly GCA_026388375.1 of Deltaproteobacteria bacterium. Taxonomy (GTDB): domain Bacteria; phylum Desulfobacterota; class Syntrophia; order Syntrophales; family UBA5619; genus UBA5619. The sequence goes on from JAPLJX010000171.1 coordinate 8,390, forward strand.
ATTTCAAGACGGGCCGGATGAAAGAAGATGTCCTGGACGAGAAGATCCTCTCCGCCATCATCGAGTTCAAGACCGGCATGGAGAAGATCCCCGCGTTTCTCGGCGTCCTGGAGAAGGTCCAGCACGAGATCGACACGGTGATGAGCGTCGGCGTCGCCTCCCGATGCCTGCCCGATGGCACGATTCCCCATGAGGAATGGGTGCGAAAGGCCGGCTATACCCTTTCTCCGAACGGCAAGACGAATCTCGGCTTGGGGCGGCCGCTCTTTCGGGAGGATGAACCATGACCAATACGCTGCACCGTCAGGGCGCCCTGGAGAGCCTGAAACGGGATTACATCGTCTTCGCCCACACGGCCAAAGGGATAAATCGCGAAGGGTCCGCGCCGAAGATCCGTGAATTCATGCGGATCTGTCTGAAATACCATCCCGTGAATATGGGCGACGTTAAGCAGGGAAGCATGCATCAGGACGATATCGCCATCGAGAGCCTCATCGCCAATCTGGGGGAGGGTACCGTGGCGGCCGCCGTCTTCACCGATCTCGACACACTGGAGAAGGTCGTCCAGGAGCTTATCCGGGCGGACCTCGGCATCTGCATCAATATCACCGGCCTGCTGGACGAAGTGAAGGAGTGCTGCCGGAAGGCGGGGATCGCCCGCCACAGCGCGGAACACTCCCTCGGAATCTGGGGGGCGAAGGATCGCCTGCCGGAGCGGGAGGTCATGGAGTTCAACACGATGTGCGGTCACGGAATGGTCTCCTTCAACCTGATCCGGAAGATGATCGAGCAGGTACGCATGCGGCGGATGACGCCGAAGCGGGCCGCCTTGATGATGGCCAAGTGCTGCGAGTGCGGCGCCTTCAATCCGGCCCGGGCCGAGGCGCTTTTAGAGCGGATGCGCGAGCGCGGCTTCCTCTACTCCGAGCGATAATTCTTATTGCCGATAGCCCTCCCATTGTCAGAACCTTTTCCTGTGCCTTGCAACTCCCTCGAAATAGCGGTAAGATTCCCCCAATATTTTATCGAGGTGAATACAATGACGAATATCACGGCAAACGACATCTGGTCGGCTCTCCGGGCGATCCGGGAAAAGGCGCCGGTCGTCCACAGCATAACCAATTACGTCGTCATGAACAGCACGGCAAACGCCCTGCTCGCCCTCGGCGCCTCGCCGGTTATGGCCCATGCGGAGGAGGAGATGGAGGAGATGGTCGGGATCGCCTCCGCCCTCGTCATCAACATCGGCACCCTGAGCCCGGCATGGGTTCGCGCGATGTTCATGGCGGCCGAAGCGGCGCGCAAACGAAAAATCCCGATCGTCCTCGATCCGGTGGGGGCGGGTGCGACCACCTATCGGACGCGGACGGCGCGCGAGCTGATCCGGGCCGTCCCCCCGCAGATCATCCGCGGTAACGCGTCGGAGATCATGGCGCTTTTAGAGACGAACACGAAGACGAAAGGGGTGGACAGCACCGCCTCCTCGGACGCGGCCGTGGCCATCGGCCGAAAACTACATGCAGAATCCGGCGCGGCCGTCTGCATCAGCGGCGAAACAGACTACACCATCGGCCGGGCAGGGGTTATCCGGGGCCGGAACGGCCACATCATGATGACCCGCGTGACGGGCCTCGGCTGCACGGCGAGCGCCCTCTGCGGGGCCTTCGCCGCCGTCGTGTCCGACCCTGCCGTTGCCGCCGCGGAGGCGATGGCCGTCATGGGCATCGCCGGCGAGATCGCCTTCGCCAAATCGACGGGGCCGGGCTCTCTTCAGCTTCACTTCATCGACGCACTCTACCGTCTCTCCGCCGACGACATTGGCCGCATGGTGAAGATCGAAACAGAACCATGAAAGGATTGTATTTCGTCACCGATCGCGGTCTGTGCGGCGAAAAACCGCTCGCGGAAGTTGTTCTGCAGGCGGTCCGGGGCGGAGCCGCCTGCGTCCAGTTGAGGGAAAAGAATGTTTCTACTGACTTCTTTGTCGAGGAGGCATCGCGGATCAAGGCCCTGATGGCGCCCTACGGGGTGCCGCTCATCATCAACGACCGCATCGATGTCGCGCTTGCCGTTGCGGCCGACGGCGTGCACGTGGGTCAGGAAGACATGCCCTATGCGATTGCCCGGCGGCTGATGGGACCGAAGGCGATCATCGGTCTTTCCGTGGAGACCTGGGAGGACGTGGAGCAGGCGCAGGGGCTCGATTGCGATTACCTGGGCGTCAGTCCCGTTTTTGCGACACCGACCAAGACGAACACAAAGGAACCTTGGGGGCTGGAGGGTCTTGCAAAGATCCGAGCCGTTTCGCGTCATCCTCTTGTGGGTATCGGTGGGTTGAACGCGGGGAACGCGGAGGCGGTCGTTATGGCTGGCGCGGACGGCATTGCGGTGGTCTCCGCGATCTGCGCCTCTCCCGATCCATATGCCGCGGCGCGGGAGCTCGATGATATCATCCGCGGAGCCCTGGCAAAAAGGGGACTGCTGAGAGAAAAATAATCGGGAGTTGTCCCCCTCTTTTCACGGCGCCGCCTTCATGTTGTCATCCAGTTTGTCGAAGGGAGACGGCATTCCCGGCAAGGATATCTGGAATGTAAGCCATGACTCCATTTTCACCGGAAAAACTTGTGATCTTCGATTATTCGGGCACACTCAGCCTGGAGGCCCCCCGTTTCTCCCGGCCGGCAAACCTCTTGTCGGTACTCGCGGAAAGCGGCCTCGCCAAACTCGGCGTCGCGACACCGGAGGCATTCTGGGGCCAGATCGTCGGCCCGACCTGGACCGGGGGGAGCACGACGGCGATCGGCTACAAACGCGTCATGGCGAAGAGGATTGAAGCGCTCGGCCTCGTCCCCGGCGCAACCGGCGCTGAGATTGCGGCGGCCGCTTCCCGTTTCGTCGACCGCTACCTCGACCATTCGCGGATCGATCCGCGCTGGCGGCCCATCCTTGAAAACCTGTCCGTCCATCCCGGGACAGCCCTCGTCATCGCCACCGATCACTACGCCGAAGCCACCGAAACCATTATCCATAATCTCCACTCCTGGAACATCCCGGCACGGAAAGCTGGAGAAAAAAAGGGGACAGCTCCCGATTCTTCTGTAAAAAACCGGGAGTTGTCCCCCCTTTTCATTGCCAACTCCGCCGATATCGGTTTCTGGAAGGCGGACCGCCGCTTCTGGGAGGTTCTGAAGTCGCGACTCCCGCTGGAGATGGTCCGGTCGGTCCTGATCATCGACGATTTCGGGTTCAACGAGGAACAGGGGGACAGATATGGGGAACGGGCCAGGGTTGAGGCCAGGCAGAAGGAAACGGCCGCATCCCTTCAGGAGATCTTTCAGACATCGCTTACGGTGATCCCCTTCTTTCTAAAAAATGGAGAACGGGATCGGAAGGAGGCGGGCGCCCAAAGGATCGCGGAGACCGTTCGTCAGATCGATCGCTTCCTGAATTCCGGAGGTGCTACAAAAAACACCCCATGATCCCAAAGAGTTTTGATCGGGAGGGAAAATTCTCGCTGATAAGTCGTCTGAACCATGGAAAGGACAAGATGAACGAAAATGAATGCAAACCGGAGATTATCTACCCCTGCCGCTGGGTCTACAAGGTGATCGGCCGCGACCTGAGCCTTCTCCACAGCGCTGTCGCGGAGGTCCTGTCAGGGGAGAACTACGCTGTCACCCCTTCCCGAAGCAGCAAAGGCGGCGCCTACCACTGCCTGAGTGTTGAGCTGACGGTCGAGAGCGAATCCGTCCGCGTCGGTTTCTACGAAAAGCTCCGCCGGCATCCCGCCGCGATTATGGTCCTGTAATGGAACCCCTTTTCATCGTCTTCATTTGCTGATAAGATTCCGCTAACATCCCAGAGGAGGAACACAATGGCGAACGACCCGAACAAGGTGATCTACTCCATGATCGGTGTGAGCAAGGTCTACGAGAAAAAACCGGTTCTGAAGGACATTTACCTTTCTTATTTCTACGGGGCGAAGATCGGTGTCCTGGGGCTGAACGGATCGGGAAAGAGCTCGCTCCTGCGGATCCTGGCCGGCGTCGACCAGGATTTCATCGGCAAAACGATCCTCACCCCCGGCCATACCGTCGGCTTTCTCGAACAGGAACCGCAACTGGACGACACGAAGACCGTCCGCGAGATCGTCGAGCAAGGGGTGCAGGAGACGGTCGATCTTGTAAATGAATTCAATGAGATAAACGAGAAATTCGCTGAGCAGATGTCCGATGAGGCGATGAACAAACTCCTCGACCGCCAGGCGAAGGTGCAGGAGAAACTGGACGCACAGGATGCCTGGGACCTCGACTCCCGCCTCGAGATGGCGATGGATGCGCTCCGCTGTCCACCCGGAGAGACCCTGGTGAAGATCCTCTCCGGCGGCGAGCGCCGACGGGTCGCCCTCTGCCGGCTCCTGCTGCAAAAGCCCGACATCCTGCTTCTCGACGAACCGACGAACCACCTCGACGCGGAGTCCGTTGCCTGGCTGGAGCACCACCTCCAGGCCTACGCGGGCACGGTCATCGCCGTGACCCACGATCGTTACTTCCTCGACAATGTCGCCGGCTGGATCCTGGAGCTGGACCGCGGCCAGGGGATCCCCTGGAAGGGAAACTACTCCTCTTGGCTGGACCAGAAGCGCAACCGCCTCCAGAAGGAGGAAAAAACGGAAAGCGAACGGCAGAAGACTCTCCAGCGGGAACTGGAGTGGATCCGGATGTCTCCCAAAGGACGCCACGCGAAATCCAAGGCCCGGATCAGCTCCTACGAGAACCTCCTTTCTCAGGAAATGGACGCCCGTGCAAAAGAGCTGGAGATCTACATCCCGCCCGGACCCCGTCTGGGAAAGCTCGTCATCGAGGCCGAAGGGGTGGGCAAGGCCTACGGCGACCGTCTCCTCGTTGATAACATGTCTTTTAACCTGCCGCCCGGCGGGATCGTTGGAATCATCGGTCCGAACGGCGCGGGGAAAACGACCCTCTTTCGGATGATCACCGGCCAGGAGACGCCCGATTCCGGCACGATCCGGGTCGGGGAGGCGGTCAAACTGGCCTATGTCGAGCAGAGCCGCGACATCCTCGACCCGAACAAGACGATCTGGGAGGCGATCTCGGAGGGAAGGGATATCATTCTGCTCGGGAACCGCGAGATGAACTCCCGGGCGTATGTCTCCCGCTTCAACTTCTCGGGAACCGACCAGCAGAAGAAAGTAAGCCAGATCTCCGGGGGCGAGAGGAACCGCGTCCACCTCGCGCG
>JAPLJX010000221.1:0-2848 GCA_026388375.1 Deltaproteobacteria bacterium
AACCTTACATACTCTAACTCCCACAGATCCGGCCGGGCCTGGATGATTTTTTCGACGGTTTTTGCGAGATGGGTGGTTTCTATCCTGAGGGATTCTTCCAGCGCGTATACGGACAAACCAAAGTATAAAAGGGGTATCGCTATAGCGAAAATAAATGAAGCCAAGCCGCCCAAGAGGCGCATGTCCCTCGTTACGGACACATCCGATTGCAGACGCAGGAAACTCAAAGGCACAATACGCTCACTTTCCGGCCACTCGCGGCAAAGTCACATGGCCGTTTGCGGAGAGGAGCTTCCGGCCATCATTGGAAAAAAGAAAGTCTATAAAGTCTTTCACGGCGCCCATGTACTTATCCCTCTTGTAGATGACCGACATCGTTATGGCATAGGGGTACTTGCCGGCGGAAACATTTGGCAGTGTGGGAAAGACCCCATCGACGGAGAGGGCCTTAATTTTTAGCCTCTCTGCCGCAACGATGGCCGTACTGGTCGTACCGTATGAACCGGGCGTTCTTTCGATTTGAACGGCGGCTTCACGGTCCGTCATGCCGACGAACACGCCGGGAATGGAATGGGCCTGCTCGGAGGCCGATTTCATGCCGGGATTGATACCCGCCAGAAAGGCCGAATAAGCGTCGTACAGGGGACGAAGGATCATCCTGATGGGCCTTCCGTCGGACCAGGTCCTGCGCTTTCCCGCGTATATCTCTTCGAGCTCGGTCAGCCTGAGCCCTTCGATTGGGTTGGACTCCTGCACCCCGAAGATAAAGGCCGTGCGGCCATAGAACTCCTCGATGATTCCCGGAATCTTCTCTTCCGGCTTGAGGGAACGGGCGGACAAGGCAATATCGATCTTCCCCTCCTTTACCGCTTTGATGCCTCCCGTGCTGCCGATACTGGGGAGGATGCTGAAGGTAACGTTGGGATGTCGCCTTTGAAAACCGTCGGCCATCCGCTTCATGACGCCGATGCTCGAACCTGTGCCTGCAATGATCAATTTTTCTTGAGGATTCGCGAATGCGGAGTCCGCAACGATAGCCCCCCCGATCATAAGGGCAGCGATAATAAGGATGATACGGTGCGAGTAGAGTTTCATTGATGAGCCCCCTTCCCGATATATCGAGGTATCGTATTCAGAACGGATGAGGATTCACGGTTCGCTCTCGCGAATGTTTCAATAGATGAAATATGCCTTCACCGTAATGCCCATGTCTATGTATGACCAAAATACTATGGAATGTCAAGCAAATCAATCATGAAATGCCTTGAAGGGATTATGAAGAATGAAGCGAAGTTCCGTCTAAAGATCAATAAACTCCTCGAAGACTCCAGTTATCATATCCCTGAATTTGGTTCCTAAGTCGATTGGCTTTTTCAATGCATTTTACCTTATATTCTTGTGGAATAACGGCGCGATTCACGGGGAACCGGCAGTTTCGGCGATCCGCTACAAGAGCTGGTTCAAGTGTCTGTATACAGCCCAGGATTAGTTGGGGTTTCGATAGAGTTGATCATTACCAAGTGAAAGCTTGAATAATTCCCATAGCATCTATGTTATTGATAACAGGAAGAAGAAAGTGCTGCCTCCTCCGATTATAAAAGTCCTTACACTCATGTTGCATTGAGGGGTAAGGATCACCGGGTGCTATCCATTCTGTTTTCGTCTTTTGGCTGAATGTATACGGGTGAAAATACGAAGAGAGCGCCTGCCCGGAATCTTGGGATCAGGCGCTCTCTTCTTTTTAGGTTAACGGTTTCGAGGAAAAAGTCTCCTTGATTTCAATCTCTTGCGCTACGGGCACGCAGGAAGCGCTGCGCGAACGAGTCCGATGGAGGCCGCATCGTCAGATCCAGTCGTGTTGATCGTGAACTTGCACCCATAGTTAGCTGCACTTACGGTCGCCGGTGTAAGGACATCGTCGCCGGCCGGTTTTATCCCTTTTTGCTCCCAATCAAGCATGGCTTTAAGGGCCGCGACCTGTTCGGCCGCGGTGAAGTCGCAATGGGCCACGCCGCGAACGGTACGCTGAACCAGCCAATCCTTACCGGTGCCGGCATCCGCCCTTTTCCGATAGACTTGCTCCATCTTGAAGGGAACATACATGTCTCCCAGTGTGTGCAGAGAAACCACGGGGATCTTGAACTGCCCGTTCACTACCGGAATCCAGCGCAATCCGTCGCTCCGCAGGCGATTGGCATCTGTTTCTTCGGTGGCGCGTACAATCGAAGCATTGAATGCATACTCATCGATCGACAGAAGTGGATTCTCATCGAATTGGTAGACAATCGAGTTCGTATCTTGCCCTTGCTTGTTCAGAATGCCGCTAACCGTCCCATCACCCCCGAAGGTACCCCAAACTGTTCCAAGATACGGCCCGCTGAAGCCTTGGTCAAACATCGGGCGCTTGCCGCCGGTCAGATTCATCATGATACCCTTAAAGGTATCGCCTTTTGCCGTCGTGACTGCGGCGGGATATGTCGGTGGTGTCGGAAAGGTCGTGAACAGGGCGCTTTGAACATTCTGGTTAATCAGCTCAAAGTTTTTCACCGGGTACGATGTGGCCGGGTATCCTGCCAACTGCTGTGCTGCCAGTTGAGCCGCCGCAAAGTAATCAAACAACTCGGTATCACCGACGACGCCGCACATGGGTACCGCTCCATTATAGCGGACCTTGTTTTTTGCCGTGGCATACGCTTCATCTTCGATCGCCGCCGCCGTTACGTGACCGCCCATCGAGTGACCAGTGATGTATATTTTACTCGGCGCCGCCAGGGGGCGTCCGTTGGCGACCGCGATGCTGTTAAAGGCAAGGGCGAGCGCATTGGTCTCTTCAACGCCTGAGCGCACA
>JAPLJX010000221.1:2854-3715 GCA_026388375.1 Deltaproteobacteria bacterium
AGCGCACATCGTAGTAATTCTTGTCATAACTCGACGCGGCCCACGCATAGCCGTTTTCGATGAGGTAACGGCGAATTCCGGAGGGTGTGGTCACGCCCAGAGTGGCACCTGTCCCCGCATATCCGTGGGCGTACATCACCAGCATCCCGTTCCAGGTCTTCGGCACCTCGACGCGATAGCCGCTTCCCCCCAACGTACCGCTCCAGCGGTCTGTTTCCGCGGTCGTGCCGGCCAGAGCCGCAAATGGTAGCGAAGCGGTACTGACGGTAAACGTACGGGCGTCTTGCAGACGTAGCTCCTCCGCCACCGTTGGGCTGCCGCCGCCGTCGCCACCGCCGCAGCCGTGCAGAATGAACAGTAACCCAACGAGAACAACCACTACGTACGACACAACTCTCTTAGATCTCATCATAACCGGTTCCCTCCCTTTTTTTACTATAATGTAAAACCCGTTACACCGTCTGGTGCAACGTAAAACCAGTTATTCTTTGTTTCCTGGAGAAATGTTTTTTTGTCCCTAATTATTTTTGAGATTGCTGTTTATAAAAGAGAAAAGAGAGTAAAGGCAATCAGAATATTGCCACGATGATTCCATAAACTAAGGCACTTCCCATTGTCAAGAAAAAAACTGATAAGAACTTCCTTTTTCGTGGTGGCCAGAAGTCCACGGCGGACAGATTGCTTCGATTCGTTTGTAATGACAGTGCGGATGTCCCTACCGGAAGGCTTCCTGAACTTCTAATGCTATAATGGCATAACATCCGAAATCCTTTTAACTTTACCGCCTCGACTGACGTAATGGTGAACGGCGCCTCCCAGCGCCTCCATCCTGCCGTCCGGGAAAACCCTCAGGGCGGTCCC
>JAPLJX010000242.1 GCA_026388375.1 Deltaproteobacteria bacterium
ACGGGAAAGCCGAGCTTCCGCATGAAATAGCCGATCACCCCGAAGAGGAGCATCACCCATACATCGAAGGATTGAAACCGGATGCTGTAGGTCCCGATCATGGCGCAAAAGACGATTATCGGCCCCAGGATATAGAAGGGAATTTTGCAGATCTTGGCCCACATCCCGACCAGCGGCAGATTGAGGACCAGCAGCATCACGTTGCCGATATACATGCTGGCGATCACCGCCCAGACGAACTGCGGATTCGTCTGGAACAGCATCGGTCCGGGCTGGAGGCCGTACATCATCAGCCCTCCGAGCATCACCGCCATCGACGGCGCGGTGGGCAGCCCGAACGAGAAAAGCGGTATGAATCCGGCGGTGGAGGTGGCGTTGTTCGCCGATTCCGGGGCGCAGACCCCCTCGATCGCCCCGTGGCCGAACCGCTCGGGATGTTTGGAAACCCTTTTTTCGAGATCATAGGCCACAAACGTCGTAACCGAAGGGGCGCATCCGGGGAGGAGCCCCAGGAAGAAACCGACCCCCGTAGCACGAATCATCGTCCCTATACACTGCTTGATATCCGCCCAGGTCGGCATCCAATTGCTGATGCTCATCGTATCGATGGCGGTGATCCGCTGCTCCACGTTGATCATCACCTCGCTGATCGCGAAGAGTCCCACGATCACGCTGATGAAATCCACCCCGGCATTCAGGGTCGAGGTCCCGAAGGTGAGCCGGGCGGCCCCGGTGAGCGGGTCCTGACCGATCAGGGCGAACGTGAGCCCGAGGGCCATGGAGATGATCCCCTTCAACAGGGCACGGCCGGAGAGGCTGATCACGAGGCTCAGCCCCATGAACATCAGCGCGAAATACTCCGGCGGGCCGAAGACCACGGCAAACTCGGCCAGCATCGGGGCAAAGAAGGTCAGCGCGATCACACTGATCGTTCCCGCGAAAAAAGAGCCGATGGCCGAGATGGCCAGGGCCGGGCCGGCCTTTCCCTGCTTGGCCATCTCGTAGCCGTCGATCGCCGTCGGGACGGAGGAGGCCTCCCCGGGGATGTTGACGACGATCGCCGTCGTCGAGCCCCCGTACATGGCGCCGTAGTAGATCGCCGCCATCATGATGATCGCTGAAGTCGCGGGGAGAACCGTCGTCAGCGGGAGCAGGATCGCGATCCCGGAGACGGGTCCGATGCCCGGGAGAACCCCGACCAGCGTCCCGATGAAACAACCCACAAAGGCCCAGAAGAGATTCTGCCAGGACAAAGCCGTCACGAACCCTTGGATGAGATAGTCAAAGGAAAAACCCATGATGTCCTCCTATTCAAACAGGAAACCCGCGGGGAAAGAGAGACCCAGCAGGCGAATAAACAGATAGTGTGAGATGACCGCGGTGATCAGGCTGATCACCAGCGCCATCAGCCATTTCGACCGTTTCAGGTACCAGATGGAAAAGGCGATGTAGAGAAAGGAGGCAAGCGGCAGCCCCAGCGGGTCCATCAGAGCGATGTAGCACGCCAGGCTGACGAGAGTGACCAGGTTTGTCCGGATCCCTTCCCTGTCCGGCCAGTCGATGGCGAAATCAGTCCCCCGTATACTCCAGGACTTCAGGGCCAGTCCGCTTCCACATAACAGAAGCAAAGTACCGACGACCATAGGGAAGGTACGGGGGGGCAGGCGATGCGCGGCGCCCCCCGTGATGAACATCGACGCAGACAGGATGAAAACGCCGAACACGGCGACACCACAACCCACGGCAATATCGGCCACTCTTTGTGTCTTCACAACCACCTCCTGATGTGCTGAGTTTTCAGGAGGACGGCGCCTCCTGAGATTTGAATCCGCCGTTGCTCCGGCAGATCGGCAACTATCTTCCTAATCTCGCCGGGATGGGCAAAAACGACTTGCGGTCCTGTAGCATTAATTCGAAGTAATCGCAAGGACAATGCCGGCTGCCGATGACCATAAGATCCGCCCCGCCGCTCCGGTTCGCATTTGGCTTGACAATCCGGATAATTCCTGTTAGCACTTTTCCATAAGCCTTGAATATCATCGATATTTTATATCCATCAAGACAAAGTGCGCCTCTCACGGAAATCTATGGACCTGCAAACGGAAGTACTGATCATCGGCGGCGGCGCAACCGGGACCGGCATTGCACGCGACCTGGCCTTGCGCGGCATCCCCTCGCTGCTTGTCGAAAAAGGGGACTTCACCTCCGGCGCCTCCGGCCGCAACCAGGGGCTCCTCCATAGCGGCGGCCGCTACGCGGTCAATGACCCCGACGCGGCCCGGGAGTGCATCACCGAAAACCGCATCCTCCGGCGGATCGCCCCCCACTGCATCGAACCCACCGACGGCCTGTTCGTCTCCCTTCCGGAAGACGGCCCGGAGTACCGGGCGGACTTCATCCGGGCATGCGGGGCAGTGGGGATCGACACCCTGCCGCTCTCTCCCCGGGAGGCCCTGTCGATGGAGCCCCGTCTGAACCCTCGCATCATCGGCGCCGTCCAGGTTCCCGACGGGGCGATCGACCCGTTCACGCTCGTCGTTGAAAACGCCCGGGACGCCGAATCCCGCGGGGCGCGTATTCTGATCCACACGGAGGTCACCGACCTGATCCGCGACGGCCTCCGGATCGCCGGGGTCCGTGTCCGCGACCGGATCACCGCCGAGGCGTTCGCCATCGCCGCGACCTGGGTAATCAACGCGACCGGCGCCTGGGCCAACCATATCCTCCGGATGGCCGGTCTTCAAATCGGCCTCGCCCTCTCCAAGGGCTCCATGCTGATCACCAACACCCGCCTCAGCGAGCGGGTCCTCAACCGCTGCCACCCCCCTGCCAGCGGCGACATCATCGTCCCCAACGACACCGTCTCCATCCTCGGCACCACATCGCTGCGGGCGGAGGATCCGGAGCATTACGAGGTCACCCCCGAGGAGGTCACTTTCCTGGTCGACGAACTCTCCCGGATGATCCCCGACCTCAAGGGGGAGCGCTTCACAAGGGCCTATGCCGGCGTTCGCCCCCTCCTTCAATCGGAGCAGAACGGTGATGACCGGACGATCAGCCGCGGCTTCGCCCTGATCGACCACGGGAGCTGCAGCGGCGCTGCGGGGCTTGTCACGATCACCGGCGGGAAACTGATGACCTACCGGCTTATGGCAGAAAAAACGGTCGATTTCATTTGCGAACGGATGGGGCTGCACGTCCCCTGTTCGACCCACGTTCAACGTCTCCCCGGCGCCGGCCAGGGCCACACCCTGCTGGACCGCCTCCTTCGGCTGAGGCGACAGACCCCGGCAGGCAAAGGAGAACTCCTCTGCGACTGCGAGCTCGTCCCAAGGGAGGCCGGGGGGGGGGCTTCTGCGTCTACCGCCTCCTCGGACTTCTCAACGAACGGCGCAAAGCGGATGTGAGCGGCGGCTCCAACCGCATTCTCAAGGGTTTTCTCGAAGAGCGCTGGAAGGGTATCCGCCCCGTCCTCTGGGGGACCTCCCTCAAGGAGGAGGAGCTGATCGAGTCGATCTACAAGGGGCTGTTCAACCTGACAGCCGAAGAACCCGGCCGGCCGGTTGGGGGTGAGGCATGAAGCGCTTCGACCTCATCGTCATCGGAACCGGCCTCGCGGGGCTCACGGCCGCCCGGACGGCGATCGGAATAGGAGCGAAGGTCCTCATCGTCGGCCGGGGGATGGGTGCGCTCACCCTCTTCGGGAATACGGTCGACCTTCTCGGGGAAATCCCGCCCGCAACGGAGATGGCGGAAGGAATTACCCATTGGATCGCGGCCCACCCGGAACACCCCTATGCCCGGACGGGATGGGAGGGGATCGAAAGCGCAATCACCGCATTCCGGGAACTCTTCCCGCCGCCCTATCCCTTCGCCGCCTCAGGCCGGGGGAACTCCCTTCTCCCCACCGGCGCGGGGACGATGCGCCCCACCTGGCTCACCCCGGTTACGATGGCCGCCGGCGCCGCGATGACCCCGTCCGAGACATTGATCGTCGGCTTCCGCGGCTTCAAGGATTTTCAGGGCGATACGGTGTCGCTCCACCTGAAATGCCGGGGGGTGGTCCTGTCACTCCCCCGCTACGGCCTGGAGGGTCTAACCGCACCCGCACTCGCCCGCCTGATGGATGAGACTTCTTTCCGGGAGCGTCTCGGCGAGTCGATCCGCCAGCAGATGGCGGGAGAGCGTTTCATCGGCCTCCCCGCGGTTCTCGGCCTCCGGGACCCCGCCGCGGTTCTGAAAACGCTGGAGACCGTCACCGGCGCCCGGGTTTTCGAGATCCCGATGCTCCCGCCGTCGATCCCCGGTACAAGAATCTTCCACCGCTTCCGGGAGGAGCTGATCGCGAAGGGAGCAGACTTTCGGATGGGGCATCCGGTATCCGGCGTGATGGTCAAGGATGGCCGGTGCGCGGGGATCAGCATCGACAACCCGCCGCTCGTCGCCGAATACCGCGCGGATCGCTTCATTCTCGCCACCGGCCGCTTCCTGGGCGGCGGTCTCTGGGCGGAGATGGATCGGATTATAGAACCCGTTTTCGACCTTCCCGTCTTCCAGCCCGGGGAACGGGGCCAGTGGTTTGGGGAGCGTTTCTTCGACCCGGAGGCGCATCCGATCCACCGCGCCGGGGTCCTCACCGACGCCGATCTCCGCCCGGTCGATGCGGCGGGACGGGTCGTCCTCGCAAACGTCCGGGCGGCGGGATCGATCCTGGCCCATCACCAGGCGATCGAGGAGAAATCACGGGAAGGGATCGACATCGCCACGGGTTTCCTGGCCGCAAAGAGGGCGCTTGCATCATGACGAAAGAAGAAAAACCAGCCCCTCTCGCGAAACTCCCGGACGTCTGCGTCCGGTGCGCAACCTGCATGGCCGCCTGCCCCGTCTCCCGAGTGACGCCACGCTTCCCGGGACCGAAACAGGCAGGGCCGGGGGCGCAGCGTTTCCGATCGGCCGCCGAGGCCTCCGTGGACGACTGGATCGAGCTCTGCACGGGCTGCCGCCTCTGCGACACGGTCTGCCCCGCGGGCGTACCCATCTCCGAAATGAACATGATGGCCAAGGCGAAATACCTGGACGAGCGCGGTCGGACCTTCCGGGATTGGCTCCTCGTCCGGAGCGACCTCTTCGGTGAAATGGCCGCCCGTTACTCGAAGATCGTCAACCCGCTGATGAAGAAAAAGGCCGTCCGGTGGCTCCTCGCCGCGCTGCTCCGGAGCGACCGGCGACGTGCCCTCCCCGCCTACGAGTATCCCACCTTCCGCCGGTGGTTCCGCACCCGGCAGGGGCCGAAAGGCCGTGGCCCGGAGGTTGCCTATTTCTATGGCTGCTTCACGAACACGAACGAGACGGACGTGGGAAAGGCCGCCGTGGAGCTCCTGGAGGCGCATGGTCTGACGGTCGTCGTCCCGCCCCAGCGCTGCTGTGGGATCCCGCGCCTCGGTGTCGGGGATCTCCGGGGGGCACGGGAGATGGGTCGACGGAACGTCGATTCCCTGCTCAGAACGGTCCGAGGGGTCGACATTGTCTTCTCCTCGACGAGCTGCGGCCTGATGCTCCGCCACGAGTACGGCCCACTCCTCCATCTCCCCGGCGCTGAGGAGCTCGCGCGACGCCTCTTCGACATATGCGAGTACCTGCTCTGCCTCCACGAGGAGGGAAAACCGGCGGTAACCTTCCAGCCCATTCCGATGAAGGCGGCCTACTTCGCCCCCTGCCACCTCCGCGCCCTCGACATCGGCCTGCCGGCGCTGGAACTGCTCCGCCTGGTCCCGGGGCTGGATGTAAGTCTGATCGAGGCGGAGTGCTGCGGCCTGGGAGGCCTGTACGGTTTCAAGAAAGAGAAGTTCGCCATCGCCGAGGAGATCGGAAAGGATCTCACGGAGGCGATCGCCCGGATGAAGCCCGATATCATCCTCACGGACTGCGAGGGCTGCCGGATGCAGATCCGCCACCTGACCGGCCTTAAGGTCCTCCACCCCGTCCAGCTTCTCCGCGATGCGCTGGAACGACGGGGAATAGCATAACAAAAGGGATTTTTAATCTTCGACCCATTTGCCGATGGCGTAAAGCAGGGCCAGCAGCACACCCTCCAGGCTCATCTGCTCCTCGATGCTCTTGTCCAAAATCAGATGAACGTGACTTTCAAATTCCTCATCCTTTTTCCAGAGAACAAAGATGAGAGGAACCCTCGGGAGCAGATGCACTTTTACGGCGGCGTCGCCGTAATCAACCTTTTCTCCACCCAGTTTCTTCCCTTTTTCCAGAAACTTTTCAACATCGTTATCATACTTTGCAGCGATTTTGGGAAGGGGCAATTCATGCGAAGCCCGAAAGAAAAAAGTACCGCCCGTCAACTGGTGCGGAGAAACCAGCGTATTGCTTAGCGGGATATCCTTGGCGCATACCAGATGATGGAGAAGAAACAGCGGTAAAAAATGGGATTTTCGCACCGGATCGGGACTGGAGATCACCTTTTTGTCGACATCAATCCTAAATGGATCATTCATCACACGGATGGCGAATGTTCTGTTCTCGCCGTCATATTCAGCCATTGCGCAAACGGCGACCTCTTCCGGAGACCGGTCCCGTACATTCTGCCAAAGTTCTTCTTCAATCATTGTCATACCTTAGTGTAGGGTTTTGCGGTAACGCTATTACAAAACAGCCCACTCGTCAAGACAAACCGCAGAACGGAAAGAATCCCCTTCGCCGAAGCGGCGACATTCCCCATTCGGAACAAAGTCAAAAGGATGATCGCATCTTGCGGCCATTTTCGACCAAATTCATCATTGACATACAAGGGCGCTTTTCCTACACTCCCTACGCGAAAAAGGAAGTTCTTATCAAAAAACTTCGAGACGGGCGCCGTTTTGGCGTAGAAGATCGCCTTCATCCGCAGAAAGAGATCAGCCATGGGTCAAACCATTTCCGAAAAGATCTTCAGTTCCCATATCAAACGTGAGGTTACAGCCGGGGATCTTCTTTTCTCCCCTCTCGATCTCATGATGTCCAATGACGCCTCTTTTCCTCTGGTCCTGGAAGCGCTTCAGAAAATCCGGGGATACACACCCAAAGAGGCGCGGAAACTGGTGTTGATCCTGGATCATTACTGTCCCAGTCCGAGCCAGGAAGTTTCACGCATCCATGAAGATATCAAGACCTTTGCCCATCAATTCGGCTGCACCCTTTACGCGGAGGGAGAAGGCGTCTGCCACCAGCTCATACCGGAGAAAGGGCACATCCGCCCCGGCCATCTGGTGATTGGCTCGGATTCTCATACCACGACCTACGGGGCCTTAAACGCCTTTGCTACCGGGGTCGGGTCAACAGACATGGCCGTGGCCATTCACTATGGGTTGCTCTGGTTTAAAGTCCCATCGTCCATCCGAATTGAGATCAATGGCAATATTCCCAAGGGGGTTTACGCCAAAGATATCAGCCTCCACTTCATCGCAAAGGTCACATCAAGGGGGGCCAATGGTCTCGCCGTCGAATTTTCGGGCGATACTCTGGGAAAACTTTCCATGGAGGGCCGGCTTACGATCTGTAATATGGTGATGGAGACGGGGGGCAAAGCCGGAATCATGCCGGCAGATGAGGTCTGCCGGGCCTGGCTGAAAGGGAAAGGGGTCACGGATGTTCTACCCGTCACTCCGGACAGGGATGCCTCTTATGACAGGGAATACAGCTTCGATATCTCTTCCCTCGAACCGCAGGTAGCCGCTCCCCATCAGGTGGACAATGTTCATCCCATCTCCGAAGTGAAGGGGAAAAAAATCGCCATGGCCTTCCTGGGAACCTGCACCAATGGCCGGCTGGAGGATCTGGCCGTTGCCGCGCAAATTTTGAAAGGGAAGAGGATCCATCCCGGGGTTGTCCTTGTCATTGCTCCCGCCAGTCGGGATGTGATGCTGGAGGCCTGCAACAGGGGCTATATCCAGGCCCTGGTTGAAAGCGGTGGTATGCTCAATGCCCCCGGCTGCGGTCCTTGTGTCGGGGCCCTGGGAGGGGTTCCGGCGGATGGGGTAAACGTGATCTCCACCGCCAATCGGAACTTCATTGGGCGGATGGGCAATGTCAAGGCCGGCATCTACCTCGCTTCGCCGGCCACGGTGGCGGCCTCCTGCCTCACGGGCGAGATCACGGACCCGAGAACACGGACTACATCATCGCCTCGAAGAGAAAAAGGGATACGGTGGACCCGAAAAAACTGGCCCGCTTCCTGATGGAGGATATCCGGCCGGGCTTTGGAGGAACGGTTTGCCCCGGTGACTTTCTCGTTGCCGGTGAGAACTTCGGCTGTGGTTCAGCCATGGAAATCGCTCCGATGGTTGTGGTCGGAGCGGGCATCCAAGCGGTTCTGGCCAAGTCCTTTGCACGAACCTTCTTCCGCAATGCCGTCAACCTGGGGCTTCTCCTTGTCGCCTGCGATACGGAACAAATCACCGGGGGAGACGAATTGGCCCTGGATCTGGAGCAGGGGCTGGTCAGGAACCTCACCCGCCGTGTGGAGATTCCTTTTCAACCGCTGCCGGATTTGATGAAAAAGATCGTCCAGGCCGGAGGCGTCATTCCCTTCCTGGAAAGTGACGAAGGGAGAGCGCTTCTCCCTCTCCTATAAAAGGATACCCCCGCCTTTATCCTTGCTGAAGTACTTGGTCGCCAGGAGCAGAGGAATCACAGTCGAGATGATCATGATTGAGGAGAAGGCTGCGGCCTTGCCCAGATCATCACTCACGACCCCCTGATACATCTCTACCGTCATCGTGGACCAGGAGGGGGAGCGCAGCACGAGAGTTGAACTCAGCTCCGAAATGATCGTTACCCACGACAGGATCGCCCCCGAAACAACCCCTCCCATCATCAGGCGGAAGGTAACCTTATAAAAGGTCTTCATCGGAGAGACCCCCAGGGAAATGCTCGCCTCATCCAGCGACGGATCCAGCTGGTAAAGGATCGAGGCGCTGGAGCGAGCGATAAAGGGCATCTTGCGGATGACATAGGAAAGGACCAGAATTACCCAAGTCCCTGTGAGTACGATCCAGCCCTGGTTGAAGAAGGTGATCAGGGCAATGCCGAGGATCGTTCCCGCGATGACAAAGGGGAGCATGATCACAATATCCAGGGCGTTGCTGTAAGCGGACTTCCGCCTGGTCAGGATATAGCCCGTGGGCACGCCGATGAGGACGGCGACGAGGGTGGAAATGGTCGCCAGGAAATAGCTGTTGAAGATCGGTCGGGCCGAGCGACTGAAGGCGTAAACATAACTCTGTAAGCTGAAGCGAGGGTAGAAGACCGGTCCCCGCATCTCCATGAAGGATAGAACCAAGGCAACGAAAAACGGGATCAGCGTGAAGATCAGGAAAGCATAAATGATGCCGCTTGCCAGAAGCCTCTTTCCCGGCGTCAGTTGCTTGACCTTCGGTTTTCCTCTGGCAGCCTGAATGAAATTCCGTTTGGAGAGATAATACCTCTGGGCCACGAGGGACGCCATGGTGATGAGGATGAGGAAGATGCTCAGGGTGTAGGCCATCCCGGGGTGCGTACCCACTTCACTGGTAAATTCAATGTAGGCCTTGACCACCAGGTTTGGTGTCTGCTGGGCGATGATCATGGGGACGCCGAAGTTTTCTATGGCCGACATGAAAGTGAGAATAGCCCCGGAAAGGATGGTTGGGAGGACCAAGGGTAAAGAAACGGTCCAAAATGTCCTTAGCTGGCTTGACCCCAAACTGCACCCGGCTTCTTCTATGGACTCGTCAACCGCACTGAATCCGGAAAGGGTCATCAGGAAGACGCATCATCCCCGGGTAACCGTAGATGGAGCCGATATGGATGCCCCACGTCTGGAGAAATTTGGTGATGATCCCTCCCCGCCCCAGGAGGATGACCCAGGCAAAAGCGGCAATGAAGGTGGGAAGCATGAGAGGCAGGGTGCTCAGGGTAACGATCAGGGACTTTCCCATCACGTTCCAGCGGGAGACCATATACCCCATGGGCACGCCCACGATCATGGCGCCCGCAGCAGAGATCAGGCCGATGAGGATCGAGTTCCAGAGACTCCTCCAGTATGAAGGATAATGGAAGAAGCTCAGGTAATTTTGGAGTGTGAAAGCCCCCTTTTCCTGGGTCTGAAAACTGCCGGTGAATAGATTGAGCACCGGAAGGATCATGAAAAAGAAGAAGATCAGGAAGATCAGAATCGTGGTTAAACTCCAGAAGCGCGATTTCATTGAAGAGTCACCTTAACAGATTAAAACCCTTTGGGGGTCGTAACAGAGCTCGATGGTTTCCCCTGTTTTTCTCAGGTGCTGGGGCAGTACATCATAGGAAACCACTTTTACAGAAAGCCCTCGGCACAATTCCAGATCATACTTGGTCATAAACCCGAGATACTCCACTTTGTTCACCCTCCCAGGCAGGGAAAGGAAGCAGGAACGCTCCGCTTCGGTAATCTCTTGCGCAACTTTAAATGCCTCGGGCCGGATGGCAAAGGATACCTTTTCTCCTACACACGGTGAATGAGCGGAAACCTTCATCTTGATTTCCGACACCTGAACGATCCCCTGTCCTCCTTGCTCGGAAATCAAGGTCCCTTCAAAAAAGTTGGTTGTGCCGATGAAACCGGCGACAAAGCGGTTTACCGGGGTGTTATAGATCTCCCAGGGTTCCCCCATCTGCTCCACCACCCCGTGATTCATGACGGCGATACGATCGGAGATGGAGAGGGCCTCTTCCTGGTCATGCGTTACGTACAGGGTGGTGATTTTCATACTCTGCTGCAGCTCCCGAATCTCGCTACGCATCTCGACTCGCAGCTTGGCATCCAGGTTGCTTAGAGGCTCGTCCATTAAAAGAACTTGCGGTTCGATCACCAGAGCCCGGGCAATCGCGACTCTCTGCAGTTGGCCACCGGAAAGTTGGTTGGGAAACCGATCCTCCATCCCGGCGAGACGCACCATTTGCAGGGCCCTGCTGACCTTTGGTTGAATTTCATCCGCAGAAAAATTGCGGGCCTTTAAACCATACGCCACATTATTGAAGACATTGAGATGGGGGAAAACTGCATAATTCTGGAAGACCATCCCGATGCCCCTTTTATGGGTGGCTATTTTGTCCACCCTCTTTTTGTTGAAATATATTTCCCCCTTCTCCGGTTGATTGAACCCGGCGATCGAGCGCAGGAGGGTCGTCTTGCCGCAACCGCTTGGCCCGAGGAGGGTAAAGAACTCCCCTGTCTTCACTTCCAGGGTAACGTCTTTTACCGCCTCCAAATTTCCGAACTTTTTGGTGACATGGTCAATCTGTATGCTCACGCCTTTTCCTCACAATAAAGAACGGGCCTCCCTCTGCTCTCCTCAGGAAGGCCCGCCTTGTCATCGATGAGTTCGTCATTTGATCCGCAGGATGATATCTTTGATGCGTGCCAGGATTTTATCCCGATCTTTGATATAGTCCGTATCCACGTAACCCGGCATCAGCTTGATCTTCGAGAGCGGGGGCATGGGGACAATCTTCGAGAAATCCAGATCCTTCCGGGCCGGCCTGCGGAACTGGTCCTTGATCACGAGCTCCCGGAAACTTTTGTCGTTGCAGAAATCCATAAACTTTTCCGCAGCGCTCCTGTGTTTGGCGCCCTTGATAATGCCCACCCCTTCCGCCTGAATGCTGTTTCCATCTTCCGGGTAGATCACACCCACTTTGGCCCCGCCGGCGAGATAACGGGTGGCCACATACTCCTGGGTGATGCCCATCGGAAATTCTCCCTTTTCCACCGATGTGGGGACCATGGAGGACTGCTCCGTAATCTGCACGTTGGCCAAGAAGTTTTCCATCTTCTTCCAGGCCGCCTCATTGTTGCCGAGTTCATGGAGCATCATGGTAAAGGTCGTGTAGGCAAAGGAGGAATTGGCGGGGTTGGGGAAGGCGATCTTGTTCTTCCATTTGGGGTCCAGAAGGTCGATCCATTTATTTGGAGCCTCCCCGGCTTTCAGAAGGTCCTTGTTGTACATGAAGACGAGGATCTGAAGGTTCGTTCCGATCCAGTGATACTGCGCGTCCCGAAACTCCGGCATGATGAGATCGAAATATTTTGATTTATAGGGCTCCAGCAGGTCCACGTTGGACATGAGGACCACTTTGCTGATCCCCCAGAAGATGTCTCCCTGGGGGTTGTCCTTCTCCGCCCTCATCCTCTTTAAGGCCACCCCCGATCCGGAATAGACCATATTGGCCTTGATGCCGGTAGCCTTTTGAAATTCGGAGCCCGGTTGCGGCCAACATCAAAAGGACGACCGTTGCATATATCAACCTTCTTCCCATTTCTCCCTCCTCCTTTCAAATTTCTTTATGTGTTCTCCGTTCGCACCTTCTGTTTATGATGGATCTTAAACTCCTTAACAAAACTTGACCATTAAAATGAGATACAATCTATTTCAGTTCATCCAGAGCCTGCTTCAGGCGGTTTATTCCAACTTCCAGATTTTCCATGGATGTGGCAAAGCAGATACGGAAATGCTTCTGGCCGCCGGCGCCATACTCCGTGCCGCTGCGGACCATGATCCCTTTATTGAAGAGGTATTCCGTCATCTGCTGGCTGGTCAGAGAGTGTTCAAACCGGGGGAAGAAATAAAAAGCCCCTTCGCAGGGCGGTGTGGTGAGCCCCTGGATCTCGTTCAATTTCTGCGCAACGAGGACCTTTCTTTTCTCGTATTCCTGCCGCATGGTTT
Source organism: Deltaproteobacteria bacterium (assembly GCA_026388375.1). Lineage (GTDB taxonomy): Bacteria > Desulfobacterota > Syntrophia > Syntrophales > UBA5619 > UBA5619. The sequence goes on from JAPLJX010000242.1 coordinate 12,732, forward strand.
CGACACACTCCTGGGGTCCAGTGGCGGCGGCTACGCAGGCCATCTGGGCAGGCACGTTGGGGCAGATCGTCATCGCCTTGTGGAAGGTGACCATCTCTTTAATAAGTGGGGCATCCGCCACCATGTACCCCACCCTCCAGCCGGTCATCGCATAGGCTTTTGAGAAGCTGTTCAGCAGAATCGAACGGTTCCGCACTTCCTCGACCTGGCAGATCGAAAGGAACTTGATCCCGCTGTAGAGGAGCTTGCAATAGACTTCGTCAACAACCAGAAGGAGATCCTTCTTCACAGCAAGCAGGGCCAGACCCCGGATTTCATCCTCCCGCAGAACCCGGCTGGTTGGGTTTCCGGGACTGGAGATGAATATCATCTTGGCCTTGTTGGAGATGCGTTTCTCCAGGGTCTCGAAATCGATATGAAAGTCTTCTTTGAGGGGGACGAAGACCGGGGTTCCGCCGAAGAGGGAGACGGAGTCTGCATAGGCCGAATACTCCGGGTCCGGGATCAGCACCTCGTCCCCAGGATTAAGATAGGTGGCGGTGATAGTATGAATGGCCGCGATCCCGCCCGCGGTGATCAGCACATTCTCCGGCTCGCGTTCTACGCCGAAATCCCGTTTGAGGCTCAGACAGACGGCCTCCCGCAGCGCCGGTTCTCCATAGGCATTGCCGTAATGGGTGTAATTGTCCCGCATGGCCCGGGTAGCCGCTTCCTGAATATGGGATGGGGTTGGAAAATCCGGTTCCCCCATCTCCAGTCGGATGATGCTTTTAGGGATGACCAGCGGTCGCTGGGAACGTTCAGATCCGGACAGTCGTTTCACGCGATCAGATTTTTCAAGCATCCTTAACTTTCTCCTATTTAAGCCTCTTCAATAATTAAGATTTAGGACGGGGCGTCGTTTTCCGTGCTTGATGTAATCATAGATGATGTGTCATTGCAATGAGAAAATGACACCTTCTTTGGCTGCATCGGCAGCTATTGAAAGTCAAACAAAGGCCTTAGTTGCCGCT
>JAPLJX010000249.1 GCA_026388375.1 Deltaproteobacteria bacterium
AAACCTTTCCCATGTCCTACCTCCTCCTCATCGGTTCGGTTGAAGTTATTAATTTACATATATTTTTTTATCTGGCCGTCATCCGGAGCGATCCGTCGAGGCGGATGCACTCGCCGTTCAACATCGGATTTTCAATGATGTGCCGAACAAGCGCGGCATATTCTGCAGGCCTGCCGAGGCGTTTCGGGAAGGGTACGGTCTGCGCCAGCATCACCCGGACGCTTTCGGGAAGACCCGCCATCATCGGGGTGTCGAACAGCCCCGGCGCAATGGTCATAACACGGATCCCGTAATCCGCGCACTCCCGCGCGATCGGCAGCGTCATCCCCACAACCCCCGCCTTGGAGGCACTGTAGGCCGCCTGACCGATCTGCCCGTCGAAAGCGGCCACGGAGGCGGTGTTGATGATGACCCCCTTCTCCCCTTCCCCGTTCGGTTCGTTCTTGACCATCTGCTCGACGGCAAGGCGGATGATGTTCAGCGTGCCGACAAGGTTGATCTGAATGACCCGGTTGAAAAAAGCAAGCGATATCGGTCCTTTCTTTGAAAGTATCTTCCCGGGATCCCCCACGCCGGCGCAGTTGATCGCCGCATGAATCGTTCCGAAAGCGGCCACCGCTTTCTCGATGGCCGCCCGGCCGCTCTCGTCACTGGTTACATCGGCACGGACGAAAATAACATTCGACCCCAGCTCGGCGGCCAGTTTCTCGCCCCGCTCCGAAACGACATCGAAAATCGCCACCTTTGCGCCCAGCGCGAACAGGCTCCGGACACAGGCTTCACCCAAACCGGAGGCGCCCCCGGTGACGACCACAACGGAATCCTTGATCTGCATTCAATTTCTCCCTTCGTGATTGATAATGATAAGATGTATTCACGGAAGCCGGCGAAGAAAGCCCCTTTCAAAACCGTGGGCACAAGAATATCCTCCGCACCCCAAGACTCTTCATGCATGAATTTGGATAATTTTTCAAGGTAAAATCAGATTGACTTCCGCTTATGATGATAAGGCGGCAATCCCAGGAAATCCCGCTATTCGGGCATGAGGTCAATCACCGTAATCTCCGGCGGCGCGAGGAAACGGACGGGCGGTCCCCAGGTCCCCGTCCCCCGGCTGACGTGGAGCAGGGCGCCGTTCGCCAGGCGGTAGTTCCCGGCGTGGAAGGGAAAGATCATGCGGGTAATCAGACTGAAGGGGAAAATCTGCCCCTTGTGGGTATGGCCGGAGAGTTGCAGGTCAAAAGCGCCGAGAGGCTCTTTTGCCACCAAGGGCTGGTGCTTGAGCAAGATCGTGAAACGGCCGCCGCTCGCCTGGGCGAGCACCTCGCGGTCGGCAGGACGCCCCTGAAACCCCAAATGGTGAATCCCCGGATCGTCCACACCCGCAAGATCGACCGCCCCGGCGACGGTCGCCACCTTGCCCCGTAGCGGGGTAAATCCGGCATGGACCGTAAATTCCATCGCCTTATCGATCCCCGCATAAAACTCGTGATTCCCGGTCACGGCGAATTTCCCGTAGCGGGGGCGGATCTCCCGGAACTGCGCCGCGGCTTCGGAGAGGTCGTTCCCCTGCCCGTCCACAAGGTCTCCGGTGGAGACGACAAGGTCCGGCGCCGCCTCCCGGACCCTCCGGAGAATCTCCGCAAGGTAATTCCCCCGGATCATGACGCCTACATGGACGTCGGAGATCTGGACGATCCGGATCCGGCCCACCGCCTTCGGGATTTTCGCCGAATGGATGACCAGGGGTTCGCTCCGGATCGATCGGGCTTCAAAGGAGCCGTAGAGGACCATCCCCAGTGCGGCCAGCGCGGGAAGGAGAAAGAGCATCCTTGCCGACGGCAGAAGCGCGCCGACATCGTTCCGGAGAATCAGGCCGGCCAAAAGGACAAAGAGGCGGTAGAGCTCCAGCAGAATGGAGGTGGAGAAGAAGAGCAGAATCATCGCCATCCAGAGGTACCCGGTCCAGGACATGAGACGGGCAAGAACCTCGAACCCGTAACGCTCCGAGACGCGGACGATGACCGGCGCCATCAGGCCGAGGAGCAGCAGCGCGATGAGGAGGATCTGGGCAGCGACCCCGGGGGCGAACGCCGCCCGGATCTTCAGGAAAAAGTAGAGATGAAAACCACCGTAGATCAGGAAAAAACTCAGCAAAAACAGTCCCACGTCAAATTCCCCCTCTGGATTCGCATTGAGTCCTTTGCGCAATCTGGAAATCTGATCCTGCAAGCGTGCATTGATGCCGCACTGAAAGAGTGGGTTGCCCAGCATCGCCAAAGCAGCGAAAGGCAGGGTTTGATTTTTTTCGGGGTCGCCGTAATCTTCTCATTCCACCAGTAGAATATTCTGCGTAGGCGCTATCTGTAATGCCTTCCGACTTATTTTGCCATCCAAGGTTGCAAAACCCTTCACTTCGCAACTTGACGCGAGGTGAAGCGCATCGGCAAAATCCATTCCCTTTTCATACCAGTTGATGGCCTGCGCAACTTGAACCGTGTCCTCCGTATCTATGGTTGGAAGGCCCATAATATGACGTAATCGTTCAGTAACAACTTTTCGGGTGAGATTATAACCAGATGAAGATGACAGAACCCAAACCAGTTCAAGTATGACAGATTTCAGGACGCGGCACTCATTATCAGCGATGAAACTGGTTGCCAATGCCGTCTGGCGCTTGTCATCCTTGACCGCATAGCGGACCAGTCTATTGGTATCAACGGCAATCATCGCTGTTTCCCGGCCTCTGCTTCAATGGCCCGGTCCATGTCCTCAATTGTCAAAGGCTTGCCGGTATAGACGGATGGAGTGTCAGACGGTTCAAGCCGGCTCGCGGCAAAGGGCCTGGCAGCCGTTATGACTACTTCCGAATCCCGCTCCGATATCACTAGCTCGGTTCCCGGCCCCCAGTGATGAAGGTCGCGGATCGATTTGGGAAGAACGAATTGCCCCTTACTTGATAACCTGACCGTTTCCATGGTGTACCTCCTGGTAAGAATCTGGTAAGAATTATATCGCAAGAGTCGGGTAGGTGCAAGGGAAAAGGGAGGTCCACCGCAATCCGGTCACCCTCCCGCTGCCTTTCCGGAACTGATGATCCGGAAAGGGTCCGGCCGCCGACCGGCCGTGAACCGGTCCCGGGAGCGCGCTGCCATTGAGCGCAGAATCTCTATCATTTTGTCCCCGGTTATGCAACCTTGCATTCACGCAGATGATTTTTACAAAGCAGAAGACAGTGGTGTATCGGGTTTTTTCATGTCCACGGCATGGACACATTCAGCAAACGTGTCCATAAAACGAACAACCATGGACACGTTATTCTTTCGTGTCGATGTCATCGACATGTTATTTTGACACTGGTGGTGATGATATTCTCGATTTCAGAACTGGCCTTCGCATCCTGTAAGATCAGGGAGTCCGGCTATTTATCGCTATAATTCTTCTATGATAAAAGTTGAAAATTACGGTTTGAAAACTGCTAATGTTCAGGTTCAGGGTAGCTGCTTGGCGGCTTTATCGCGTAGCGTCCCCTGGAGTGTGTGTTAGGTAATGCTGCATGCAGGAACCGACTTTCCGGCAGCTTTGATTTTTCCATGACATCAGAGAGCGCTTTGCCAACAAGGTTCTCATCATTGCCACCCACTATGAAACATGCGTGAGAGACATAGGCAAAGCAATAGACGCCACCAGAGCGAAGGATATTCAGCTTTTTCTCTAGGGAGCTACGCTCATTGCCACGTTGGTGGCTTTGATCGAAAACCAAGGTCAGTGAGTTAGGGCGTGATTTGATGATGTACTCAAGTTCGCTGGCGAATAGATATTCAGGGGCCTTCGCGCCCGCTGTGATTTTCATTTTTAGCCCGGTATCTGGGTCAAGAAAAAGATGGCCACACTCAGAGGCACAAGCCAGATACGACGAGCGGTCAGTCACGGTGGTCAATACCTCCGATGATAATACTTGAGCACCAAGAAAACGCTCGTATGCAGCGATCTTGTCGGCTGTCGCGGACTCGGTGAGCATGGGGTGTACCGACCAATCGCCAAGGTACCCAAGCCAGTTTATGAGCGACAACTTTACGATGTCGTACGAGTCTCCAAAGTAGCGCATTTTCATGTGCGTTCTCGCTGCCTACATTTCACGAGATCGCGATTATCACCATAAAATTTGTTTTTCATTTTTCCCCTGATTAATGTTTAGTTTCAGAAATTACAGTAGCATAAACAAGACTGCGGCAATAAAAGAGCTGTTCTTCTATTTCTTTTCCATTGGAAAAACTCTCTTTGTGCGCAGCCGTAAGATCCTCAAGGTGGTGTAATGCGCGGCGATCTCCGGGATTTAGTTGAATTGCCTTAATGTAACATTCCGATGCTTCTTCATAATGTCCTTGGCCCTGCAACGATAATCCCAAGTTTTTGTGAGCATTGTGTAAAAAAGGTACAATCTTTATTGCACTTCTGCAGTAAGATTCAGCTTCTTGATATCTCCCCAGCATATTTAGGCAATAACCGACGTTATTGTTCATAAAATATTGGTTTATTTCCGATATGGAATTAATTAAGAACACTTTTGAGTAGCATAAAATGGCAGCTTCAAAATCTTCGACTTCCTCCATCTTTATGCCTCTCTGCATATATAAAATAGCCTTTGCTTCAGGGTTAGCAATTTTCTCTAACAGTTCCTCAAGATATATAAGGGCAGAAGATCCCCTCCTGTTTTTGATGTAATAGTCAACCAAATCAAATAGAATGAGGCGTCTTTCACGACTGCAATTTGTCAGCTCTTGCAGTAAACTTTTTTCTTCCAGTAGAACAGTGATTTCCTTATTATTAAGAGTTTTTGCATATTCAAGAGGTGTATGCCCATCCTGATTTTTTATTTCAACATCGGCCTGTTTAGCAAGAAGCGCACAAACAGCTTTCATGTCTTTCCTGCGTATTGCGTTAAAAAGCTTTTGACCAGAAAATTTTCGCTTTTGTTCTTTATGTATATCATCTGGCGAAGGCAGGAACCCTGTCTTGACGAGAGCACTCTTCAGAAGCTCGGATTGAGCAGAAGCTTCTATTGCGGTGGGAATTAGCTCTTCATAATCTTCAGATCGTGAACCCAGAATACGAACAAGTGATTCCAGCAAAGACGTATGTTTTGTCTGAAGTGCGAGATCGAGGCAGGTCGTGAGCCATTGGTCGTGTATCTGCTTGCTACATGGGACTTTATTGACAAGATAATAAAAGACAATGTCTGCGAAGCGCACATTTTGCCTTGCGTAAGGAAGCCACCGCGATAAGATTCTTCCCCAATCAATTGAAGAGCGGTAATCAATTGAAATGATGCGAATCGCATTGACCCAGATAATAGAATCCTCAAAACTCCGCAACTCTAAAGATTCCAATTCGTCTTGAATATTTTTAATACTGGCAACTGCCGAACGGAATTGTTCACAATAACAGGTTGTGCACCATTGCTGCAGGCACCAATTATTCCGTTTTGCTTCAGTAATTATCTGGACAAATTGGTTTTCCATACTCGGTGTCTCTATCATCAGGTCTCGAAACGGGCTAAGGCGGTGCAGATCCATTCAGTACATTTATGAGAGTTAGACAACTCTTCACGGCCACCCCAGGGAAACCACCAACACTTGCTGGCTATATTTCATCAGTACGGGGGAGGCGGCTGGATGCTTAGGACAGATGTAAAACACGTACTTGTGCTCGGCATGAGTTTGAGAGACCTTTTGCACATCCGATTTAAGTTTATTGTTGTTCTTTGGATCAACGGATGCAAATGTCTCTGCAGCCAGAGAAATATCATGTGCTTCGATATCGGACCCTGCCGCAGTACCCAGATTCAGACGCAGGATACCAGCATCGGGGTGGTGCCCGAAAATCCAGCGCGCCGCATGTAGAGAGGCGAGATACGTAAAAGTCTGGTTGATTTGCTCGAATAGATTCAATCGACGCTCTTCCAGAGGATGATGCCCAGTCTGCTCAAATTTTAGCTTTCTGAAGACATCGAGCGCGCTTGCTCGGTTGAGAACCTCAGAGAGAACCTTTACGCTCCGTTCAACAGCTGCCGAAACCTGCGTCTCCAGATCCTCTATTTCCGCAAGTGAGCTGATTTGGGGTTGGATCACAGACATCATCATTCACCACCTCCTAAACTGCACTTGAACACCAAATTGGAGTTCTAATTTGCCTGACCGACAGTTGCCGATTTGGCAAACCCATCAGAAATCACGATTGTGCCCTTTCAAGTCCAGATTATACTTACCATGCCAAGGATATGATTCATTTGTGTGGCCTCATTTGCGATCACGCGGTGACCTCTTTAACGTGTGTTGGTACTCTCCTGAGGCCTGAAGCAACAACACGAAAAATGCGTCCACAGTTAGGGCATATAACCCGCGAATAATTTCGCGGCGAGTTCAGTTCATCTGAGTATCCGATCAAGGGTTGATAACGCGGACACTGGCACCGCCAAGCCGCATTGTTCCCCGTGCGTATACAGTTATCAATAGCGCCGTCTAAGAAGTGAACCAAAATATCTTGCTGCTTTTGACAATCTACCATTCAATCCCTCGCTTTTTTGAATAGGTCTGTGCTTCTTTATGGTCCATGCTGGCTGCTCTTTTATAATTTTCGATTGCCCGGCTATTGTCTCCAAGCTTTTCGAAGGCGATTCCCTTTCTATAGTAAGCATCTGGGATGGCATATGTTGACAATATTGATGACAACGATCGATCGTAATCCTCGATTGCTTGCCGGTAATTACCAAGCTTGTCATAAACGATACCCCTGTAATAATAAGCATCTTCCGAGCGGCCACCGTCAAAATCACAGAGGGCTTGCTATAATCTTTAATTGCCTGTTGACTATCACCGATATTGGCATAAGCAAGACCTCTGTAGTAAATAACCTTTGCATTCTGAGGATTCAGCTCGATGAATTTATTAAAAGTCTTTATGCCTTCATTTTTTCCAGTTACCGCCAAAGCATATGATCTTTCCTCCCAGTCGATAGCCGACAGATCTTTTATCGTTTTATTGTATGCTGCCAGCTCTGCCGGTTTCTGTCCGACCGTTGCCGCCGACAGTTCTTTTCTCAACCTCTGATTTTCTCGTAATAGTTCGTCCGATCGTCGCTTTATTTCCTCCAGTTCTTTTGTCTTTGTACGGTCATTGCGTAGGGCATCGATTGATTTAATGACTTCGTCTGAATCTGCCACAATCTTTGCTTTAAGCCAGTATTTCAGACTATCCCCATCCCATTTATCAGCCATGATCTCTGTCTGAACGATACCAGCGGTAAGCGCGGTAATCCGGTCTTTGGTGAGCTGAAAGTTTTGGACCTCGGTAACGCTTTCAAGGTAGGTTCCAAGCTCCTCCAAAAGAAGCCTTTTCACTTCCCGGAGCGCAAGGGTCCGGCTTGAATTTCTGCTATCGTCTTCGCTGGCCTGGTAGGTGTATTCCTTGATAAAGGTTTTGGTTTCAGCAGATGTGGGATGGGGAATGAATAGCAGCAATAAAAAAGAAAAAAGGATGATCCTTGTCAGTGTGGATGTCATAGATATCTCCTTTTTGAACCGTTGACATTTTATACATCAATCCCGAACGGTCCGCAACATATGTTATCGATTTACGATTGAAAGGAACGTATGAAAATGCCGAGTGGGGGAACAACATTACAAGAAAGATATACTTTTTTCACGGGTACGCATAACCCAGATGAACCTAAAGGGAGGTCCACCGCAATCCGGTCACTCTCCCGTTGCCTTTCCGGAACCGATGGTCCGAAAAGATCCGGCCGACCGGCCGTGAACCGGTGCCGCAAGCACGCCGCCATTGTGCGCAGAATTTCTATCATTTTGTCCCCGGTTATGCAACCTTGCATTCACGCAGATGATTTTTACAAAGCAGAAGACAGTGGTGTATCGGGTTTTTTCATGTCCACGGCATGGACACATTCAAAGGGTGTATTTCTGTCATACTTAACGAACGCTCTGTTACAGGAAGCAGCGAAGTGTAAATCGTTACATGCCGTCCAGTTCGTCTTTTGTTTACTATGCTGCGAATGTGTGCGTTTCAAACGGCATTTTTCTTAAAGTTAATTCTTTAAGCTGCACTTTCTTACTGGCATTATCTATATCTATTCCAACCAGATTGCCGTCCGCATCATAATCAAGTACGATGCCATCAGAAATTTCCTTACTCTCAGTACTCGGTTTTTCCGACAAGTCAATATAAAGAGAATCTGTTTCTTGGTAATAGTTTAATTTCATGGTTTGTACCCCCTGTCAGGAAAGGCGTTATGAATTGTTTTCCGATCTTCCAAAGTAACGACCCTCAGCACTCGTCCTTCAAGATCATCAACCACACCCCAGAATCGAAAACGATTGTTTTCCTGGGGCTCGACCTTGATGGGGTTCTCGATGATCATGATACACCATTCTTTCTTAATATAAGGTCTCTTCCTCAATACTTCATTTTCGAAATAATCGGTGAACCTATAAGCTTCCATGATTAGATACTACATTCTTTTTTTGTATTTGTCCATCGCAGAAAATATTTGTTGAGGACGTGAATTTCTGCCCTTCCGGCCATTGCGAGGAGCGTAGCAACAAAGCAATCTCATGGTTTATCGAATGGTTATGGGATTGCTTCGCCGGCCTTTGGTCTCCAATGACAAAGGACGCGTTTTTTAAAACAGGTCTCACCTTGCATTCACGCCGGCACAACGAACAGCCTCCTTCCGGTGCGCGGCGGTTTGACATCGGCAGGTTCATCGCTACATTAGCCGGCACGAACGAATAGCGAATTCAGGGAGAGTGATATGAAAAAAATTCTTGTCTATATCGCGGCGCTCCTTTTTGTGATGGTATCCGCAACGGGGCAGGCCGCAAAGTTGGAGGTAAAAAAAAACATGGGCCAGATGAATGCAAAAACCCGGATCGCCACCCTCGCCGGCGGCTGTTTCTGGTGTGTGGAATCCGATTTTGAAAAGGCGCACGGGGTTCTCAAGGTCGTCTCCGGCTATACGGGCGGCCCGGGAGAGAACCCGACCTATGAGAATTACGGGAAAAAGGGGCACGTCGAGGCGGTGCAGGTCTTCTACGATCCATCGAAAATCACCTACGAAAAGCTTCTCGACATCTTCTGGAGGCACATCGACCCGACGGACGCGGGTGGGCAATTCGGGGATCGGGGTCCCTATTACCGGAGCGTGATCTTCTATCATGACGAGGAGCAGAAACGGATCGCAGAGAAATCCCGGGACGCCCTCGGAAAATCGGGGCGTTTCGACAAGCCGATCGTCACGGAAATCTTGAAATTCACCAGATTCTACGACGCGGAGGAGTACCATCAGGATTATTACAAAACGAATCCGCTCCAGTACAAGTCTTACCGTCAAGGGTCGGGGCGCGACCAGTTCCTGGAAACGATCTGGAAAAATGATCAACGTTCCGTAACGCCGCCCCCCGGCAAGGTGTACGTGAAACCGGCCTTCCAGAACGAGTACTGGAACAACAAAAAAGAGGGGATCTACGTGGACATCGCCTCGGGCGAACCGCTCTTCAGTTCGCTGGACAAATACGATTCCGGCACGGGCTGGCCCAGCTTCACCCGACCGCTCGCTCCGGGACTGGTCGTGGAAAAGAAGGACAACACCTTCTTCACACAGCGGACAGAGGTGAAAAGCCGCTACGGGGGCTCCCATCTCGGACACGTCTTTCCGGATGGCCCCGCGCCGACCGGGCTCCGCTACTGCATGAACTCCGCGGCGCTTCGCTTCATTCCCAAAGAGGAACTTGAAAAGGAAGGCTACGGACAGTATGTAAAGCTCTTCGAAAAAAAGTAGACCGGATACGGAGGCCTTGGATCTTAACCGGTCATTTCAAGGATTTTGGCCCTTGTTTCCCCGGTCAGAAATCCCCACAGGCCAATTTGCTTCAGTGTTTCCGGGGTCGGGATGCCGGAGTTGGTCCATCCCCGCGCGCGGTAATAGGCTTGGATCAGCTCCCGCAACTGTTCCTTTCTTCTTTGCATGAGGTTTTCCCGCTTTTCCGCCGTCGGCACATCCTGAACATCCGCGAGGGGTTTCCCCAGAAACTTGGCCAGTTCCCGGTCGTTGTAATCCTTCTCGGCATCATAGAGCAGGTCGTCCGTCGGCCCGACGGCCCGGTCCGGCAGCCGGTCCTGCCGGACCGTTTCCTTTCCATAGACCATGACGTTCATGACCCGCTGCAGGTTGATGTCCCGATCGGTCTGCGCGAAGATCTGCTGCCAGGTCATCTCCGTCCCCAGCATCCCGTTGTAGAAATCCGCGTAGATCTCCTGGGAAGCCGGATTGATGTAGATGTCCGTATCTTTCATCTTTCCGGATTCGGGATTGAAGACATCCACCCACGGCAGCTTGCACAGGCCCAGGTTGTCGTTGCCGAGACGGACCCGCGGATAGGTGACCAGCGCCTTGGCCTTGTCTTCCATGGAAGGGAACGCGCCCAGCAGGTCGCTCTTGATCAGCCATGCCGCCGCATGATGCGCCCCAATGTCGCTGGCGGCGGCGTAGGAGGCCTGCATGGAGAGCGACCGGTGCGTCCGGTAGAGGGAAAAGGGCAATCCCTTGGTCTGCATTGCAAAGCGCAGCAGCTCTTCCCGCGGATCGGCTTTGCCGGTCCGCCAGACATATCTTCCGGAGATCCAGGAGACGAGTCCCAGCATCCCTTTCCCGGCCTGCCGGAAAAACTCCGTTTCACCCTCCGCGAGCCGATGCATGAATTGCAGGACCGCCTTTTCATTGCCCCAGATCAGATCCAACCCGTCCGTATCTTCCCGGGTCAGGTAGCCCCGCTGGAAGCATTCCATCAGAAAGGCGACCGTGACCGACAGCGTGATCGTGTCGATCCCGTAGTTGTCGCAATGCCAGTTGGCCTCCATGATGAATTCGGGATTCCAGATGCCCAGGTTGGAACCGAAACCGGCGGCCGTTTCATACTCGGGACCATCCACCCACACCCGGCGGCCCTTCTCCGCGCCGGAGGTCAGCGTGACCCAGCCGCCTTTGGTGCAGCGCAGATTGCAGCCGGGGAAGCAGCCGTCCATCCCCCGGTGATCGAACAGGTGATCCGCGTAGAATTTTCCGCTGATGTTTTCCGCCCGCGGATCGGACCCGAACTGGTAGTTCTGCACGGGAAGGGATTTGTACTCTTCCTTGTTCATGAAGTTGATCAGCCCCGCAGAGCCCTTGCGGTACATCTTGAGCGACTGCGGATCGACCTCCCGGACCACCTCGCCCAGCTTTGCCCCCGCCCGCTTCACCTTCTCCCAATCGGCGGCCCCGTAAGGATTCTCCCCATGCGGATATTTCGCCAGGATGACGATGGCGCGGATCTTCTTATCCCACATGACGGTGCCGAGCCCGGTCCGGCCGGCCTGCTTGGTCCGAAAAAGCCCCTTGGTTCCGTCCACAGGCTTGGCCGGATCGAAATAGTGGCTGTTGATGCATCCGTAGGTCGTCCGGGAGGCGCCGACGCCGGTCGTCAGAAAGACGATCTCTTTTTTATCATGGCCCTCGCGGACAAAGCGATCGACGATCTCTCGCTCCAGGTCGAAGACATGATCAATGGCGGGCGCATCCGTCACGGAGATTTCCCCGCGGAAACCGTCAATGACGATCATGACGTCCTTGTCGGATTTTCCCGTGACTTTTAGGGCGTCGAAACCGGCGTATTTGAGATAAGCGCCAAAGTGGCCGCCGAAATTAGAGACGCCCGGAATGCCCGTCAGCGGCGACAGGGAAACGGCCATGCACTTGCTCGTTCCCGGAAATTGGGGAATGCCTCCGAGCGGACCCGGAGCGAAGATCAGCGGGTTTCCCGAATCGCCGGGCGCCGTTCCGGGTTGGATTCCCTGGTGAAGGAGATAGAGCCCGAGGGCCCGGCCGCCGATAAAATACTCCCTGATCCCGGGGTCGATGTCGGGAATCCGTATCTCCCCGCTTCCCAGGTCGATGGAGAGGATTCGATTCGTATATCCGTGGTTGAGTCGTCTCTGTAAGTACTGCATGATCCCCCTTCTTTTGCCGCCCGGCCGGCGGCGATCGTTTTTGAACCGGGCGTACATAGAATGAAGTTGTTTCCGTTGTCAATGAATTATCTGATCCTGCGGACCATCCATCAAGCGTGAACCGGCGGTCGTCGATCGGCCCACGGCCTCGCCTCTTCAAGCTGGGCCGCCAGCCGGAACAGCGTCGCTTCATTGCCGAAACGGCCGATAAACTGGGTTCCCACGGGCAGGTTGTCGGAATTGGCAAACAGCGGTACGGACATGGCCGGCTGCCCGGTAATGTTGCAAATCGGGGTAAAGGGGGCAAACAACCCTGCCCGGCGAAACCCCTGCAGCGGATTATCCGGCGGGGAATCAAAGGCGCCCAGCATAACCGGCGGTTCCGCCAGGGTCGGCGTCAGCAGCAGATCGTAATCCAAAAAGAAGCGGGCCGTATCGCGCGACACCTGTTGCAGGGTTTGTAAGGCGATCACATAATCCGCCGCGCCGTAGTGTTTGCCCATCTCGCCCAACTCCCAGGTGAGGGGTTCCACCTGACCTTTCCGGACCCCCAGCTCCTTGAGAGTGGCGGCGCATCCGGCCGACCAGAGAACCGTAAAGGCGCGGGCAACCGTTTCTCCGTCAATCTTCGTGTCCACTTCCTCCACATGGTGGCCCAGATCGGCGCACAACTGCGCCGCTTTTTCGACCGCGTTCACGCAATCGGCATGAACCGGAACGCCGGTGTACGCGCGGACGGCAAAGCCGATGCGAAGCCTTCCGGGATCAGCGCCGACTTCCTGAATAAACGGACGCGCGGGAGGCGGCGCCCAATAAGGATCGCCCACATCGGGACCGGCGGTGGCGTCGAGCAGCGCAGCGCTGTCCCTCACCGATCGGGTGACCGCGTGTTCGGCCACCAGGCCGCTGAAAACGTCTCCAAAATCAGGACCCAGGGGGTTTCGGGCCCGGGTCGGTTTGAGTCCAAAGAGGCCGCAGCATGCGGCTGGAATGCGAATGGAGCCGCCCCCGTCGTTGGCATGGGCCATGGGCACCATTCCGGCCGCGACGGCCGCTGCGGAGCCTCCGCTGGAACCGCCCGTGGTTCGTTCGGTGTCCCACGGATTGCGGCACGGACCGAAAAGGAGGGGTTCGGTGGTGGGCAGAATCCCCAGTTCCGGCAAATTGGTTTTGCCTACCACGATCAATCCGGCGCGTTTCAGCCGCACGACAAGCTCGCTGTCGTGATCGGGCACGAAGTCCCGAAGCAGCTTCATCCCCAGGGACATCTTGACCCCCGCGTAGGAGGCCATGAGGTCCTTGAGCAGGAACGGTACCCCCGTAAAAGGTCCGGCGGGAAGTTTTCCGCCGGCGACGGTGCGCGCAAGATCGTACATCGGGGTCACAACCGCATTGAGGGTCGGGTTCAATCGTTCAATGCGCGCAATCGCCGCATCCACAAGTTCAATGGGCCGGACCTCCTTGTTGCGGACCAATTCGGCCTGCGCGGTGGCATCGAGAAAGGCAAGATCATTCGGTGTGGTCATCGGCTCATCCTCCTTCGGCAGGTTAACCCCCGGTGAACGATTTTCGGTCAGGGGTTCAGTAAATTGTCGGATCAGCTTGACAGACAAGCCCCATTCATTTAGATAGCCTCTTAAACCAAGTCACTCTTGCTTCCGCAAGCTACAGAAAGAATGGGGGGTTGTCAATGGCCGAAAAAAACTATTCGCCCGGAGAAAATTACCAGTATCCGCTCATCATCAAAAAACTGCTCGCCACACCGCTGCGGGATGCGCCGGATCGCGAGATTGTTTACAGCGACCGGCATCGCTACACGTACAAAGATTTTGAAAAGCGCATCGCCATGCTGGCCAACGGTCTGGCAACGCTGGGGTTGAGGCCGGGGGAGACGGTCGCGGTATTTGATTATGACAGCCACCGTTATCTGGAGTGTTTTTTTGCCGTTCCGATGATGGGCTCCGTTTTGCAGACCGTGAACTGGCGGTTGTCGGCCGATCAGATCCGCTACGCCCTCAACCATGCCGAAGCCAAAATGATCATCATCCATGCCGATTTCCTTCCCGTTCTGGAAACCATCATCGATCAACTGGAAACAGTCAAAACATACGTGGTCATCGCCGAAAACGGCCCCCCAGATACGAAGCGGGGCTTTGCCGCCGAGTATGAAGCGTTGCTGCAATCGGCGGCTTCGCGTTATCCATTTCCGGACCTGGACGAAAACACCAAAGCCACGACTTTTTATACCACCGGCACCACCGGCAATCCGAAGGGGGTCTATTTCTCCCACCGGCAACTGGTGCTTCACACCTTTTCGGTTGCGCTCGCATCCGGCGCCTACGAAACCATCGCCCGTTTCCGATCGAACGATGTTTACATGCCTCTAACCCCCATGTTTCACGTTCACGCCTGGGGATTTCCGTACGTAGCCACCCTGCTGGGGGCCAAACAGGTTTATCCGGGACAATATGAGCCGCACAAACTTCTACAACTGATCCAGAGGGAAAAAGTCACCTATTCGCACTGCGTGCCCACCATTTTGCAGATGCTCCTGAACTGCCCGACCGTCAAAACGGTGGACCTCTCCCACTGGAAGGTGACGATCGGGGGCGCCCGGCTCCCCAAAGGTCTGGCCAAGGCGGCCCGGAAACTCGGCATCACGATTCATGCCGGCTATGGGATGTCGGAAACCTGTCCGGTCATGAGCGCGGCCACCCCTAAGGAAGCGATGCTGGATTGGCCGGAAGAGAAGCTGCTGGATGTGATCATCAAGACCGGGAAACCAATCCCGCTGGTGGAGATCGAAGTCGTGGATGCGAAGGACAACCTGCTGCCCCATGACGGACAATCCACCGGTGAGGTGGTGATGCGATCTCCCTGGCTGACGGCAGGTTATTTCAAGGAACCGGAAAAATCGAAGGAGCTGTGGCGCAACGGCTGGCTGCACAGCGGTGATGTGGGTTACATCGATGCCGAGGGATACCTGCAGATCACCGATCGGATCAAGGATGTGATCAAAAGCGGCGGGGAGTGGGTCTCTTCGCTGGATCTGGAAAATGTGATGAGCCAGCATGAAGCCGTTTTCGAATCCGCCGCGATCGGTGTGCCGGACGAAAAATGGGGTGAAAGGCCCTTGATGATCGTGACCTTAAAACCGGATTTTCAGGGCAAGGTCGGCCCGGAGGAGCTGAAGGCGTTTATGAAAAAATTTGCCGATGAAGGGAAGCTGCCCAAGTACGGCGTTCCCGATCGCTATGTTTTTATGGACCATATTCCAAAAACAAGCGTCGGCAAACTGGATAAGAAGGTGCTGCGAGCATCGGTCAAATAGAAGTCAATACGGTTTTGCGCCGCCTGGAGACCCGGTGGCGAATTCAGAAGCGGGAGGTATTGGAATGTCCGACCCGGTAAAATCGGTTTCAGGGACTATCGGCCCGGTAGGCGTGATCGGGCTCGGCAAAATGGGGTTGGCGATGGCGGTGAACCTGGTCGGATCGGGGTTCGAGGTCATCGGAACGGATCTGATCGCCGAATCCCGCAACGCGTTGAACAAGGCGGGCGGAACGGCGGTTGCCGACACATGCGAAGTCGGGAAGCGCTGTCGTCACATCATCCTGTCGCTGCCGTCCGAGGCCGCGCTGCATGCGGTCTGCGCCGACCTTTCCACAAACTGTGCGCGGGGAACGATCGTCATCGAGACTGGAACGTTGCCGCTGACAGGCAAGCGGAAGGCGTGCGACCTTCTTGCCGGTTACGGGATGACGCTGCTCGACTGCCCGCTGTCGGGAACCGGAGCCCAGGCCAGGAATCGGGATCTGGCGGTCTATGCGAGCGGGGACGCGAAGGCGATCCGGAAATGCCTTCCGATCATCGATGGCTTTGCCCGCGTCTGTTATGACCTCGGCGAATTCGGCAACGGAACGAAAATGAAATTGGTCGCCAACCTTCTCGTGGCGATCCATAACGTGGCGGCCGCCGAAGGAATTCTGCTCGGGGTGCGCTCCGGGCTCGACCCCGCAACAGTGGTCAAGGTCATCGGCGACGGCGCCGGCAGCTCGCGCATGTTCCAGGTTCGCGGTCCATCGATGGTGAACCGGACCTGGGATGAGGCGATGATGACAAACACGGTCTGGCAAAAGGACCTGAAGCTGATCGGCGAAGCGCTTCTGGCCGCCGAATCTCCTGCTCCATTGTTTTCCGCAACGATACCGATATACACCGAGGCTCTGACATCGGGACATGCCGACCACGATACGGCGGCAGTCTATGAAGTGCTTGAACGGATGGCCGGTTTAAATCCCAATGCTTCATAGGTTTTATGGATGACCCCAGTGGGATTGCCCCAAATTTCAATGCCAAAATCCCATTGACATGCAAGATCATTCTTTCTATAGTCGCACCATGAGAAAGCAGCGCCTTATCCATCCCCTGAACCGAATCGACCTGAATTCCGACGTCGGGGAAAGTTTCGGGAACTATACGCTCGGGTTCGATGCCGAAGTGATCCCGCACATCAGCTCCGCCAATATAGCCTGCGGGTACCACGCCGGCGACCCGGCCGTGATGCGTAAAACCGTCTCGTTGGCCAAGGCCAACGGGGTGGCTCTGGGGGCGCATCCGGGGCTGCCGGACCTGGTCGGCTTCGGCCGGCGCAACATGGACGTGACGATCGAGGAGATCAAGGACTTCGTCACGGTTCAGATCGGAGCGCTGCAGGCCGTCGCCGCGCTTCAGGGTGCAAGGCTGCAGCATGTCAAGCCCCACGGCGCACTTTACAACATGGCCGCGAAGAACCCGGTGATCTGGGATGCGGTGGCGGAAGTGATGGCCGCGCTGGACCCGCGACTGATCCTGTTTGTGCTGGCCGGATCGGACCGTAAGGAACTGGAAGAGATCGGCCGGCGGCGCGGCATCCGCATCGCCTTTGAATTTTTTGCCGACCGCGCCTACAACCCCAATGGGTCGCTTGTCTCGCGCAAGCTGCCGGGTGCGGTCATCTCCGACCACGAAGCCGTGGAAGTCAGAGTGCTGAAGCTCGTACGGGAAGGCAGGGTCACTGCCGTTGACGGATCCGACATCGATCTCAAGGCCGAGACCATCTGCGTCCACGGGGACAATCCCAAGGCCCTGGCCTTGGTCAAAAAAATCCGGGCGACATTGGCGGCGGCGGCGGTCGCCGTGGCGCCGCCCGATTCCTTCCTCTGAGAGAAACTCCAACGGGGGCCCATCCACATCATGACGCCAATCTATCGCACGATGGGCGACCGAAGCCTGCTTGTTGAGCTTGGCGAGGAGATTTCGCCCACGACCAACGCCCTGGTGCAGGATCTCATGCAGCGGCTTGAGTCAGCCGCCATCCCGGGCATCCGGGAGCTGGTGCCCGCCTACCGGTCTTTGCTGGTCACCTACAACCCGCTCGTCATTTCCTCGGCAGCGTTGCAGTCACGCATTACGGCCGTCGCCGGCGACACACGGCGGTTGTCGGCGCCGGCCTCCAAACTCGTTACGGTGCCGGTGGTTTACGGCGTCGCGGGCGGGCCGGATCTCGAGTCGGTGGCTGCGCATCTCCGGATCGACGCGGAAGAGATCATCCGGCTGCACACGAGGACGATCTACCGCGTTTACATGATCGGGTTCATGCCGGGATTCCCCTATATGGGCGAACTTCCCGCCGCGCTGGCCATGCAGCGCCGCCGCACCCCGCGCACGCGGGTGGCCAAGGGATCGGTCGGGATCGCCCAACGTCAGACCGGCATCTATCCGGTCGACAGTCCCGGCGGCTGGCAGATCATTGGCTGGACGCCGATCGAGCTGTTCGACCCGCACCGCCGGCCGCCCTCGCTTCTGGAGATGGGCGACACCGTGAAGTTTGAAGCCGTCCGGCCGGAGGAGGTGAAGACGTGGCGGCCATAGACACCTTCGAAGTGCTTCATCCCGGCATTCTAACCACGGTTCAGGACCTGGGCCGTCCCGGTTTCGCGCGCTACGGCGTTGCGCCGAGCGGGGCACTGGACGCCTTCTCGCTGCGGGTTGCCAACCTGCTGGTTGGGAACCCCGAAGATGCGGCCGCACTGGAAACCGCCGTTATGGGTCTGCGCCTCAAGGCGTTGCGGGATGCGGTGGTGGCCGTCACCGGCGCCGACCTCAAACCCATGAGAGGCCGGGAGCTTCTGCCCATGTGGCGCTCCCACCGGATCCGCGCCGGCGAGGTCATCGCGTTTCCGGGCCCGGCGGGCGGCATGCGTTCCTACATCGCCGTGTCTGGAGGAATCGACGTGACGCCAGTCCTGGGGAGCCGGTCGACCAACCTGCCCTCCGGGTTCGGAGGCGTCGCGGGGCGCGCACTGCGCAAGGGCGATATCCTGCGCCGTGTCGTTGTGGAAGACGAGTTCCGATTCGCCGGCCGCGTTTTCGAACCGGCTTGGGTCCCGGCATACCCGTCGCGGTGGCGGCTGAGGGTGGTCTGGGGGCCGCAGGATGATCAGTTCACCGAAGAAGGCAGGCAGGCCTTCGTCACCGGGATCTTCCGCGTGTCGCCGGATTCGGACCGCACCGGCATCCGCCTCAGGGGGCCGGCGGTCTCACATCGGCCGGGCCTGTCTGAATCCATCATCTCGGAGGGGGTGATCGCGGGCGCGATCCAGGTGCCCGGAGACGGCCAGCCGATCATCCTTTTAGCGGAGACGACCACCGGAGGCTACCGCAAGATCGCCACGGTGATATCGGCGGACCTGCCGCTGCTCGGCCGGATCATGCCGGGGAATGAGGTCGCGTTCAGCGTCGTTACGCTGGACGAGGCGGTCCAGGCGCTGCGGGAGTCGGAAGAAAAAATCGGAGAGTTTAAAAAACGGTTGGCAGCCTTGTCTTGAGCATGTTGTGGTAAGTATAAGCAACCCTGAAATTGCTTCCGGAAATCATTGACCCGTCAGCGAATTCCCCTTCTGTCTTACGGACAAACCGTCTCGTGTGGCAGCGTTTTAAGAACCTCCTGGGCATAACTTACACCTACTAACAAACGCTTTTTAGAAGTCTGGATATTATTGATTATAGAAAGAAAAGGTGAATATGAATAGTTTCAAAATTCACCCTCTCCTCGTAAATTATCACATACTACATCGTCAGAAATACCGGGCCCAGAAGAAATACTGCCATCTGATCTCTGATCACCATAAAAGTACATTTTAGGGGATCAATTAGTGCCGGTAAGTCCGGGCAGTCCGTCGAGCATCATCCAGTCTGAGGAACCATTAAGCTGAAAACCCACAACATTCCTGTCCGATGAGTAGGCAATATAGGTTGCGCTGCTGATATCCTGCGAGAATATCCACTCTGGATTATTGACAACCTTGGCATGGGCCGGGACAGAGAGCGATTGGGTGGCCACCACGGTTCCATTATCGTTATAGGCGGTCAGGGTAACAGACGCCGAGTTGGCTTCCGTGTTGATGAAGGCGATACCGGTCCAACCGTTCTTCTCGATCTTGGCAAAGACGCCCGCCTTCGCGCCGGTTCCGCCCATTCCTGCATAGGCCGCAAGCTGGTTGCCGTCGATGGTGCCGAAAAGCTCAAAGCCGGTGATGGGGCTCGTGGAGTCTATCCTGAACCATGCCGTCCGAGCAGGAAGGCCGAGGTTCGCAACCGCGTCAATATATTTCCCCTTCCCCGGTATGGGGGGAGGGGTCAAGGGGGTGAGAGTGGTCCCCTCTGCACTGTAGGGAGTGATCGTTATATTACACGCCGACACCGATGGGTTATAGGCCACAATGCCGGTCCACCAGCCATTATCTGCCACGTGAGGGTAATATAGGGTCGAGGTGGTTTTATCTG
>JAPLJX010000396.1 GCA_026388375.1 Deltaproteobacteria bacterium
ACTCGAACCGCCAGACGGTAGTATGCCACAGCGCAGCCGTGTCGCCATTGCCGTGCACGAACACGATAGGTGAGTATGAGACGGTTGTGGTAGGCGCGTGGGCGCATGCGGTGAGCAGTGCGGCGCTGACGGCAATGGCCAGCAGCAGCCCTCGGCGAAAGATGTTCATGCGGTGCCTCCTGTTGGTGTGATGTTAGGATAAGAATTTGCTTATTGCTGGCGGCGACAATACCACCCAGAATGAGCGACCGTCAATTTCATTATTATGTGTGCCGACACGTCGGCATGGGTGTTTCTGGAAGGAGTGCTGTCCCATCCATGAATAGACGATCAGCAGCTAAGAATCCTCACGTTTCAACCCGAATTCAATAAACCAGCTCGACAAGTGACGTCAAAGCTTTGTATTTGGAGTCACGATTTGAGGCTGGTGGACGGTATGCCAGCTTTCCACTCTTGCTGTGTAGATGCGCCCAGAGAAAAGATGAAATGTGCCAGGAGGGCATAGTGATTATTTCCCCTTAAAATTCGCCTCACGCCGCTCGATGAACGACATAACTCCCTCAATCGCGTCTTCACTACCTATGATAGGTATGAGATCCGGCATGAGCCGTGCGAAGGCCGCGTTTGGTCCCTCAACTCTGGCAATCCGCGCCGATTTGAGTGCCGCCATCACACCGAGCGGTGCACGTTTCGATATATCCGTGGCGATTTCTATGGCGCGATCAAGTTCATCCCCAGGTTCGGTCAGTTCCTGAACAAGGCCAAGACGGTATGCCTCAGGGCCGCTGATTTCTTCGCCGGTGAGAAGATATCGCATCGCATTACCCCAACCGATCTCTTGAAAGAGTCGCACTGTGCCGCCGCCAACCGGGTAAATACCGCGCTTTACCTCTAATAGCGCAATACGTGCATCGGTTGATGCAACACGAATGTCCTGAGCAAGCAAAAGCTCAAAACCTATGGTGTAGCACCTGCCTCGAATAGCCATGACGACGGGTTTACTACATCTTGCACCCGAGTCAATGCCGAGAGGATGGATACAACCCTCCGGAATGGTCCACTTGCCCTTCGATAGCACCGAAGCCCATTTGTCGAGCTCCAGCCCCGAGGTAAAATGGTCGCCGTGAGCAAAAAGAACACCGCATCGAAGCTCCGGATTTCTGTCCAGTTCACCGTAGGCGCTCGCGAGCTCTTCGTACATCTCCAGGTCAAAGGCGTTTCGTTTCTCTGGACGGTTGAGCCCCATGAGAAATACATGGTCGCGAGTTTCAATGGTGATTCTCGTGTAATGCATTGCAGTGTTTACCTCCCCGCAAAAAACAGGTTGAATCTCAATTTCTATTGACATCTGCCTCAATATGGTCATATCATTCACAATAAATCAAGATAATTCAACGGTTAAAGGAGACAATTATCATGACAAAATCAGACCTTATCGCAGCTCTGGCCGCTAAAGAAAACCTGACCGATAAACAGGCAACTGAAACCATCAATCTGGTTCTGAGCGGCTTTACAGAGACACTGAAAAAGGGAGGCAGAATCGAAATTAGGGGCCTCGGGAGTTTTTCGGTGAGAGAATACGGGTCATACACAGGAAGGAATCCAAAGACAGGGGAAATTGTTGATGTACGGCCAAAGAAACTGCCGTTCTTTAAGGTAGGGAAAGAGTTGAAAGGGATGGTGAATGGCTGAAAAAAATGTCATGAAGCTGACAACTCCTGTATTCCTTGGAATCGGGACTTCGCAGATCAATGTATAAACATCAAGCATGGCCTCAAACGTAGGACAGGATAAAATATCTTGAATTCTCATCCCCCTATCTTCGGCCTGGGTCAATGCTCCCTTGATTACATAGGGATGATACCTGCGTATCCACCTCCTGATGTAATCAACGATTAAGGATAGAAATCGAGTGCGGTGTACAATGATCAACAGCCGCGTTCTCAAGTCCATCCCAGCGCCCGCGGCGGATACCACCGCGGTAGAACACCCAGCTCACCAAACCTACGAAACCCAGCATGGCGGAAGCCGCTGCCAGTCCTTCGACGCTACCCATCGCCGCCGGCGCGACGATGCCGGCGGTGATCGCGTTCGAGAGCCCGGCAAAGAAGGCCTGCAGTGAGGAGGCCAGGCCGAGCCTCTTGGGGAAAAGGTCGAGCACCATCAACGTGATACAGGGCGTGAGCAGCGACCAGCCGAAAGCGATCAGGCAAACCGGTCCAATCGCGCTTACCGGTGTGGGCGGGAAGAACAGGTGCCACAGCACATTGGCCACGGCTACGCTGAGCATGATCGTGAAGCCGATGCGGATCTGCCGTTCGCGCGAAATGCGTCCCGCCAAGCGCCCGCTGGTCCATGCGCCGCCCATGATTCCGGAAATACAGAAGACGAACAGCCAGAAGAACTGCATGGGTTGCAGGCCCAGATGTTTACCGAGCAGCGTTGGCGCGGAGAGGATGAAGAGGAATACGGCGCTGAAGGGCACGCCACTGGCTATGGTCAGCAGCAGAAAGCGGGAGTCGCTCAGCATGCTCCAGTAGCCGCGCGCGAGCGGCGCAGGCGCGAAGGACTGGCGACGTTCTATGGGCAGGGTTTCGGGCAGCGTGATCCAAGCCAACGCACAGAGCACGATGGCCACGATCATCATGAACCAGAAGATCGAGCGCCAGCCTGTCAGCGCCAACAACCAGCCGCCGATGATCGGCGCAATGGCCGGGGCGATGCCGAAGAAAAGCGTGATCTGACTCATCAGGCGCTGCGCCTCCACTGCATCAAAGAGGTCGCGCACGATCGCGCGACCGACCACGATGCCTGCGCCACAGCTCATGCCCTGCAGCACTCGGCCGGCAATAAGCACGCCGACGTGATTGGCGACGGCGCAGATCAGGCTGGCGAGTGCGAACACAGCCAGCCCGCCCAGGATGACCGGCCGCCGACCGAAGCTGTCAGACAATGCGCCGTGCAGCAGCATCATCACGGAGAAGCCGAGCAGGTAGGCCGAGAGAGTTTGCTGCATCTGAAACGGCGTAGCGCCCAGGCTCTTGCTGATGCCGTTGAAGGCCGGCAGGTAAGTGTCGATCGCAAAAGGACCGAGCGTGGCCAGTGCGGCGAGCAGTGCCGCAAGCCACCAAAGGGGTTTGACCCAGCGCACTGCGGGTTGAAACTCTGTCCTGTTCAAGATGAAGTCCTGGTTAAACGGTAGCAAGCCGGTGGAGCCGGGTCTGCCAGTACGCCATTGTCAACGTCACCCCACTGGCGTAACAGCTTGTCTTGCATGATAAAGCGAGTGTTCAGCGGCCGGCAGGAAGCGGGAGGGTAGCCACACTCTCGAAAACGTCTACACATGTAGGAAAACCTCCCGAGAAAAGATTTTTTTCTCCGCCTTGAACGACGGGACCATATACCGGCTGGAAGGTTTTGACAAGGGAATGTATGCACTCGCCCATCACCGGAGTCGCACGCCGGTGTTTCCATCTCTTGTGCCGGAGATGAAAACTCCTTGACATGCAAGATCGCTTTTTTATATCTTCATCAGGCACGAAAACAAGTTCCATCAGATCAGTATCAATCTTAGTTCAGTTTCAGCAGCATCAGTCATCGGCCCTGCTTATTTTTTGGAAACCCCTTTGGGGGCGACTTTCAGAAACGCTCCGGAACACTTCCGGTTAGTCAATGAACGGGGCCCCTATGGGAGAATAGGAGGCCTGAAGCGTTGGAAGGCGCGACCATTTTCAAGCCTTCAAGGCCTCGGGCATTATTTCCGGGCAAACGATCTTTGCTCATGGGACGATATGGCAATGGCTGAATTTCAAGGGACAAGGCCGGAAAAAGAGGGGCTTTATGGTTATTTTTGAAATGCTCCAGGCTTCGGCCCAAAGAGTTCCCGATAAAACCGCGCTACTCTGCGACGGGGAGGCGATCAGCTACAAAGCCTTGGAGGAACGGGCCCTCTCTTTGGCCCATCAGTTTCAGCGGCTGGGGGTAAAAAAAGGAGAGCGCGTCGCCCTGCTTTTTCCCAACGGCAACGAAATGGCCGTCGCCTATTTTGCCTGTGCGGCGATCGGGGCCGTTTCGGTGCCTCTTAACAACCGGCTCACGGCCAAAGATCTGATCTACATGATCAATGACTGCGCCGCCTTTCTCTTGATCGTTGGCGATCCATTCTGGGAAATCAGCCGGCAGATCAGGCCTCACCTCTCCTCGGTCAGGGAGTTCGTCTATGCCGGTCCGGAAAGAAAAGAGGGTGCCCATTGTTTTGCGGACCTGATTGCGGAAAAACAGCGCCCTGAGCTGCCTCCTGTTCTTGCGGATGACACGGCCACCATCATGTACACCTCGGGGACGACCGGCTTGCCCAAAGGGGCCATGATGAGCCATCGCAACATCTTCGCCAATGCCCGCAATTGCGGGGCCGCTCTGAACTACAAGGAAAGCGACCGGACGTTGATCGTGGTTCCGCTGTTTCACGTCACCGGCCTGAACAGCCAGCTGGTTGCCTTTATCCGGGTAGGAGGGACCTGCGTGATCCTGAAGGCTTACAAGACCGCCGAGATGATCGAGGCCATAGAGAAACATCGGATTACGGCCCTTTTCATGGTGCCCACCATGTATGTCCTGATGCTGATCAATGAAACCCTTCCGAAAAGGGACGTCTCTTCCGTGTGTCTGGCCGCTTACGGCGGGGCGCCGATGGATAAGGAGACGATCATCCGATTGAAGGAACGGCTGGGAGTGGACCTTTATAACGCCTATGGGCTGACCGAAACCTCTTCCCTGACCACCGTCCTTCCGGCCTGCGACGCCGTCCGCAAGGCCCCTTCGGTGGGGCTGCCCGTCTGTGGGGTTCAGGTGAAAACGATAGACGGCCGGGGGCGGGAATTGGGGCCGGGAGAAACGGGCGAACTTTTGATCAAAGGCCCCAATGTTGTTCGGGGTTACTTTAATAAACCGGAGGCGACCCAACAATCGATTGTGGACGGCTGGCTCCATACCGGGGATCTGGCCCGCATCGATGACGAGGGATACGTCTTTGTTGTGGACCGGCTGAAGGATATGATCCTGCGGGGAGGGGAAAATATCTATTCCATTGAAGTAGAATCGGTTCTCAATTCCCATCTCAAGGTGCTCGAATCGGCCGTCGTTCCGGAACCCCACCCCATCTTCGGAGAGGTGGTCAAGGCTTTTGTGGTCCTGCGGCCGGGAGAGGAAGCCGCACCTGAGGAGGTGATCGATTTCTGCAGGCGGCATATCGCCGATTACAAGATCCCGGCTCGGGTGGTTTTTCTGGATGAATTGCCCCGAAATCCGGGGGGCAAGGTGATCAAGAACCGTCTGCGGGAGATGGGTTGAGGCCGATCGGGAAGGGGGCGATGGAGATGACGCCCCGATCAAGGATCTCTTATTAACGGAAATCGCTCATGAATATCGAAAGAAATATACTTGGCATCAAACTTATTGTATCATACGGAACGCCGCTAGGTCAGGGCAAGAGATTCCGGCAGGAAAGGAGGGTTGCCGGAAGAACCGCTATCGGAAAGAACCGTATCACTCAAGAATCCCCGTTCCACAGATTAGTTGAATCCCGACAGGAGGTAAAAAAATGAAGCAGAAAAAACAGACCCTTGATAAGAAATTGTCCACGATATGTTGCATTACCGTTCTGTCCATCATCACTGTCCTGGGATGGATACTCCCGGCGGCGGCCGCCGATGAAAAACCGATCAAGATCGGCGTCGTCACCTTCCTTTCCGGAGGGCCGGCCGGACCTTTCGGAGTGCCCGCCCGCAACGGGGCCGAAGTGTTGGCCGAAGCGCTCAATACGGGCGGCAAGGTGCCCGCCCCTTATGCCGCCAAGGGATTCGGAGGGGCCCCGATCGAACTGGTCTTCCTTGACGAGGCCGGCGGCGTCACCAAGCAGGTGACCGAATTCCGCAACCTCGTCCAACGCCAGAACGTGGACCTGGTGATCGGCTACATCTCCAGCGGAGATGCCATCGCCATCCCGCCGGTGGCCGAGGAACTCAAGAAACTGACCATCATTTTTGACGCCGGCACCCCCCGCATCTTTGAAGACGGCAGTTACAAATACGTCTTCCGCACCGGCGCCCACGCCACCATGGACAATGTGGCCGCCGCTTTCTACGTCACGGAAAGCCGGCCAAAAATTAAAAAGATAGCCGGAATCAATCAGAACTACGCTTGGGGGCAGGACTCCTGGAACGACTTTGAAGCCGCGATGAAGACCTTGATTCCCGGGGTGCAGGTGGCCGTTTCCCAGATGCCCAAACTCTTCGCCGGACAGTACGGCGCCGAAATCTCCTCCCTGATTTCCAGCAACGTGGACGTGGTCCATTCCAGCTTCTGGGGAGGCGATCTGGAGGCCTTCGTCCTGCAGGCGGCCCCAAGGGGTCTGTTCAAAAAGAGCACCGTCGTTCTGACGGCCGGGGAGACGGCCATGTTTCGTCTGGCCAACCAGATCCCCGACGGGACGATGATCGGAGGTCGCGGCCCCCACGGGGTTTTCGCCCCGGACAATGAGCTCAATCGTTGGTTCCGCGCAGCTTACCAGGAACGCTACGCCCTTCCCCCCACTTATCCGGCCTATAAAATGGTTCAAGCCATCCTGGGGGTAAAGGCCGCTTATGAAAAGGCCCAGGCGGCCAACGCCGGCAAGGCCCCCGATCAGGACCAGGTGATCGCCGCCCTGGAAAACCTGACCTATGAAACGCCGAGCGGAAAAGTGGAAATGTCCCTGGGAAAAGGCCATCAGGCCGTCCAGGGAACCGCCTACGGTACCGTCAAACATGTCAAAGGTAAGTTCACCCTCACCAACGTGAAACAATACCCGGCGGCCAAGGTCAATCCCCCCGAAGGGGTCAAGAGCGAGGACTGGATCAAGTCCGGGTTTAAAAAGACCAAATAATCTCAAACCGACCGGGGCGGATTCCGCCCCGGTCCATGCCGGAGCATGCCATGAGCGATCTGTTGACCGTCCTGGTGGACGGGATACTCTATTCTTCCTGGCTGTTTATTATCGCGGTCGGGCTCACCCTCATCTACGGCGTGATGAAGATTCTCAATATGGCCCATGGCAGTCTGTATGCTCTGGGGGCTTATGCCGCCGCCTCTTTGGTCGGTTATTGGCTGAACCATGGCTATCCCCCTCTGGGCAGCTACGGGATGCTGGCCCTGGCCGCGGTGCTGGTCGGTCTGGTCATGGGGCCGCTGATCGAACGGGGGCTGTTTCGTTTCCTCTACGGCAAAGACGAAATCCTGCTGCTGCTCGTCACCTTCGCCCTTTTTCTGATCCTGGAAGATCTAATCAAACTGATCTGGGGGGTGGACCCCTATTTTGTGTCGGAGCCTTACGGCTTGCTGGGAAGTCTCGATTTTGCGGGCTTGAGTTATCCCGGGTATAACATCATCCTGATCGGCGTCTCCCTGGCCGCAGGGTTCGGCCTGCTGTGGGTCCTCCAGTACACCAGACAGGGGAAACTGCTCCTGGCGGTGATTCATGACCGGGAGGTCAGCCTGGCGATGGGGATCAACGTGAACCGCTTTTATATGGTGACGTTCACCGTTGGGGCGATGCTGGCGGCCATCGGCGGGGCCTTCACCGCCCCGACGGTATCGGTGGTGCCCGGCATGGGGGTGGAGG
>JAPLJX010000357.1 GCA_026388375.1 Deltaproteobacteria bacterium
TCCGACCGTCTCCCTGTAACTCCGGAAAGCATGCGGATTTCGCGCGAGGATTTTCTGACGGCCCTCCGTGAGGTTGAACCTACGGCAACCCGTGAATTCTTTAACGAAAGATCCACCTTGAAGCTCAGCGACATCGGCGGACTGGCCAAGATCAAGGAGACGCTCCTCTCCATCGTTGATTGGCCGCTGAAATATCCTGAACTTTTCGCTTCGGGCAGGGTCTCGTCACGCGGCGTCCTGCTGTCCGGCCCTTCCGGCACCGGGAAGACCATGATGGTCAGGGCTCTTGCCGGGGAAACCGGTATCAATTTTATCCCGATCAGCAGTTCCATCCTTTTTTCAAAATGGTTGGGAGAATCGGAAAAGGCACTGCATGGGACATTCAAAAAAGCCAAGCAATCCGCTCCGACCATTCTCTTTTTCGATGAAATCGATGCCTTGGCGCCAAAACGGGGTGAAGATACAGGATCAGGGGCGATTGAACGCGTGGCGAGCCAGTTTTTCAACGAACTGGACGGACTGAGCGATCTGTCTCAGGTGATCGTCATCGGGGCTACCAATCGGGAAGACTTGCTCGACCCGGCCTTGGTGCGGCCCGGCCGTCTCGATTACATTCTCAAGTTTTATGCCCCGGATGAGGGAGAGCGACGGGAAATATTCCGCATCAACACCCACGGGAGGCCATTGTGCAGCGACGTGGATCTTGGAGTGCTGGCAAGCATTACGGAGGGGATGGTCGGTTCTCACATCGCCTTCCTGTGCAAGAGGGCGACGATGCTGGCCATCGCGGACTTAATCCGGGAACGGCAGGGGAAAAACCACGAAAAGCTTTCCGTGTCCGCAGCGCACTTTAAAACGGCGATCGAGGCACTCAGAAAAAGCGATGAGGCAAGGCAATGCTGAAACCGGTCGAGAAAAAAAAGGCGTATGAGGACATCGTACATCAGATCCGAACGCTCATTGAAGAGGGGAAATTGAAGCGGAACGATCATCTCCCCTCCGAACGGGAGCTGAGCGAAACCTTTCGGGTATCCCGTACCACGGTCCGGGAGGCCATCCGCACCCTGGAATCCATGAAACTCCTCCAGAGCCGCCAAGGGGACGGCACCTATGTTCTTGTTTCGAGCGCAGAGGCTTTGATCCAGCCTTTGGCGGCCGCCCTTTTTAAAGAGAAGGATGACATTCGCGACATATTCTACATCCGGAAAATTATCGAACCCTATGCCGCTCAGCTCGCGGCGGAAAGCGCCACCTTGCAAGAAATTGAAGAGATGGAAAACGTCCTGCGGAGCCAGGAGGAGTCTCTTGAACGGGGGGAGAATGGCATCGAAATCGATTCCAGGTTCCACATGCTGGTGGCCAAGACAACGAAGAACCGCATTATGGAACGCCTTCTGCTGGCTATGATTGATCACGTCAGGCAGTCGCGCGAAAAATATCATATGGAGGACGAAAATAACAGGCGGGCGCAGAGATCTCTGGAAGGGCATCGGCGGGTTTTTTCCGCCATCAAAAGAGGCGACAGCGCCGAGGCGCTGCAATCCATGCTCTGTCACTTGGAAGATATCGAAGGGATTATTTATTGCAAATAGAGAGGGGGTGGTTGAGGTTCCTGTCTCATGAGTTTGCCGATCTTCAGGAAACGCGGAATCAAGGATTATCCTATTTACCCA
>JAPLJX010000061.1 GCA_026388375.1 Deltaproteobacteria bacterium
ACCTACTTCTTCATCAACGGCGACATGAAAACCGATTACTACCACTCCTTCGATGCGACCTGGAACGCCTGCCAGAAAACCGTGGCGGATATGCGCGGCCTGGATGTCCTGCCGGAAAAGGAGATCGGGAAGGGAAAGATTTCGGCCCTGATCGATGATGAAAAGGTCCAAATCTCCGTCACCTACAAGGCAAAGAACGTGACCACGGTCTCCGTCCGCGTCGGCCTGATCGGGAACAAGCTCTCTTCCCAGCTCATCCACGATAAGATCGGGGACAACCTGATCAGAAGGTAGACCGGTGCGGGATGATGCCGGCCTTGGCTCCGCACTGCCGGGAATGGAAGAGGGCTGATGAAGAAAAAGGTGATTGCGGGCCTTGCACTCAGCGCCCTGCTGATCTGGCTCTCTATCCGCGGGATTGAGTTCCGGGGGGTGATGGACGGCTTCCGGACGATCCGTTGCGGGTACATCCTCCCCGCCGTTGCGGCCATGTTTCTGATGCAGCTTCTGAGGTCGATCCGCTGGGGGTTCATCCTGAGACCAATCGGAAAGGTCGATCAGCTCTCCCTCTTCTCGGTAACCAGCGTCGGTTTTCTGGCCATCATCGCCATCCCGGCGCGCCTGGGAGAGCTGGCCCGGCCCTATCTCATCGCGAAAAAGAGCCGCATACCGATGAGCTCGGCGCTCGGCACGATCTTCGTGGAACGGGTGCTCGACAGCCTCACGATCCTCATCATCGCGGTGCTCGCCCTTTTTTTCACCCCGCTGCCGCCGTGGCTTGTCCGTTCCAGCGTCCTGTTCCTGCTTGTGACGCTCGGCCTGTTTGCGGTGATGATCCTGATGATTGTCCGGCGCGAGGCGACGCTCGGCATCCTGGCCCCTCTCATTGGAAGGCTTCCGGCGCGCTATGCCGGGGCTGTGAACCGGCTGATCGGTCATTTCATCGAAGGATTCCGGATCATGGTCGATCCGGCACTTCTGCTCTTTGTCACCCTCCTGTCGATCGTCATCTGGCTCGTCGACGTCCTGGCAATCTATCTCCTCTTTCTGGCCTTCGGCCTCCACCTGCCGGTCGCGGCCGCTTTCGTTCTCATGATCATTCTGATCATCGGGATTGCGATCCCCGCGGCGCCCGGCTTCATTGGAAACTGGCACTACTTCTGTATTCTCGGCCTCGGCCTTTTCGGAATCCCGAAGACGGATGCGCTGACCTTCGCGATCATCTATCACGCCCTCTCCATTGGGATCGTAATCCTTCTGGGATTCATCTTCCTACCCTTCAACCGCTTCTCCATTAGCGATCTCCGGCGTCAGACCGGGTCTTAATGGTCCGCCTCCCCGGCGTCGTTTTTCACCTCCAGATCGTAGCTTCGGATCTTCTTGTGAAGATTGCTCCGTTCCAGGCCGATCGCCTCAGCCGTCCGGGAGATATTGCCGTCAAACTCCCGGAGTTTGCGGACGATGTACTGGCGTTCGAAGTCCTGCTTCGCGGCGCGGAAGGAACCGGAAGCGATCTCCAATTCAGGGGGTGAAACTTGCATCTTCCCCTCCTCGAACAGGGGTGCAATATCGCACCTCGAGATCACCCCGGCCGGCGTCATGATCACCAGACGCTCGATGATGTTTTTCAGTTCTCGAACGTTTCCGGGCCAGTGGTACCTCATCAGGACGGTCATCACCTCGTCGGTGACCTTTTTTTCCGCATCGCCCTCTTTCAACGCAAAATCTCGG
>JAPLJX010000222.1:0-20460 GCA_026388375.1 Deltaproteobacteria bacterium
CCCTCTCGATCGCCAAGGGGCTCGTGGCGCTCGGGCTCCTGCTCCTCATGCGCACCGGCCTGGTCTCCTTCGGGCAGGGTCTCTATTACTGTCTGGGGGCCTATACGGCCGGCAGCCTGGGGCTGGCCCTGGGTGTCCACGATGCCTTTTTGGCGCTTCTCTCCGGGGTGCTGGCGGCCGGCGTCCTGGCCTTTGTTTTGGGCTTTCTGCTGGCCAACTACCGGGGCATCTTCTTTGCCATGCTGAGCTTGGCCTTCTCCATGATCCTCTATGGCCTCCTGGTCAAAACAGCCATGCTGGGGAGCACCGACGGCTTCAACGTCGCGGTGCCCTCCTTTTTCGGAATGGCGATCGCCGGCCCCTGGGTTCGATACGCGGTTTACGCCCTGGCCTGTCTGACCGCCGCCCTGGCGGGTCTCTTCGTGCATCGTTATTTGAAGACCTCTCTGGGGCGTCTCTCCCCGGCCATCAAGGACAATGAGCTCCGTGTGGAGTACATGGGCGCCTCGGTTCGCCGGGCCATCCATATCAAATATGTGATTGCCGCCGCCCTGGCTGGCTTGGGCGGCGCTCTGACGGCCGTCACCGTCGGCCATATCGATCCGGAAATGGCCTACTGGACCACTTCCGGGGAATTCGTCTTCATCACCATCCTCGGCGGCACCGGCAGCGTCCTGGCCCCCTTCCTCGGGGCATTGATCTTCGAATCGATCCGCAGCTTTGCCTATGAATATTCGCCCAATACCTGGCAGATGGTCCTGGGTTCGGCCCTGTTGCTGGTCATCCTCTTCCTGCCGGCCGGGCTCTGGTCTGTCTTTTATTCGCGTCAGAAGAGGAGGGTCTGATATGGAAGCGATGCCTATCCTGAAAGCGCAAGGTCTGTGCAAAAGTTTCGGCGCCGTCACCGCAGCTGTGGATATTTCCGCCTCCATCGAGAAAGATGCCGTGGTTGGGCTGATCGGGGCCAACGGCGCCGGAAAGACCACGTTTATCAATATGATTACCGGATATCTGAAACCCAGTTCGGGGACGATCCATTTCCAGGACCGCGACATCACCCCCCTCCCCCCGCGGGAGATTACCCGGCTGGGGGTCTGCCGCTCATTTCAGATTCCCCAGCTCTACGATTCCCTTTCCGTGGAGGAGAACATCCTGGTCGGGCTGGGGATCGTTTCTATGGCCAACCGAAAATCCCTTTTTTCCCGCGGCCCCCAAAATGGTTCCGCCTCCGCCGGGGAGGCGGCCGAATCGATCATGGAACGGTTCGGCCTGCTCGATTACCGGAACAAACCGGCCGTGGTCCTTCCCGGCGGGGTGCGCAAGCTGCTGGACATTGCCATGTCGATGGTCGGGAAACCGCAGATCATGCTGCTCGACGAGCCGACCAGCGGCATCAACGCCGACCAGAAGTTCGGCATCATGGATATGATCATGGAGGCCTTGCGGGCGGAAGGGGTCACCGTTCTGTTTGTGGAGCACGATATGGATATCGTCAGCCGTTATTCCGGCCGCGTCCTGGCCTTCTACGAGGGACGCGTCATTGCGGACGGGGGACCGGAAGAGGTACTGGCCGACCGCGAGGTGCGTCAGTATGTCATCGGGGGGGAGAATAAGCGCTCAGCGAAAAGAAGGGATTCCGGCAATGCTTAAAATCAGCGATTTAAATGTCTCCATCCAGTCGGTCAGCGTCTTGCAGGGCGTGAGGCTCGATCTTCCCACCGGCGCCGTAGCGGGATTAATCGGCCGCAACGGGGCCGGCAAAACGACCTTGATGCGCAGCATCATGGGCCTGCTCCCCTGCAGTAGTGGGACAGTTGAGTTTGACGGCGCTGATTTGAGAGAGATTCCCGCTTACGGCCGCAGTCGCCTGGGCATCGGGTATATGCCGGAAGAACGGCGCCTCATCCCGGAATTGACCGTGGAGGAGAATATCCTTCTGCCAGCCTGGGCCATTGGCACGCAAGACGCCCCTCGGCGCCTGGAGAAGATCTGCACGATGATCCCGGAAATCAAGGTCTTCGCCAAGCGGAAGGCCATGCAACTGTCCGGGGGACAGCAGAAGCTGGTCGCCCTCGGCAGGGCGTTGATGTGCGGCGATAAACTCCTGCTCCTCGATGAACCTTTTGAAGGGGTCGCCCCGGCCTTGTCCGGGCGTCTGGTGGAGGTGGTTGGCGAATTGATCAAGGAGGGGCTTTCGGTGATCCTTTCTGAATCCAACTTGCAGCATTCAGCCGACCTGCTGGACCGGGTCTTCCAGATTGACCGGGGGGTGGTCGTTCAAATGGAGAATTGAGAATCCGGATGACCTCGCGAAAAGTCTTAAAAGTTGAGAGAATGTGACGGCAAGGACGACTTTTACCGGGACGTCAACATTGGTCTCAAAAGCCGGAAACCGACCGGATCGCAACCGGCTGAAAAACACAGTTGAAGGAGGATTGGGCGGATGCCTGCAATCAGAATCAATGATGTCGATCTATATTATGAAACATACGGGGAAGGAATTCCCCTCGTTCTGATCATGGGTCTCAGACGAAATCTCGAATGGTGGCATTGCCAGATTCCCGCCTTATCAAAGCATTTCAAGGTGGTTGCCTTCGATAACCGGGGAGCGGGACGTTCGGACAAGCCGGATATGGAATACTCCATCCCCCTTTTTGCAGATGACACCGCAGGATTGATGGAAGCCTTGGAGATTCGCGACGCCCACATACTGGGCATCTCAATGGGTGGGTATATTGCCCAGGAACTGGCGCTTCGTCATCCCGACAAGGTGAGGAGCCTGATTCTCGGCTGCACGAGCTGCGGTGGCAGCCGTGCAGTCCTCATGAGCGAAGAGCGCATGAAAAAATTCACTGCGAACGAAGGCCTCACCCCCACGGAGATACTCCGCAAGGACATGGACATCTATTTTTCCGACGGGTTCATCGCGGAACACCCAGACTGGATTCAAGAATTGATAGAGATTTCCCTCAGGCATTACCAGCCCGCGTATGCCTTTTTCAGACAGTTCTCGGCCTGCTTGAAGCACGACACGGCAGAGCGGCTCGGCGGCCTGAAAGTGCCTGTATTCATCATGTCCGGAGATGACGACCCTCTGGTGCCGCCGCAAAACTCGCTTATATTGAAAGAGCTCCTGCCGAGTTCAAAGTTATTTTTTTTCCCTGCTTGCCGTCACCTGTTTTTTATCGAAGAGGCAACGGAGTTCAACCGGAAATCGATTGAATTCTTTAGATCATTTGATAATCTGCCATAGTACGGTCGCCTTGCGCTGTCGTAGAGAGTGAATTTCAATCCTGGAAAGAATTTGGGAGGACACCTATGGGACACATATTGTTTCGGACCACACCGCGCATCCTGATAGGCCCGGGATGCATAGAGCAGATTGGCCTGGAGGTCAAGGCCCTGAAGGGGGGAAAGGTCCTCATCGTCACCGATCCGGGGATCATTCGGGCCGGACTCCTCAAGCCGGTGGAAGAATCTCTTCAACTCGCGGGGCTTCCCTGGTCCCTTTTCGACCAGGTGGAACCCGATCCCAGAATCGAAGTTGTGGAGGAATGCTTCCGGACGGCTCGACAAGAACAGGCCGATTGCATTATCGGACTCGGGGGGGGGAGTTCCCTGGATATTGCCAAGGTGGTTGCGGTCCGCCTTACCAATTCCGGCAAGATTGATGATTTCTTCGGGATCGATCTTATCCCCAATCCGGGGGTTCCGGTGATCCTTGTCCCCACCACGGCCGGGACGGGCAGCGAGGTTACCCCGATTGCCATATTGTCCGATACCCGGGAGAAATTGAAAAAAGGGATTGTCAGCTCCCATCTGCTTCCAAAATCAGCCCTGCTGGATCCAAAGCTGACCATCGGTCTTCCTCCGGCCGTGACGGCCTTTACCGGCATGGACGCCATGATCCATGCGATCGAGGCCTATACCTCGGTCAATGCCAACGGACTGACCGATCATCTGGCCTTCCGGGCCATGGAATTGACCTCCGGCAATATACTGACCGCCTATGCCCGCGGAGAGGATCTCAATGCCCGCTCCAAGATGCTGGAGGGGAGCCTGCTGGCCGGAATGGCCTTTGCCAACGCCGGGGTGACGGCGGTCCATGCCTTCGCCTACCCGCTGGGGGGTGAATTTCACCATATTCCCCACGGACTGGCCAATTCGGTCATGCTGCCCCATGTTCTGCGCTTCAATATGCTGGGGAATCTTCCCAAATTTGCCGATGTCGCTTCCGCCCTGGGGGTGGCCGCCGGGGAGTTGACCGACCGGCAGGCCGCGGAGGAGGGGCTGGAGGTGATTGAGGAATTGATGGCCGACCTGGAGATCCCCTTGCGTCTTCGGGATTTGCAGGTTCCGGAAGAGGCGATCCCGAAAATGGCCCAGGGGGTGATGAAGGTGACCCGCCTGCTGGCTAACAATCCCAGGAGAATCACCCTGCAAGACGCCGAGCGCATCTATCGGAACGCCTGGTGAACGGACGGCGTCGGCCTGCCGCTTCCGCCGGCTTTTTCGGAGGATCTCATGAAAGGCTTTTTCAATCGTATTTTGAAGGTGGATGTCGGCGAACAATCCTTTTCCATCCAGGAGTTGTCCGATCAGGAACTGGAGATGGGGCTGGGAGGAAAAGGGCTGGCCACCCGGCTACTGTTGAATGAAAATCCGCCGGGGGTGGACCCCTTTTCCCCGGACAACCACATGATCATCGCCGTCGGCCCGGTCACCGACAGCCCGATTCACGGCTCCTGCCGCCACGGGATTTTTACCAAGAGTCCGCAAACCGGGTTCTATTCCGAATCCTATTCCGGCGGAAAGGCCGCCGAGTCGATCAGTAGAACCGGCTATGACGTCGTTGTCATCCGAGGGGCGTCCCCGGAGCCGGTCTTCCTGGAGATCAGCGACGAGACCGTCCGGTTCCATCCGGCCCGGGATTTGTGGGGACAGGACACCTATGCCACGGAAGACGAGGTCTTGAAACGGGTCGGCAAGAAAAGGGCGGGGGCTCCTGCCGAACGGGCCGCCGCCCTGGTCATCGGTCCGGCTGGAGAAAACCTGGTCCGTTTTTCGGTGATCGAAAACGATTACTGGCGTTCGGCGGGCCGGACCGGCACCGGGGCGGTGATGGGTTCCAAGAAGATCAAGGCGCTCTGTTTTCATGGAAGCCGGAAACGCCCGCTGGCCTTTCCGGAAGAGGCGCAGGCGTTTGCCCGAGAGATCCTGGAAAGGGGGAAGAGCGACCCGGGGGCGGCAAACTACCGGAAAATGGGGACCCCCATGATGGTGGCGATCCTGAACAAGGCCCAGGCATTTCCTACCCGGTACTGGTCCAAAGGGGTGCTCGACGGATGGGAGGCGATCGGCGCCGACGCCCTTCATGAACGGTGTGACGTCACCCCCA
This sequence comes from Deltaproteobacteria bacterium, assembly GCA_026388375.1. GTDB lineage: Bacteria > Desulfobacterota > Syntrophia > Syntrophales > UBA5619 > UBA5619. The sequence continues at coordinate 5,399 of JAPLJX010000222.1, forward strand.
GGGCCTGCGCCCGCTGCTTTATCGCCTGCGGACGATTAAGCAAAGTGAAGGAAGGCCCCCACCAAGGGATGACCCTGGAAGGTCCCGAATATGAGACCATCTATGCTTTCGGCGGTTTGTGCCTGATCAGGAATATTGAGGAGATCATCTACCTGAACGACATCTGCGACCGGCTGGGGGTGGATACCATCACCGCCGGCAATCTGGCCGGCCTGGCCATTGAGGCATCCCTAAGGGGAAAGATCCGGGAAAAGATAGAGTACGGCGATGTCCCGGCCATCGCCGCCCTGCTCAAACAGATCGTCCACCGACAAGGGATCGGGGCGGTTCTGGCCGAAGGTATCCGAACCGCCGCCGCCGAATGGGGGCTGGAGGACATTGCCATCCACGTCAAGGGGATGGAACCGGCCGGATATGATCCCCGGGTGCTCAAGGGGATGGGGTTGGGCTACGCCGTCTCGGACCGGGGGGCCTGCCATCTGCGGGCCACATGTTACAAGCCCGAGCTGAGCGGAAGGATCGATCCGGGCCGTTTTTATCGGGACCTCTATTCCTGGACGGAATTGTCCCGGATCATTCATATGACCACCGGCCTGACCTGGGGGAAAGAGGAGATCCGAACGATGACCCGGCGGGTGGTTTCCCTCTGCCGGGAATTCAACCTGCGGGAAGGGATGACCCGAAAAGACGACTGTCTGCCCTCCCGTTTTCACAAAGAGGCGCTGCCGGAGAGCGGCAAGGTGATCACCGAAGACGAACTGAATCGTCTGATGAAGGATTATTATCGATTGCGGGGATGGGAATGATATCAGGAGTGTTCGAATGAAGATAAAAACCGCCCAGGATTATCTGAAAAGTCTGCGGAAGCTGAACCATAAGGTCTATTACAAGGGGAAGAGGATAAAGGATGTGACCCGCCACCCGGCCACGGCTCCGCATGTCCGGGCCGCGGCCGTCACCTACGCCCTGGCCAGCGATCCGGAATATAAAGAGCTGGCCACGGCCGCCTCGATCTGATCAAAAAAGTCAAGCTGCTGCGCGTCCTGGGTCAGAAGACCGGTTCCTGCTTCCAGCGCTGCGTGGGGCTGGACGGCATCAACGCCGCCTATTCGGTGACTTATGAAATCGACCGGAAATGCGGCACCGACTATTTTGAGCGGTTCAAGAAGTGGCTGGCCTATATCCAGGAGGAAAATCTGATGGTGGTCGGGGCGATGACCGATCCCAAGGGGGACCGCTCCAAAGGGCCGGCCGAGCAGGTCGATCCGGACCAATATCTCCGCATCGTCGAACGCCGGGACGACGGTCTGGTCATCCGCGGGGCCAAGCTACACATGACCGGAGGGGTCAATTCCCATGAGATCCTGATCATGCCGACCACGGCCATGGACGAGAAATCCAAAGACTATGCCGTGGTCTGCGCGATACCGGCCGACGCCCCCGGGGTGACCATGATCTTCGGCCGTCAGGCCAATGACGACCGCAAGGACAACCGAGAACGGATCGATTCCGGGAACCCCGTTTTCGGGGGGGTCGGCGGCGAGGCGGTCATCGCCTTCGAAGATGTCTTTGTCCCCCGGGAGCGGGTATTCATGGACGGGAAGACGGAATTCACGAACGCCCTGGTCTATCGTTTCGCCGCCCACCACCGGGCCAATTACGGCGGCTGCAAAACCGGTCTGATCGATGTCCTGACCGGAGCGGTGACCTATCTGACCCAGATTCAGGGGACCGCCGGGGCCTCCCATGTGCGGGACAAGGTGACCGAGATGATCCATCTGGGCGAAACCCTATACAGCTCTTCGATCGCTTGCGCGGCCGAAGGCTGGCCGACGCCGTCCGGGGCCTATATGGTCGATACGATGCTGGCCAACGTCGGCAAGCATAACGCCACCCGTTTTCATTTCGAAGTGGCCCGCCTGGCCGCCGATCTGGCCGGCGGATTTCTGGCGACGCTGCCCAGCGAATACGATCTCAACAGTGAAGATACGGGTCATCTGGTGAAGAAATACTTCTCCGGCGTGGCCGGCATCCCCACCGAAGAACGGATCAAAATCGGTCGGCTGATCGAGAGCATGATTGGAGGGACGGCCCTGGTGGAGTCGATGCACGGCGCCGGCTCCCCTCAGGCCCAGCGGGTGATGATTTTTCGTGAGGGGGATCTGGACAAAAAGGTAAAACTGGCCAAGACCCTGGCCGGGATCGCGCCGGAACGAAACCGGAAAGGCGCTTAAGCCCCTATCGCCCGGCCGCTTCCGGCTGGGCGTTGGGAACGTTCCTGCTCCCCGGTTTGGCCCCCCCTTTTCCAATTTCCGGAAGAATAGGGTTTGTTATCATCCATTTTCCGTCGGGCTGTATCTTTTCGGCCAAAACACCCCGGACACTCAGAACCGGCCGTGGCTGCCCTGCCCGCTTGAAAAATGTGCGGCCCCCATCTCCGTTTCACCGCTGGCGATGACCCGAAGGCCCCGGTGGAATTCATTCTCCATCGCAGAGTCGAACGCCTCATCAAAGCCTTCATAGACAGCCAAGCGATCGCTGCGCAGGCAGCCCTGAGGGAAGGCGGCGATTTCAGCGGCGAGGGTTTCCGCTGCTATCCTAGATCCACCCGGATCGACAATCCGGTTGACAAGCCCCATGGTCAGAGCTTCCTCCGCGCCGACGGGTCGCCCGGTGAGAATCATATCGAGGGCTCGGCTCATGCCGATCAGGCGGGGGAGCCGCTGTGTGCCTCCGTCGATCAGAGGGACGCCAAAGCGGCGGCAGAAGACGCCGAGGATGGCGTCACGTTCCGCGACCCTGAGGTCACACCAGCAGGCCAGTTCCAACCCCCCGGCAACGGCATAGCCGGAGATCGCGGCGATGACCGGTTTGGACAGTTTCAGGCGTGAAGGACCCATGGGTCCAGGGGCGCTCATATTTCCGTCCAAACGGTTTGCCTCTCCCTCCGAGATCTTCGTCACGGCTTTCAGATCGGCGCCGGCGCAGAAGGTGCCGCCGGCCCCCCACAGGACAGCGACAGCGGCATGATCATCCCGATCGAATTGCAGAAAGGCTTCCACCAACTGATCGGCCCTCTGCCGATTAACGGCATTTCGGGTCTCCGGACGGTCGATGATCACCGTCCAGACCCGCTCCTTTTTTTCCGTTGTGACGTCCATTACGCAATCCTCCTGATAATATTTGCCGGGTGTCGGGCAGCGAATAGACCCGGATTGTAACGTCGCGCATTAAATTGATTCGATATTCTTACAATCATCTGATGTTTTGCAATAAAGATTGACCGGAAGGGATGTAATATTTGTTCCGGTGTTTCTAGTTCTTCTTTTAATGACTTCGCTACTGTTTGGGGCTGGACAGTGATTAGCACTGAGGATTACGGAGCGAAATAACGACAGAGCTCATGGATGCGACGGCATTTTGTCGAGCCATCTTGATCGCTTGTTGTGTGGCTCTCGGTCAAGCGATCCGTCTGGGCGACCGGCGACTCAATTCAAAGTCAGAACACAGGATAGAAATCCTTCTCCGGTTCCTGCATATTCGTAATCACCTTTACATCTTCTTGGAATACTGCGCGCACCGGGAAGCGTGCTTTTTGCCCCACCTGCTGGTCGACACTTACCCCTGGAACAGGGGTAAGAAACTCAGCGTCATAGTCTGCGACGATGTTTCTGGTGTGGACACATTCGCCTCAGCGGTAGCCGCTTTCTTGGACGTTGTGAATGATTGAGGTCAAGTGGCCCGAGGAGTAATCGCCCACGGAGCCACCCGCGAAGATCAGGCGGCCCTGGCTCTTGTAAACCATCTCGTGGCGGTAACGGTCGCTACCATAGTAGAAAGGGATCCAAGCCTTGCCGGTCATATAGGCACCCTGATCGTTAGGCTGGCCGATCAGATCGGTCACTTGCTTCATACTCATTCCGATCTTCAGCTTCGTGAATTTGCTACCCGGCGCGGGCTTGCCGGAAATCTCACCTTCCCAACCGTTGATGCCCTTGACTGTCTGTGTATCCTTGGGCGACTCGGCTTTCGCACTGGGTGCCGCACTCGCAGTGCTCCCGGACTTTTGCGCCGTCTGGCAACCCGTCAGCAGAAAAGTGGCAAGGACTGCCACAGCCACGAACGCGTATCGATTTGTCATCATGGGTCAACCTCCATCATTAAATTGATAAGAAATAACTTTTCTGTCGAAGAATGTTACGAAGGTGGGCCTCGTATGTCAAGGAGATTTTATCGACTTTTTATCGACAACGGGTGCTGTTTACCCCTTGATATCTGCAACTTTTCCTTACTCATGGTAGGAGGAAGTTATTAATGACAAACCCACAGTACTCCCATTACTCAAGATCCATTCACCCTCTCTTTCAATTCCTTTCCAACCTTGAAAAACGGCAACCTCTTCGGTTTAACGTCAACTTTCTTTCCGGTCTTGGGATTGCTTCCCGTATAAGCGCCATACTCCCTTACGGAGAAGCTCCCGAATCCCCTGATCTCAATTCTACCGCCCTTCTTGAGCGTATCGGTGAAACCATCAAAGATAAGGTTGATGATGGTGTAGGCCTCTGTTTCCTTCAACACTTCTTTTTTTGCCAATGCTTCAATCAGATCCGCCCTATTCATGTGTTCCCTTTCCTTTTATTGTTCTTTAGATTTATCGAGCAATTCCCTGATAACGGGTATTACATATACATCGTCCATCTCAAATCCCTTCAATGTCTTTGTGATAATCCCGATCCTCTCTTTTATGGTTAGCCGGGAATGAATGATCAGTATGTATTTCCCTTTAACCCGGCATAAGCCTCCCCTACGGTGTGACTCTTCGACGGCTATGTTCCCATAGCGAATCTCGATCCCAAGCTTTCCGGCCAGCTCCTCAAGCTGATTTAAAAGGACCCCGTCATCCATGGAAAGATCCTTTGTCTAATCAATAAAAGCGACCTTCTCTTCCTGATCCAGGTAGATCATACGTTCCTAAGAGGCGGAACCTGTGCTCATCCCATCTGCATCATCAGGTGAACCTGATGTCAGGCAGGTGCCGGCTGGAAGCCGGCAGGTCAGTGTGCGCACCGGCGCTGGTTACATGACCTCGGCTTGTGGGGTAATCTATCGCACGCGGGCCCGCACAATCGAGCGCATGCCTTCGTCGCGGCGCACGAGTTGAACGTCCGCAAATCCGGCCGACTGAAGATCTTCCTGAATCTCGGTCAAGCAGTAGCTGTTGCCTCCCTCGGTGGCCGACAGCATGTTGACGGCAAACAGTGCGCCGGCGATCGGCGTCGTGCGGGACGGCTCCATAACAATGTCACGAATGTAGATCCAGCCCTGCGGTTCCAGCGCAGCGGCAATCCGGTGGTACAACGCACGGTTCTGGTCCGGAGAATTCTGGTGAATGATCGCGCTGACCCAGGCCAGATCGGCACCCTTGGGCAAGTCGTCGGTGTAGAAGTCTCCGGCGCACAGTTCGACCCGGTCGGCAAACGGCGAGGTGGCGAAACACTCACGAGCCATCGGAATCACATGCGGCAGGTCGAAGATGATGGCACGCGATTGCGGTTCTGCCTTCAGCCAGGCCAGAGTCCACGATCCGGATGCACCACCCAGATCCAATACGCAACGCACGCCGCCGGGGTGGATTTCTTGAACCAACTCGTCGGCTACACCGCGCGACACCACGTGCTGTCCACGGCAATCGCGACCAGTTGCGCAGGCAGTTCGCCTGGTGACGCAGCATGGCCATGACGCTCTGCGGAAATGCCTCACACAGAAAAGGAGCAAGCTCTGAAGAAATCCAGTACTGCTCGTCTTGCTTGACGATCATTCCTACTGCTGCCAGCGCGTCGAGCAGAATAGTTACCGCACGCAAGTCGCAACCGGCAACGGCGGCAACTTCCGCGGCGGTCCGGGGCGCTGGAGCGAGTTTCTCAAACACATCCAGATCGGCCGCTGTGGCGAGCAGGCAGGGAACCTGATAGGCTCGCATCATCTCTAAAATCTGTTCACCGTCACGTATACCCATGGATTGAATCCTCCTATTGAATTGATAAGGCATTGTTTTTCAGGGTGGGAGTATATGAAGTACGTTCTTGGGTGTCAATGGAATATTGACCACAAAATATGGGGTATAGGCGATCATTACCAGAAGAAACTTGGAATGTTTTTTGAGACCTCTTATGTGTGGCTTTCAGGAAGCTAAACAAAACTTCCGAGGATCAATTTTTCAAAATCTGCTGTCGGCTATATGTCTCGCTTTCACCTTGTGTTCACAATCGTCAGGCTAAATCGAATTAAGGATTGCCATTTGGACTGTAGCTTCTAAGACTGTTTCGGAAGCCGTACTACCTGACCATCTGTTCGCCCCGGTTGGGGATGTGGGATTATAGGTTGGCCAGCCATTCCAGGGCGGGGCTTCCCGGTCTGTCGTAAAATCTTTTCTAATGGCTTCTCGAAAAGTCCATAGGCTGTGTGCACGATGAGATCATTATTCCCAAGCATAGTCATATTCGGCTTATGTCAGGAAATAAAGACTCGTGAGATGGCGCCTATCACGACAAAAATAACGATCGCTGCGATGATGATGGCAATCGTGTACCCTGTGGATTTTTCTTTTGGAGATTTCATGAGAACGGGTAACCCGAGATAGAGGGGATATAGACCGTATAATCCCAAAATACCGAGGATCCTAAGGGCAGGGATGAGCGCGAAAACACCGACCAACCAACCCGGTGTATAAGAATACGTGGCCAGCTTGAAGGCCTGGTTGAGATTTTTCTCCCCTGAAAAGGTAGGGGCAAGGGCATCGATAATCAAGGCGAGGATATATACACCGACAAGGGTGAGACCATACTGAACGACCGCAGAGATAATACCTGTTGTTATCGGTACCTTGTATGCTCCTCCCACAGGCAGGCTAACTCCGACAAGAGACATGCCGATAAAAGAGGCAACCGGTCCGATGGCTGCCAATAAAATAATATAGTTTTTATATAACTCAGCAATAGGTGTCGTTTCCCCCGCAATGGTCTGCCATTCATCTTTGGGTCTAAGCAAAATTCCTTTGATACGTTCAGTGATATTCATGTTTCCCCTCCTTACGTATTTGCTAACAAGATCCAAGAAGAATGTCCTGGTATGTCAACGATTTACTATCGCTCCAATTGAAATGACGGATGCCTGTTAAAATTGCCATATGCTTTGTTATAGGAAGAAGCAAATGCTGGCTACACCTACCTATACGTAACATAATCTATTTTTCCTATTTATATAGGTATGTAACATTGTGTTTACGATATCCATAAATTCCTGCATCCGTCAAGGTGATTTTAGAAGGAGTTATCCTAAGGCCACCAACGTTGCCCCCCTGTCCGTTAAACGGAATCTCAGGTGGAGCGCGGCCAGCGGCCGCGTGCCACCCCGCCACTCAGATATCAATCACATCGTCCCGCTTGACCGGCGGCGGACCGGGCGGGCGCGGTGGCACAAGCAGCCGGTTCATCAGCAGATTGGTCATGCTGACAATCAACGCCCCCAACAACGCTGAACCGAACCCGGCCACATGAAACCCGTCCACCAGCCGGCCGACGAAATAGAACAGGATGGCGTTGATGATCCAGATGCCGATGCCGAGCGACAGGACAATGAACGGCAGGGTGAAAAGCAGCAGCAGCGGCTTCAGGACCGCATTGAAGAAGCTCAGTACCAGCACCACGACCGCGAGGGTCGTGCCCGTGTCGTAGCTGATGCCGGGCACGATTTTCGTGCTCAACACCACGCCCAGCGCCAGCACGAACCACCGCACCAGCAGATTGACGAACGCGTTGTTCATTGACTGATGTCTCCACTTTTGCCGCGGCCTCCCGCGGAGCAATAAAAATTCTCATCGTCCAAGACTATCTGCGCGACAGCGGCACCGAACGCCATTGTTTATAAGGTATTTGTGACCAAATTGCAACCAGTCGCCGAGAAAATGCGATTCCTCCGGTCCCTAAGGCGTGGCGGGGCATGCCGGGCGCACACGGGATAAAGTTCCGGCGATGAGGCAAGAATCAGGCTTTCGACTTTCCGGCAGGCTGGGCCGTGACGGCCAGGTTGTCGCGGTGGATCACCTCGTCGTAGTCTTTGTAGCCTAGGACCTGTTCCTGTTCGATGCGCGAACTCTTCAGCCCCATGATCTTCCGGATCTCGGCGGCGCCGTAGTTGACCAGCCCCTTAGCGATCGCGTTTCCCGCTGCGTCCACGCAGGTGACCGGATCTCCGAGAACGAAATCCCCCTCGACCTGCGTTACGCCGGAGGGAAGGAGGCTCTTGCCGTCCCGGAGGAGAGCCTCTTTTGCCCCATCGTCGATCAGGAGGCGGCCCCGGGAGCGAAGCGTGAAGGCGATCCAATATTTCCGGCTGCTCAGGTGTTCCGCTGGCGGCAAGAACAGGGTGCCGGTCTCTTTCCCGTCCAGGATCTCCTGGAGGACGCCGGCGCGCCGGCCGGGGGCGATGATGTAGGGGATGCCGGAGGCGGTGACCTTTTTCGCGGCCTGGACCTTGCTCTTCATGCCGCCCATCCCGACGGGGGTGGCCTCTTCGGTCGCGGCGGCCTCGATCTCCGGGGTGAATTCCGTAACGATGGGGATAAGTTTTGCCTTCTTGGCGTCGGCCGGGTTCCGGTCGTAGAGACCTTCCGTGCTCGTCAGATTGATCACCAGGTGCGCCTCGACGATGTTGGCCACCATCGCGGCCAGGTGGTCGTTGTCGCCGAATTTGATCTCATCGACGGCCACCGTGTCGTTTTCGTTGATGATCGTGATGACCCCCCACTCCAGCAAGGTGAAGAGGGTGTTGCGGATGTTCAGAAAACGCTTGCGGTCGGTGATGTCGCTCATCGTGAGCAGGACCTGGCCGACGAAAAGGCCGTGTTTTCCGAAGGCATTGGAGTAAACCCGCATCAGCCGCCCCTGGCCAACCGCCGCCGCCGCCTGCTTCTGGGGGATGCTCTTCAGTTTGCCTTCGATTCCCATCCGGTGTTTCCCGGAGGCGATCGCGCCGGAGCTGACGAGGACGACCTGAAAGCCCCGTTCGCGCAGGGCCGCGATATCGGCCGCGAGCTGTTCAATCACTTGGAGGTCGAGGCCGTCCTCGCCGGTCAGGACGGCGCTTCCGACCTTGACGAGGATCCTCCGGACGCCCGCGAGCTGTTCTTTGCGTGTCATGATGATATTTCCTCCGGCAGTTCTACCCCGCTTTCTTCATCCGCCGGGGGCAGATGCGGGGGGATCAGGACGATGAGCTCCCGGAGCACCTCCGGGACGCCTTCTCCCGTTGCAGCCGAAAAAGCGAGCAGTTTTATTCCTTTTTGTGCAAAGCTGTCAACAGCATCCTTCCACCTCTCCCGGGTCACGGGGAGATCGAGTTTGCCGATCGCCACGACCTGCCGTTTTTTCCGCATATCGGGGCTGAAGAGCTCCAGCTCCCGGTTGATCAGTTCGTAGTCATGCCAGGCGCCCTCATGGGATTCCGGCGATACGTCGATGATGTGGAGCAGGACGGAGGTCCGCTCAACGTGGCGGAGGAACTGCATGCCCATCCCCATCCCCTCGTGCGCCCCTTCGATCAGCCCCGGGATGTCGGCGATCACGAACGATTCGTGCTCTCCGTACTTGACCACGCCGAGATGGGGGACGAGCGTCGTGAAGGGGTAATCCGCGATCTTGGGACGGGCGGCGGAGACGCGGGAGATGAAGGTCGATTTGCCGACATTCGGGAGGCCGACGATTCCGACATCGGCCAGGAGCTTGAGCTCCATCGTGATCCAGCGCTCCTCGCCCGGGATGCCGGGCTGGGCGAAGCGCGGGGTCTGGCGGGTAGCGGTGGCGAATCGCGCGTTGCCGCGACCGCCCATTCCGCCTTTGGCGACGATGAAGGAGGCCCCATCGGCGGCTAGATCAGAGAGGAGTTCCCCCGTTTCCGCGTCCCGAACGACTGTGCCCACCGGGACGACGATCTCCACGTCCTGGGAGTCCTTTCCCGTCCGTTTGCTTCCTTCCCCGTGACCGCCGTGCTTCGCTACGTGGTGCTGACGGTACTTGAGGTCGAGGAGGGTTCGCCGGCTCAGGGAGGCGCGGATGATGACATCACCCCCATGGCCTCCGTCGCCGCCGTCCGGTCCCCCGCGGGGAATGAACTTCTCCCGCCGGAAGCTGACGCAACCGCGCCCGCCGTCGCCCGCCTTGACGTAAATCTTCGCCTCGTCGATGAATTTCATCCGGATTGCCTATGCCTTTTTCACGCGGAGGGGGAGGAAGGAGAAAATGTCATCCGGTTGTTGGGTGTGAAAACAGCGGTTGCGCCTTTTTCCGGATGGACTATAAGGAAGAACGACCGGCGACTGCGTAAACAACAACCGCAACGCATCCCCGGGGTGACGACCTGTTCGGAGGATATCGGTCGGAACGAGTGCTCGGCCTGACCAAGACCGGTACGCTATATCTTGCGCACGTCCACGGCGGCCTGGCCCTTCTGATCCTGCTGGATCGCGAACTCGACCTGGTCTCCTTCGGCCAGACTGCGGAATCCCTCCGCGATGATCGCAGAATGATGGACAAACACGTCCTCTCCCGAGGCTCGGGAGAGGAAGCCGTATCCCTTCTTGTCGTTAAACCACTTGACTGTCCCGGTTTCACGTTCGTTCTCGCCCATTTCCCCGTTCTCCTTACTTTATCTAAAAAGAAAAGGTGTCTACGCCGCGGCGTAGACGCTGATCTTCTTCCGCTTCTTGTCGAGTCGCTCGAATTTCACGAAGCCGTCGATCTTCGAAAAAATGGTATAGTCCTTCCCCAACCCGACATTGTTGCCGGGATGAAATACGGTTCCGACCTGACGAACGATGATAGAGCCGGCGCTGATCTTCTCGCCGCCGTATGCCTTGACGCCCCGCCGCTGGGAATTGCTGTCTCTTCCATTCCGGGAGCTTCCCTGTCCCTTCTTGTGTGCCATAATGCCCTCCGCTTAAATGGATATTTCCCTGATCTTCATGCTGGTCAACTGCTGGCGGTGACCGTTCTTCTTGTGGTAACCCTTCCTTTTTTTCGTCTTGTAGACGATAAGTTTGTCGCCTTTGGTCTGGGCGAGAATCTCGCCGACCACCTTCGCGCCTTCGACGACGGGCCTGCCGACCCGGATGTCGCCCTCTTTCTCGACCATTAGAACCTGGTCAAAAACGACCGCTTCCCCTCTGTCGCCGTTGATCTTCTCGATGGCGATCACATCTCCCTCGGTGACCCTGTGCTGCTTACCGCCCGTTTTAATGACTGCGTACATGGCTTAGTTCCCTCTTGAAAATTTTGAATCCGCACCATAACGAAAAGAAAGTGTATTTGTCAAGAAAATTTATTGGGGCGGGGACACGATGCCGCATCATGTCCCCAATAGTATTTCCCGGTCGGCCGGTCCGACGAAATCGGCCGGCCGGGTGGCTGTCTTGACGATGCGCGTGCTGCGGGCCGCCTCGGGGGAAAAGCCGAAAAGGGAGGTCAAGAGTTCGGTGGGGCGGACTGTCCCTTCCGGACCAAAATGGGCGGAAAGAATGATCCGGTGGGAGGGTCGGTCCAGGGTGAGGCCTGTGACGAGGGGGCGAATCTCTTTAAGGACGGTCTTTCCGCTCACTTCCCGGCGGACGGCGAAACTTTGCGCGTCGAGGAAACGGAGGATGTCGGCTTCGCACCTCTGCAGATGCTCCTCTCCGGTCTCCTCCGGTAGAATGATATCATAATGGAAGCCCTTGACGATTTCCGCGAGAGAGAAATCATGCGGCGGAAGCTCCCGCATCGCTGTGACCGCGACACCGGAGGGGAGGCCGGCATTGATCCGGGCGACGAGGGATTTCAGCCCCACTCCGGGATCCTGGATGCGGATATCCGCGAATTCGCCCCGGCTCTCCATGCCCACTGCCGTTGCCCCTGCAAAGGAGATCCGCGGATGGGGATGGAACCCCTGCGAATAGACGAAGAAGATCCCGCTTAGGATCATCGCCCGGCTCAGAGCCGCGGAGAGCTCCAGGTGAGAGAGAAACCGTGCCGGTCCCAATTTCGTGAACCGGAGGCGGAAGGCCTTTTCCGGCCCCCCGGCGTCTTCCGGGCCGGCGAAGGTGGATACGAGGGTCCCGACGGGCGCGTCCGCTGGGGCAGTGACGACCCGGATGGTCTTGTGATCGCAGACACCGCAGTCGCTGCACGGTCCGGTCCGGCAGTCCGGCGTCGCTTCGCCTTCTTCGGCCTTTTCGGCCTCGGCCAGCAGAAAATCCCGGCGAACCCCGCAATCGATCCGCTCCCAGGGGAAGGTCTCCGAACCGGGACGTTCCCGCAGAGATGCCCCGGCGTCGATTCCCGTCCGGCGAAGCGCCTCCTCCCAGTGGTCGAAACGGAAGCGGTCGCTCCAGCCGTCGAAACGGCAGCCGAGGCGGAAGGCCGTCTCAATCAGATCGCCGGTCTCCTCCCCCCCGCGAGAAAAGATCCCTTCGAGGAGGCTCATCCGGGCGTCATGCCATTTGACGCTGATGTTCCGGTTCTTCAGGCGCCTCTTGAAAAACTCCTGCCGGGTGGCTGTCTCTTTGATGCCGATCTGGCGCTGCCACTGGAAGGGAGTGTGGGGCTTGGGAACGAAGGTCGAAAGGCTGACCGTGACCTGACCCCGGTTCTTCGCCGTCCGGAGGACCCGGTGGGCGAGCTCGGCGATTCCCTCCAGGTCCTCCTCCCGCTCGCCGGGAAGGCCAATCATGAAGTAGAGTTTTACCGCCTTCCAGCCGGCCGCGAATACCCGCTCCGTTGTGGCGAGCAGATCCTCCTCCCTATTTCCTTTGTTGATCACGTCGCGGAGGCGCTGCGTCCCCGCCTCGGGGGCGAGTGTGAAGCTCGTCTTCCGGACCCGTCGGATCCCCTCGATTAACTGCGGAGTGAGGGTTTCGGCGCGGAGCGACGGGAGCGCAATGGCGACCCGCCGGGCGTAATAACGGTCCATCAGCGTCGTGAGGAGGGGTTCGATCCGGGAATAGTCGCCGGAGCTCAGAGAGAGGAGGGAGATCTCGTCGTGCCCCGTCGCCCGGAGCATCGCCTCGGCCATCTCCTCAAGGACGGTGGGGGTCCGTTCGCGGACAGGCCGCCAGACCATTCCCGCCTGACAGAAGCGGCAGCCCCGCGTGCATCCTCGGGCGATCTCCAGGGTCACACGGTCGTGGATTGTCTTCATCAGTGGGACGATGGGGCAGAGGGGCTGGCGCCAGGCGTCCGGATCGGTGATGATCCGTTTTGCGACTCTTTCATTTCCGGTATGGATCTCCGGAACGTAGACCCCGCAAATTGCGGCCAGAGTCTCAAGCTGTTCCCGTCTCTTGCCGCCCCGCGCGCGGACGGCCATGACAGCGTTGGCGATCTCCTGGACGACCTCCTCCCCCTCGCCGATCACGAAGGCGTCGATGAAGGCGCTCATCGGTGCGGGGTTGAAGGCCGAGGGACCGCCGGCGACGATCAGCGGGTGTTCGTCGCCCCGCTCTTCACGGCGGAGCGGAATCCCGCCCAAATCCAGCATCATCAGAACATTGGTGTAGGAGAGCTCGTACTGGAGCGAAAAGCCGACGATGTCGAAGGCGGCAAGCGGCCGTTGCGACTCCAGCGAGCAAAGGGGCATTCGGCGGCGGCGCAGCTCCTGCTCCATGTCCGGCCAGGGGGCGTAGCAGCGCTCGCAGGCAACCTCCGGCAGGCCGTTCAGGACGGCGTAGAGAATCTGGAGGCCGAGGTGGGACATCCCGACCTCATAGGTGTCGGGGAAGGCGAGGGCAAAACGGAGGCGGCAGGTCCCCGGGTCTTTCCGGACGGCGTTGACCTCGCCACCGGTGTAGCGGCTCGGTTTTTCGACGGCGAGCAGGAGTTCGCCGTCATACATTGCGGACGGATCGGTCATGTTCCACTCTCTTGCAGGATTTCCCGGTATCGGTAAGGATTCCTCATTTTCCGAGCTCTGATTATCATCTTTACCTTTGATCTGCAATCTCGTTCCTCCAACCTGATTTTCGTTGACAGCGGGCACGACGTCGTTTAGTGTGCATAGAACTGATTTTCTTTCCGACCCGACGGGGACATGATGCCGCATGGTGTCCCCGCGAAAAAAGGGGCGGCAACGTTTTTCCTCGGGTGCAGGGATGAAAGAGACGACGACAGAGATCCTTTTCCCGAAGGCGGTCATCGAAAGAAGGGTCGGAGAGCTTGCGGCTCTGATCTCCCGGGATTATGCGGGGAAAGAGCCGCTGATCGTCGGCATTCTCAACGGCGCCTTCATTTTCATGGCCGATCTGATTCGCGCACTCAACATTCCTTGTACCGTCGATTTTGTCCGGATGGCGAGCTACGGGGCGGGATCCGTCAGCTCGGGGGAGGTCCTGATCCGCAAGGATCTGGAGACGCCGGTTGCGGGGCGGGATATCCTCATCGTGGAGGACATCGTCGATACCGGCTTCACCATTTCGCGGCTGATGGAGATTCTGTGGGAGAGACGTCCGGCCTCGCTCAAGGTCTGTGCATTTCTCGACAAGCGTGAGAGGAGAAGGGTTCCCTTTGTGGCAGATTATGTGGGCTTTCCCATCCCCGATGCTTTTGTGGTTGGATATGGACTCGATTATAATGAGCAATTCCGTTTTCTTCCAGATGTTCGGGTGCTTAAGAACATCGTCTGAGAGGGAGGGCATATGATTATCCAGTGTCTGAAGTGTGAAACGAGGTTCCGGTTTGACGATAACCTGATCGAAGGAGACGGTGTGTGGGTGCGATGCAGCCGTTGCCGGCATGTCTTCTTTCAGCAGCGGTCCGCCGGTGACGCCTTCGCTATCGAACCGGAGATTCCCTCCGTAAGGATCAGCGACGCCAGGCATAACTCGGACGATCGCTTTCCTGCGGCGGGTGATCGATTGAAACGGACGGAAACACAGGCGGAAGCAGCGCCGCCCACCCCGATCCGTGCAGAAATAGAACCGGAAGCGGATTTCGGCAGAGAACCTTCGATCGAGGAACTTGGTGAGGATCTCGGGAAGG
>JAPLJX010000222.1:20510-23231 GCA_026388375.1 Deltaproteobacteria bacterium
AGACCTTTACCGGTCCGGCTGCCGCCGATGAAAAAGAAAGCATGGAAATGGTGGAAGAGGAACCTCCCGAAGGTGGGACAAGGAGAACGGGGTGGGGCCGGACCTTTCTGAAGCTGCTTGCCCTGTTGGTGTTTGTCGTAGTCGTAGCGGGAACGGTTTATCTCTATCTTTTCCCGGAGATCCGGACCCAGGTGTTGACGTGGGCGGCTCCGTGGCTGCGGGGGGTGCCTGTTCTCGAAAATCTCGTCGCCCCGCAAATGAAAAACGGCGGGACGGTGCCGGCGCCGGTCCGCATCAAGGATATCCGTCAGCGTTCCGTGGCGAATCTCCTCGTGGGGAACCTCCGCGTGATTGAGGGGGTTGCCGTAAATCAGGCGCCATACCCGCTCGCAAGGATCAGGGTCCGCCTGGTCATCGCCGATGCCTATGATGTTGTTCTCGGGGAAAAGATCGTCTACTGCGGCAATCTGCTGACGGATGCGGAGTTGGGGGCTCTGGCGGAGGCCGAGATTCAGCGGGAGCTATCCATCCAACAGGGGAGCGACGTCTCGAACGAGCGCATTGCTCCGAACGGCGAGATTCCATTCATGATCGTCTTCAACCAGGAGCAGGCAGGGGCTATCAAAACAACGGTGATCCCGGGGGGCGCCGACCGTCTTCCCTGATTTTTCTTTCCGGTCGGCCGAGTATCCCGTTTGACCCGTAACGGATCCGCCTTTGGAGATGCGAAGATGTGTTGCCGGTCGGTCGGGCTCGAAGAAAACGTGAAAAATTCTTTCCTCTGGCTTGCTCCGTTTGCACCGCCGAAAGGATTTACGAGCGTGCCGCGGGGCGGGATGTGTCTTTGCGCTTATCTGTTTTTGGTAAGCGGCGGAAAAGTCCTGTTGGGAAAATACGCCGAGCATCCGGCGTGGGAGCGCCTTGCCGGCATGGACAGTCAGCGTGTCAAAGCCAATGCCCTGGGCTGGACCATCCCTTCAAGTCATCTGAAATTCGGCGAAGATCCGCGGGAGACCGCACGTCGGATTGGAGAAGAAATTCTTACACTCGACAAAGAGCTCGTCTACCCGGAACCCTACGTCAAGACGTTCTTCTACGAGCCTAAAATGGCTCCTGAGGAAAAGCACTTCGATGTTCTTTTTCTTTTCGAAGCTTCCGTTGGGGCGGGCGCGAATGTCAGGAGACCTCCCTGGTATGAAGCCCTCGAATGGCTCGATATCGAGGCCGTGCAGAGCGAACCCTTTTCCAGACAGCACGAAGACGTCATGGATGCCTGGTTGAAGGCGAGGGCGCGGGCAATTGCCCGGCCCTGAACCATGGTCTCTGCAACCCCTTGATTATTCACGACGCGGAAATAAGGATGGCCTCCGGTTTTGGAACGTCGTCCGCCTCCATTAGATTTCGCGAGAGGGTTGGCCCTGCGTCAGGTTCAGAGCATCCCGAATGAGGCCGCCCGGGATGGCGCCTTCGCGCAGGATCCGGGGCGGGGAGACGGTCACGTCGAGGATCGTCGATCCGGCGCCTCCCGTGACCGCGTCGGCAGAGGAGCATTCCGGTCCTCCCGACAGGTTGGCGCTTGTTGCCGTCAACGGACCGGCCAGACCTGCGGCGAGAAGCCTCGCAATAGGATGGCTGGAGACGCGGATGCCGATCTTTCCCGTGCCGCCCGTGAGGCGGGATGAGACCGACGGGGCGGCCCGGAAGATCAGGGTGAGCGGCCCCGGCCAGAACGTTTGCATCAGAATCTTCGCTGCCGCCGGGATCTCCTCCACGAGAGGGCTCACTTCCCGGTCGTCGGCGACGATCAACGCGATCGGGTTGCGGAAATCACGCCCCTTGATCCGGAAGATTTTTTCCACGGCCGCTTCATTTCGCGCATCCGCCCCGAGGCCGTAAAAGGTCTCCGTTGGAAAGGCGGCGACCCCTCCTTCAACCAGGATCCGGACCGCCTCCGCGAGTTTTTCCTCATCCGGTTTCCCGGGATCAATTTTCAGAAAAAGGGCCATATCATCTCTTCAGGTTTTCGTGTTTTCGCTCGACTTCCTGAGCCATCTTCCGGACATAGGCCTGGAGTTTCTTCAGAAGCTCGGCGTCCTCCAGGGTCAGGATCCGAATGGCGAACAGCGCGGCATTCTTCGCCCCCGCCTTGCCGATGGCCATCGTTGCGACGGGATGGCTGGAGACGCGGATGCCGATCTTTCCCGTGCCGCCCGTGAGGCGGGATGAAACCGAGGGAGCGGCCCGGAAGATCAGCGTGAGCGGACCCGGCCAGAATGTCTGCATGAGAATGGTTGCTGCCGCCGGGGTCAGAAAAAGTTCATGGGGAACCGCGAAGGCCTCCAAAACCTTGACGGCCTCCTCCATGACCGGGAGATCGGAATCGCTTCCCATAACGACGCTGACGATAACTCCTGCCTTTTCCTGCATACGCTTAACACTCCTCTGTTAATCTAATCATGGATTAATGCTAATGCACCTGTAAAAAGTCACAAACCACCCGCCCCCTCCCCTTAATCCCCTCCCGCCGGGGGAGGAGAAATTTCACTTTTTACGAGTTCGTTAATGTTTGAAATGGCGGACGCCCGTAAAGATCATCGCGATGCCGTGCTCGTCCGCGGCCTGAATGACCTCGTCATCCTTGACCGATCCGCCCGGCTCGATGATCGCGGTGATTCCGGCCTTCGCGGCCATGTCGATCCCGTCGCGGAAAGGGAAGAAGGC
>JAPLJX010000222.1:23258-26424 GCA_026388375.1 Deltaproteobacteria bacterium
GTCGGAAGGACCGCTTTCATCTTCGCGATCTTCACCGAATCCACACGGCTCGTCTGGCCCGCCCCCATGCCGACAAGCTGGTCTTTCGTCGTATAGACGATGGCGTTCGATTTGACATGTTTGACCACCCGCCAGGCGAAATCGAGCGCCTGGTATTCGGCCTCCGTCGGGAGCCGTTTCGTGACGACTTTCGCCTTCCGGATGTCGAACTCATCCATGTCCCGATCCTGGATGAGGAGACCGCCCATCACCCGGCGGAACTCATAGCCGGAGGATCGCTTGCTGCAAGAAGTCGGTATCTCGAGAACCCGGACGTTCTTCCGGGTTTCCAGCAGTTCTGCCGCATCCGCCGCGAAACCCGGGGCGATGATCACTTCGAAGAAGGTCTTCACCAGCTCCTCCGCCGTCTTTTTGTCCACGGGGCGGTTCAGGGCGACGATGCCGCCGAAGGCCGAAACGGGATCTCCCGCCAGCGCCTTTCGGAAGGCCTCGGCCATGTCGCCGTCGGACGTGGCCGCGCCGCAGGGGTTCGCGTGCTTGATGATGACGACGCCGGGGAGGGGGATGTCGGAGACGACCTGCCAGGCGGCGTCGCTGTCCATGATGTTGTTGTAGGAGAGCTCCTTGCCCTGGAGCTGCCGCGCGTTGGAGAGGGCGGAGAGCTGCGGGTCCTTCTCGCGATAGAAGGCGGCCTTCTGATGGGGATTTTCCCCGTAGCGGAGATCCTGCGCCTTGGCGAACTGGCAGGAGAAGGTGTCAGGGAATACCCGCTTTTCAGGGCTCCCGGCGCCGAGCAGGCCGAGGTGGTTGGAGATGGCGCCGTCGTAGCGGGCGGTGAGCTGGAAGGTCTTCTTGGCCAGCTCGAAATTGGTCGCCTCGGAGATCTTGCCCCCTGTCTCCTTCATCTCCGCGAGGATCTTCGGGTAGTCCTCCGGATCGGTGACGACGGAGACGAAGCGGTAGTTCTTGGAGGCCGCGCGGAGCATCGTGGGGCCGCCGATGTCGATGTTTTCGATGGCGTGTTCCAGCGTACAGCCCTCCTTGGCGACCGTGTCCTCGAAACGATAGAGGTTGATGACGACCATGTCGATCAGGTTGATCCCATGCTCCCTGAGGGCGTTCATGTGTCCTGGATTGTCCCGCAGGGCGAGAAGGCCGCCGTGGATTTTCGGATGGAGGGTTTTCAGCCTTCCGTCCATCATCTCCGGAAAGCCTGTGTAATCCGACACATCGATCACCGGAACGCCGCTTTTCCTCAACTGTGCCGCCGTTCCGCCCGTGGAGAGGATCTCCGCGCCAAAGGTCCGAAGCCCCTGGGCGAATTCAACGATCCCTGTCTTGTCCGTCACGCTGATCAGTACCCGTTTGATATCGTTTTGTTGCATGCAGCCCTCCTGTTTATATTGGTACTACTTTGATTTTCTTCATATGCTCAACCCGCTTCCGGATGAGCGGTTCGGTGCCGATATCCTGCCGGTGGTCGACGGGACCCCGGATGGCGCCAACGGCCATTTCAGCAATTTGTTCCGCCTCCGCCAGACTGTCTGCGATTCCGACGACGCCGATCGCCCGGGACGAGGTCATGTAAAGACCATCCGTCCGCTGGTTGATGGATGAATAATAGAGCTTTGCCCCTGTCGTATCGCCGATTTCGATCCGGGAGGATGTGGATGCGGCCTCGGGATGATCTTGGGGGAGGCCGTAGCCCTTCGGGACGATATACTTGCACACCGTTGCCTTTTTTTCAAAGACAATGTCGAGGCGGTCCAGTTTCCCGTCGATGATCGCCCGGCAGATGTCGATGAAGTCGGTCCGGAGAAGCGGAAGGATGTTCATGGCCTCGGGGTCGCCGAAGCGGGCGTTGTATTCGATCAACTTGACCCCGGTGCGGGTGAGCATGAAACCGCCGTAGAGGACCCCCTTGTAAGGGATGCCCGTTTCCAGAAGGATCGCCTCGGCGACCTTCCGGGTGATGGCCAGCCCCTCGGCGACCGCATCGGCATCCAGGAAGGGGAGAAGGTGGTCTGCGCAGGAATAGGAGCCCATTCCCCCCGTGTTCGGGCCGCTATCGCCGACAAAGCGCCGTTTGTGGTCCTGGACCGGCGGGGTTGGGACTACCGTCCGGCCATCGCTAAGGCACTGCAGGGAGAACTCCTCGCCCTCCAGTTTCTCCTCCACGGTGACGCCGGGATGGGTTCGGAGGATGTCGCGGCAGTGCTCCAGGGCCTCCGCGCGCGTCTGAAAGTGATCCTCCTGGACGAGAACCCCCTTTCCCCCGGTCAGGCCGTCCGGCTTGAGGACGATGCCGTCCAGTTCGCCCAAAAAGGCTTCGATCCCATCCATGGACGTGAAATTCCGGAAGCGCGGGTTTCCCGGGATATCGTATTTTTCGAGCAGATTCCTCGTGAAGGACTTCGATGTTTCCAGACGGGCGAGGGAGCGGGTCGGTCCCACCGCCGGGATTCCAGCCGCCGTGAGTGCGTCTACGACGCCGTGGCTCAGAGGGTCTTCAGGGCCGACGATCGCGAAGTCGACGCCGGCATTGCGGGCAAAAGCCACGATGGCCTCCGGTTCATCGTACCGGCCGAGGCAGATCTTCTCCGAAAGGGAAGCGATACCGGGGTTGTTTATTTTCATGAAGGAATATAGGCGGTTGGGCTGTGCCGAGCGTCGGATCGCCTCGGCGATCGCATGTTCCCTGGCCCCATTGCCGATAAGAAGAACATGGGTCATGAGGAGGTCTCCTTCCGTTGCCGTTGTGATACAGGGCGTACACATATCGGAAAATGAGGTCCGAGTCAAACAAATCCGAGAAGGACGCCGATCGGACGGCAGTCCATGCGACCGTTGGTCCGGCATGACGATAAATCGTTTGTCTTTTCCCTGCGGGATCTGATAAGTTTTATTGCGATCTTGCCGATCGGCGGTTCACGGCGGGACATTACAGAAGGTTCTTCGATTCCGGAAGTTGGGAGAAACCTGTTGAGGTTGCGAAGCATGAACGATAAATACGATACGCAGAGGAGAGAAGCCGAAGGATTCTCTACGATCATCCTTGCGGCAGGCAAGGGGACGCGGATGAAATCCGATCTCGCGAAGGTTCTCCATCTCCTCTGCGGTGTCCCAATGCTGACCTATCCGGTTGCGGCGGCCCAAGCGGCGGGTT
>JAPLJX010000345.1 GCA_026388375.1 Deltaproteobacteria bacterium
GCCGGGTTCATTAGAAGTGACGAAGGCGAAAATGTATTTTTTCGCTCCAGCGCCATTCACAGTAAAGAACCGAAGACTATACGAAGAGGCCAGTGCGTGAGGTTCGATATCGCAAAGAATCTCAAGAGCATTTCCACGACAGCACCCAAGGTTAAACCCTTGATAACAATGCATGACTGATTTGTTAAGATTGAAGCGGCGGGAGCATCATGAGCGGAAAAAAGAAACGCGAAGAAAACGAAAATCACGGCGGGGCATGATACGGTAGGAAGGAAAGAGGATTGCCATGAAGACAAGTTGCATGGGCAGTGAATCCGAAACTCCGGCTATTGCTCTGCGCCGGCGGGCGGAGGGGATCGCCCGGGGAAAAGCCTTCCGGATACCGGAAGACATGGAATCGCTGTCCGTCGAGGCGGCGCGGCAGATGCTCCACGAGCTGCGGGTGCATCAGATCGAACTGGAGATGCAGAACGAGGAGCTACGCCGGGCGCAGGCGGAACTGGACGCCTCCCGGGCGCGCTATTTCGACCTGTACGACCTGGCGCCGATGGGTTATTGCACCTTGAACGAACAGGGGCTGATCCTCGAAGCCAATCTCATGGCCGCCAGTTTGCTGGGCGTGGCCCGGGGCGCCTTGGTCAAGCAGCCTTTGACGCGGTTCATCCTCAAGGAGGACCAGGACATCTACTACCTGCACCGCAAACAGCTCTTTGAACCCGGTGAACCGCAGGCGTGCGAGCTGCGGCTTGTGAAAATGGATGGAACGGCATTCTGGGCGCGTCTGGAGGCGATCAACGCGCCGGACGCCGGCGGCACCCCCCCAGGCCGCGTCGTGCTGATCGACATCACCGCCCGCAAGCGGGCGGACGAGGAACTTCAGCAGACCCTCGAAAGTCTCAGGAAGGCGGTTAGCACGACAATCCAGGTCATGATATCAGCCATGGAAACGAGAGATCCCTATACGGCCGGTCACCAGATCCGGTCTACGGACCTTGCCCGCGCCATTGCCACGGAGATGGGATTGCCGCAGGAGAAAATCGATGGAATCCGGATGGCAGGTTCCATCCATGACATCGGGAAACTGTCGATTCCTGCCGAGATATTGTCGAAGCCGACCAAGCTGTTGGAAATCGAGTTTTCGCTGATTAAAGAACATGCCAAAAGGGGATATGAAATTCTGAAAGATGTGGAATCCCCCTGGCCCCTAGCGGAGATGGTCTATCAGCATCATGAGAGGATGGATGGTTCCGGTTACCCCCGGGGGCTCAAGGGAGAAGAAATCCTGATGGAAGCCCGCATCATCGCCGTCGCCGATGTCGTGGAATCCATGGCCTCCCATCGGCCTTATCGCGCCGGCCTGGGGATTGACGCCGCCCTTGAGGAAATCGAGAAGAATCGAGGAACCCTTTACGACGAGGCGGTTGTGAATGCCTGTCTGAGAGTATTCCGGGAAAAGGGATACCGGTTCGCCGAAAGATAAGCCTCATACCAAACCCTGTCCCAATGCCCCTGATCAGAACGAAACGACGGGACAGGGTTGATCCGGTTCATCCGGCTTCCCATTCCCGCCGCGTGGGTCTGTCCCTGCCGGGCGTACCCTATAGGGCGTAAGCAAGCAAAACGCGGCCTGCATTGAACAGGAGGAACCGGATGAAAAAGAAGAAGACCGTGCCCATGAAACAAACAATCCCGAGGTCTGAAGAGGCGCCTCTGGACGCATCGGTTTCGACCGCGCCGGACAAGTCCGTGGGGGGACAGATTTCAAATCTGTCCCCCATAACAGAGACAGACACACTCAGCCACTCGGATGAGGGGTTCCCCATCGTCGGCATCGGCGCCTCCGCCGGGGGGCTGGCGGCGTTCGAGGCGTTCTTCTCCGGCATGCCCGCCGATGCCGATCCCGGCATGGTCTTTGTCCTGGTGCAGCACCTGGCCCCGGATCACAAGAGCATCCTTACCGAGCTGGTCCGGCGCTATACGCGGATGCAGGTTTACGAGGTCGAGGACGGGATGGAGGTTCGGCCCAACTGCACCTACATCATCCCGCCCAACCGGGACATGGCTTTCCTGAACGGGGCGCTACAGTTGCTGGAACGGACCTCGTCCCACGGCATGCGCCTGCCCATTGACTTTTTCTTCCGCAGCCTCGCCCAGGACCAGCGCGAGCGGGCCATCTGCATTGTGCTCTCCGGCACCGGCAGCGACGGCACGGAGGGCATCCGGTCGATCAAGAGCGAGGGGGGCATGGTCATGGCGCAGAACCCCGACTCCTCGGAGTTCGACGGCATGCCGCAGAGCGCCATCGCCACGGGCCTGGTTGATTATGTCCTCCCGCCGGCGGAGATGCCCGCCCAGCTCATCGCCTACGTCGCCTATGCCTTCGGCAAAAGGTTACGCCCGGTCTCTCCCCAGGCCCCCAAGGCCGAAGATGCGCTGAAAAAGATCTGTGTCCTCCTGCGCGCCCAGACGGGCCATGACTTTTCCCTCTACAAGCAGAGTACCATGGTCCGCCGCGTGGAGCGGCGCCTGGCCGTCCATCAGATCGACCGGCTGGACGGATACGTGCGCTACCTGCAGCAAAATCCGGCGGAGGGGGAGGACCTCTTTCGCGATCTCCTGATCGGTGTAACCAATTTCTTCCGGGACCCCGAAGCCTTCACGGCCCTCGAGGAAAAGGTCATCCCGATGCTCTTTGCCGGCAAGCCCGCGGGGGCAGCGATCCGCGTCTGGTCGCCGGGATGCTCCACCGGCGAGGAGGCCTATTCCCTCGCCATCCTCCTCCAGGAGCGTATGGAGGCGCTGAAGCAGACCTTCAAGGTGCATGTGTTCGCCACGGACATTGACAGTCGGGCCATCAACGCGGCCCGGGCCGGCGTTTACCCCGCCGGCATCTCCGCCGACGTCACTCCGGAGAGACTCGCGCGCTTTTTTTCCCATAACCCGGACGGCAACGTTTACCGCATCCAGAAAGGCATCCGCGACCTGCTGGTCCTTTCCGAGCAGGACGTGATCAAAGACCCGCCGTTTTCCAATCTCGATTTGATCAGTTGCCGGAACCTGCTGATCTATATGGGCGCTGAGTTGCAGAAGAAGCTTATCCCCCTGTTCCACTATGCCTTGAACCCCGGGGGCGCCCTCTTTCTGGGAACCTCCGAGACGGTGGGGGAGTTTGTGGACCTATTTGCCCCGGTGAACCACAAATGGAAGCTCTATCAAAGTAAAGTAGAGGCCCAGGGCGCCCACCGCCCGGCAATGGGAAGGTTTATCCCACCCCTGACAGCGGACGGGGCCGCCCCGGGGCCGGCAAAAGGAGCACGCAGCGAAGTGAGCAAAGTCCCCCTGCGCGAGTTTGCCGAACAGGCCCTGATCCACGAATACACCCCTGCCAGCATCGTCGTCAATAAGCGCGGGGATATCCTCTATATCCACGGCCGGACGGGCCGATACCTGGAACCGGCCCCCGGCGACGCCGGGATGAACATCACCAGGATGGCCCGGGAGGGATTGCGGCGGGAGTTGGCCACGGCCCTGCACAAAGCGGCGGCCCGCAAAGAGACGGCGCGCTACCCGGGTCTGCGGGTCAAAACCAATGGCGATTTCATCAACGTCAATCTGACGGTCCGGCCCCTGGACGCAGGCCCCATAGATCCTGCGACAGGCTCAGGGCAGGTTGGGGGCAAGGGCCGGCCAGAGGCAACCGCCGCCGGTTTGTTCCTGGTCAGCTTTGAGGATGCGCCCGCGGCAAAGGTCCGATCCAGGCGGACCAAGGGGACAGGCGAGGGGATAATCGATCTTTCCGCTGACAGCGACGCCCGGATGGCGGCGCTCGAGCAGGAACTGCGGACCAAGGAGGAACATCTTCTGACCACCATCGAGGAGATGGAAACGTCCAACGAAGAGCTTAAATCTTCCACCGAGGAGATGCAGTCGGTAAACGAAGAATTGCAGTCCACCAACGAGGAGCTGGAGACCTCCAAGGAAGAGCTGCAATCGCTCAACGAGGAGCTGGGGACGGTCAACGCCGAGTTGCAGCAGAAGGTCTCCGAACTCTCCTGGGCCAACAACGACATGAACAACCTCCTGGCCGGCACCGGCGTGGGCACCGTCTTTGTGGACCATCACCTTTGCATCCGGCGCTTCACCCCCCCCGCCACACAACTGATCAACCTGATCCAGACGGACGTGGGGCGGCCGGTGGGCCACATCGTCTCCAACCTCGTGGGCTACGACCACCTGTCAGAGGATACGCAGGCGATATTGGACACCCTGATTCCCAAAGAGCTGGAAGTGCAGACCCGGGCGGGGGACTGGTATCTCATGCGCATCCGGCCCTATCGCACCCTGGAAAATGTCATCGAGGGGGCGGTGCTCACCTTTTTCGACGTCACCGAGATGAAGAAGGCGCGGGAGGAGCTGCGGGAAGTCGAAAAAGTGCGCCGTCTGGCCATCGTGGTGCGGGACGCGTACGACGCCGTCACGGTGCAGGACCTGGAGGGCCGCATCCTGGCCTGGAATCCGGCGGCGGAAAGGATATACGGCTGGAGTGAGGCCGAGGCACTGGCGATGAACATCCGCGACCTGATCCCGGAGAGCCAACGGGAAGAAGCGTTGGCCGTGGTGCAGCAATTGGCCCGGGCCGAGGTTCTGACGCCGTACCGCGCCCAACGGCTCACCAAAGACGGCCGGATCGTGGAGAGCTGGCTCACCGCCACCGCATTGGTCAAAGACACCGGCGAGATTTACGCCCTTGCGACGACGGAGAGAGCAGCAGTGAAAAGTGACCAGTAAAAAGTGAATGGTGAAAAGTTAAGGCGCCCTGCCCTTCAAGGGGAAGGGTGGGAATGGGTTATCAGCAGATGGGGTCAGCAAAGGGAGGCGCCTGAGCCATGACAGGAGAAAAAATTACCCCAGCGCAAGGCGACGCACTGCGCCGGCGGGCGGAGGACGTATTCCGGAAGAAGGGTTATCAAATTGAAGGGACCTGATTTCAAGCCGCAATCCTCACCTCAATTCCAAATCGAAAACCGCTGACTCGTAGGTGTTATACGTAACAAAAGGTCAGCCGGATGAACCAAATTTTAAAAAGGCTGTTGAGACTTGACATGATACTATTATCTGATATCATACGTCCATGATTGGCACGCATCAGAAAACTCTCCGCGCCATCTTCGCCGACCCGGTTCGTTCAAACATCAACTGGGCGGATATCGAAGCGCTGCTGATGGCGCTGGGAGCGGAACGGGACGAGGGCAGCGGGTCGCGGATCCGTTTTGTCCTGAACGGCATCCGGGCCACCTTCCACCGGCCCCACCCCCGAAAGGAGACCGACCGGGGGGCAGTCAAGTCCATCCGCCGTTTTCTGGAAGAAGGAGGTATCAGACCATGATGCAATACAAGGGCTACACGGGAAAGGTGGAATTTGACGACGAGGCGGACATCTTTCACGGCGAGGTGATCGGGCTTCGCGATGTGATCACCTTCCAGGGAAGAACCGTCGATGAGGTCAAGGAGGCCTTTCGGGAATCGGTTGACGACTATCTGGCATTTTGCGCTGAGCGCGGGGAGGAACCGGGAAAGCCGTTGACCGGCAAATTCGTGGTTCGCATTCCGCCGGATCTGCACCGCAAAGTCTATGTCGCCGCGAAGAAGTCGGGATCGAGTCTGAATTCCTGGATCCTGCAGACTCTGGAGCATTCAACAGAGCACCTCTCCTAACGGGGAACGAGCGTCTGCTCCGTCTTCGCATGGTTCGCGATCTCTCGGTCGCTGAACCACCAGTACCGTTTTTCCCCGTTCATAAAGGGTTCGACCTGATCCCGGTAATGGCCGGTGAACTGCCGCCCCGAGACGCCGCCGGGGAGGACCGCAAGGATCTTGTCGTTATCCCCCAGATCGGCCACCATCCGCAAAGAGGCGGAGAGGGTCACGTCGTA
The DNA here is from genome assembly GCA_026388375.1 of Deltaproteobacteria bacterium. Classification (GTDB taxonomy): domain Bacteria; phylum Desulfobacterota; class Syntrophia; order Syntrophales; family UBA5619; genus UBA5619. The sequence goes on from JAPLJX010000345.1 coordinate 5,934, forward strand.
GGGACGGTTGAAGTCGTAACTCGCCCGGTAGAGGGTCTCCTGCGAACCGTCCATCGGGTGGGCGCCGCCCCCCAGAAAGGCGCTTCCCACCCCTTCCCGCCGGAGGGGGGAGACGAAGGTGATCCGGTGGCGCTCCCCCCAGGTCCATTTCGCCGGTTCCCCCGACCCGTCCGCCTTCGCCTCCGCGGTGACCGCAAGGGCGGCGCGCAGGAAGAGATCGTCCCTCCCCTCCTTCGCCGGGGTGCCTTGGTCGTCGAACCAGGAGGACTCCCCTTCCCGGACCATTCGCTGGAGACGCTCCTGCCAGAAATACCAGTCGCCGAGCATCGCCCGGGCCAGCTCCTCGCCCAGTTCGTCCCGGAACACCTCCAGCGCGAAACGTTCGTAAATCTTATGGAAAATCATCGGCGCCGCCAGATCCGCCCGCTCCCGGAAATCCCACTTCTCTAAGATCTTCCCCAGTTCCGCGGTCTCCGGGTGACGAAGAAGAGCCTGCGCCATCACCGGCGCGATCTCGCGGGCCATGACGTTCATATCGTCCCGCTGGAGGGCCCAGTGGTCGTCGACCGACCGCTTCCCCGGTTTGTCCAGAACCTCGGCGAGGCGCCGGTATCGGTAGGAGGGGGAGGCGTACGAGCTGTAGTAATAGGGGTAATCGCCCCGGACGGTGAAATGGTTGCAGGTCCCCACCCACCCCCGCGGGGGGTCGGCGCTCCCCGGCATCTTCTCATAGGGGATCCACCCCGACCAGTTGTCCCGATCATCTGTCACGACGTAGGGAAGGGTCCCGTCGCCGCGGCTGCGGATGGGCAGACGCCCCGAGGTCTGCCAGCCGATCCGGCCGTCGACGTCGGCAAAGACGAAATTGAGCATCACCGTCGTGATCTCGCTGATCGCCGCCCGAACCTCGCCGGCGGAACGGGCGGTGAGGATCCGATCCAGGCCGAGGGACGGCTGCATCGTCTCGAAGGGGGACCAGCGGACGGTGACCACCCGTTGGCTCTTCAGTTCGGGAAGAATGCCGGTGACCACCGGCCCCCGCCGCGTCAGGCGGATCGCGATCCGCTCTTCGCGAAAGCCGCCGGGCGCCTTGCCGTCCTTGATCCGCAGCGTTTCGCCGACCATCTCGAAGGGAACGGATTTTCTCCCCTCGAGGTAGTTCGCAGGATTGGCCGGGTCGATCGTCTCGACATAGAGGTCCTGGGCGTCCCCATAGGCGTTGGTCACGCCGACGGCGATCCGGTCGGTCCGCCCGATCACCATCCCCGGGACGCCGGCCACCGTCACCCCGACCGCCCGCACCTGCGGCGTGATCAGCCCCGTCGGATACCACGGACCGGGGAGGATCCGCGGGTCGAGATGGGGGTCGTTGGCGAGGATCGGCTTGCCACCCTGGGAAAGGGAACCGCCCGTAACCCAGTTGTTGCTCCCGATGCGCAAGGAACCTTCCGTCTCCCGGAGGAGATCCGTCATCTGCGCATCGCCGGCGAGGTTGAGGCGGGGCCGGACCGCCAAGCCGGTCCTTTTCGGTTTCACCGCGGGGATGGCGTCGTCCGGGTTGATGTTGAGGGGGAAGAGCTCCCGCGCCCGCGGCTCGCCCAGTTTCTCCGCCAGCATCTGGGCGATCGCCTCGGTCTTGAGATTCGCCGCGGAGTTCCACCCCATATAGTAGACGATCGCCAGGGAATCGGCGATCGTCCAGGGTTCGGCTTTGATCCCGGCGAGACGGAACTCCAGGGGGAGATCCTTTCCCGCGGCGATAAAGGCGTTGACGCCGTCGACGTAATTCTGGAAGAGCCCCCTGGTCCGCTCGTCGAGGAGCTTCTCATGCTTCCTCGCCTGACGCCCAAAGCCGATGGTCCGCATGAGGATGTCGCTCTTTTTCCCCTTCTCGCCGGCCAGCTCGGCGATCCGCCCGGTTGCGAAAAGCCGCGTCAACTGCATCGGGAAGAGCCGGTCCTGGGCGGTGACAAACCCCTGAGCCCGGATGAGGTCGTTCTCATCGGCCGCATGGATGTAGGCCATCCCCTTTTCGTCCCGGACCACCCGGACCTCCTCCTTGAGGCCGGCAAGGGTCACCCGCCCCCCGCTTTGAAAATCGTTCAGGCGGGGGATCGACAGAACGACCGCCAGAATGAGGACAACCGTCGCGGCCGCGATCCATTTAAGCCATCTCATTGTTTCCCTCCATCTCTGTTAGATTGTAGAGCTCATAGACCAAGCGATCGATTCGGCGCTGCGGTCGAAGGCCCCCCGGAGGACGACCCTCTTGGTGAAAACGGCGGCGATCTTCTTTCCGCGGGCGGCGTAGTTCCGGAAGCTGAAGAACAGAATCCGAGCCGTCTTTCGACGGCCGGATCATGCCGACAAACCGGCGAGCCATTTTCCTGCCAGCACAATGGAGATGCCGTTCCGCTGCTGTTCCCGCCTCAGGTTGTGGACCAGTTGGAGAGCCGACACACCCGGCATCCTTTTGGCGAAAAAGCAAAGGGCGGCGGTCGGGACCTCCTCCGAAAGTTTGATTTCGATCAACCGCTCGGCTTTCCCCTCCCGGGTGAGCGCAAAATCGACCTCGCGGCCGTCCTTGGTCCGGACGTAATGCAGGGCGACATCGTCCCCGGTCGTGTCCTGCAAATAATGGACATGCTTCTGTAGACATACGGCACAGGTATTCTCCAGCCTGACTCCCTCATCGCCTTTGACGAAGCCGCTGTCGTAAAAATAGATCTTCGGCTCCCGCAGTACCGCCCGTGCCACGTTGGCATGGAAGGGGCGGACGGGAAAAATGACGCAGAGGCTTTCCAGGATGTCGATGTACCGGCGGACCGTATTCGGGGCAAGCTGAAGGTCGCCGGCCAGAGAGGTGTACGAAACCGGCGATCCCACCCGTTCCCGCAGCAGTTCCAGTAGGAGACGCATCGAGCGGATCTCCTGAATCCGACCGAATTCGAGGATATCCTCCCGGATCAGATCCGTGTAGTACTGGTTCCGCCAGCGCGCCGCCTCCGTCTCCTGTCCGGCCAGAAAAGGCTCCGGGAAACCTCCCAGGCGGTTCAGCAGCGACAGAGCTTCGTAGGGCGCCAGGGAATCCTGCAACTCCCGAACGGAGAGGGGGTGCAGACGGAACGGGAAATATCGGCCGGCCAAGGATTCGCCCGCCTGTCGGAAGGTATCCAGCCGGGAACTGCCGGTGAGCAGGATGGCCTGACCTGCGGGGCGGGTATCATAGATCCCTTTGACGAACATCTTCCACCCAGGCATCTTGTGAATCTCGTCGAGCACAAGCAGATCGGCATCGAGCGCCCATGCGTGGCCGCCGATGATCCGGGCATCGTCGAAATGGTCGTAGTTCAGATACTGGGGGTTTTTGAACTCGGACATCAGCTCCTTGGCAAGCCAGGTCTTTCCCACCTGACGCGGTCCCGTCAGGATGACCATTTTCCTTTTCAGATCTCTATGGATGGACTCGTAAAGGTAACGTTTCATGTTCGACCATCTGGCAGCATCTTGCACAAAAGTCAAGACTTTTCCGCAAATGCTTGCAGGTTGACCGCAGCCTCTTCGCCCGCGACAAAGCCGGTGGAGAAGGCCGCCTGAAGGTTGTAGCCGCCCGTGTCGGCGTCGATGTCCATCACCTCCCCGCAGAAGAAAAGGCCGGAAACGAGGCGGGAGGCCATCGTCCGGGGATCGATCTCCCCGAGCGCGACCCCGCCCGCCGTAACGATCGCCGCGGTCATCGGAAGCGCCCCGCGGATGTTGAAGCGGAGGGCCTTGAGGAGGCCGAGGAGCTTCTCCCGCTCCGCGGCGCTGATCTGATGTCCCGGCCGGTCCGCGGGGATGCCGGTCATCTCGATAAAAGGTTCGATCATCTTGTGGGGGAGGAGCCCCGCCAAGAGGCTGCGAAAACCCCGTTTGCCGAAGTTGTCGAAATCCCGCTGGAGGCGGACCCGGAGCTCTTCCGCCGTGAGGGCCGGTTTCAGGTCGATCGCGATACTGACCGGACCTTCCGCGAGGGCATCCACAACGGAAAGGCTCATCAGGAGCGTGATCGGGCCGCCGATGCCGAAGTGTGTAAAGAGCATCTCCCCCATCCGGCTCTCGATGACAGGACCTTTCTTCCGCCGCTGCCCCAGCCCCCGGCCGGCCTCTTTCGAGGGGATCAGGGCGGGGTCAATCGCCCCCGCCGGACCGCGGAAGGCCGTGAGCCGGACGTTTCGGAGGCTGACCCCCTGCATCGACTTCGCCCGTTCGACCTCGATGACGACCAGCGGCACAAGGGCGGGCCGGAGCTTCGTCACGGTGTGGCCGACGGCAGCCGCCATCCGATAGCCGTCGCCGGTCGAACCGGTCGCCGGCCAGGTGGCGCCACCGGTCGCCAGGATGACGGCAAGGGCGGGAAGGAGTCCCTCCTGCGTGTGTACGCCCTCGACGCGGCCGTCGCGGACGGCGATCCCTTTCACCGAAACCCCGGTTCGAAGCTTCACGCCGTGATCCGCA
>JAPLJX010000165.1 GCA_026388375.1 Deltaproteobacteria bacterium
CTGCCGCACACCCGGCATGCCTTCGAGTTTGGCTTGGGTTGTACCACCTGCCATTCGGCGGAAAAACATAAAGCGGTCAGCATCACCAAAGAGGGCTGCATGGCCTGTCACCACAGCCCGGAAAATACCCAGTGTGTGCGCTGCCATCAAAAACAGTCGGCGCTCTTTACGGCCGAGAATTTGCCTGTAAAATTGCCCGAAGCGAAGCCCAGCGTGAAGGCCGGGCAGGTGGAATGCGTCAACTGCCACGACCTGTCCAAAAAGCAGACGATCGAGAATATCGCCCCCGCATGCATCGGGTGCCATGACAAGGCCTATGTGGACATTCTCAAGGGATGGAAGCAGGAAACCGCAGAATCCCTGAAAAAGACCCGGGATCTCCTGGAGAGTGCGGACCGGAAGTTGAACGACGCCCGCAAGGCAAAGCGGGAGGTTGGAGAGGCCGCACGGCTGCTCGATCAGGCGAAAAAAGCTTATGACTTTGTGGCTCAAGCCAACGGCGTTCACAACGCCGACCTGGCCGGGGAGATCCTGGAGCAGGCCCGGAAAGATGCCCGGAAGGTGGAGGAGCTGCTGGCGGCCCCCGGAGTAAAAAGAGGAAAATAGCGGAGGGGTGGTGAGCATTTTGATGCTCAAGAGAGGGAATATTTTATGTCTGCTGATGAGCCCGTAAAGACCGCGAAAACCGAAGGGACCGATTGGATCGCAACGATCTGGAATTTTCTGACCTCCCTGAAGCTCGTTGTCATCCTTTTGCTGATCCTTTCCGCGCTCTCGATTGCCGGAACGGTGATTGAGCAAAACAAGCCTCTTCAGGAATATTACAGGTATTATCAACCGGGGACCGTTGCACTGTTCTCGAAGCTCGGTCTTTTCGACATGTATCACAGTTGGTGGTTCGTCGCCTGTCTGTCGCTGCTGGCGCTGAATATCACCGCCTGCACGATGGACCGCTACCGGGGAATCATGGCCGGGATGCGAAAAAGAAACCTGATCCTTGATGAAAAGCTCTCGAAATCATTACAGAATCTTACAACGATCCGGTATGCCCTGCCGCTGGATGCCGTGGAAAAGAAAATGGTGGAGCTGGCCGGAAAGGAGTTCCCCGGCAAACCCGTGGTCACAGCGGCGGAAGAGGGCGGCAGCCATTACTTTTTTGAAAAGGGGAAATACAGCCGCCTGGCCTTCTTCATGACCCATCTGAGCATTCTGATCATTTTTCTCGGTGCGCTGATCGGCTCTTTTTTCGGCTACAAAGGTTATGTGAACATTTTCGAAGGGGAGACGGTTTCCCAGGTGGAAACCCGAGCCGGAAAGATTCAGAATCTGAATTTCCAGGTCAAATGCAATACGTTCAACGCCGAATTCTATGCGAGCGGCATGCCGATGGATTATCGCAGCGATCTTTCCATTCTTCAGAACGGCAAGGAGGTGGTGCGGAAAACCATTCGGGTGAACGATCCGTTGACCTTCGAGGGGGTAACCTTTTACCAGTCCAGCTACGGCGGGCAACCCGACCAGGTTGCGATCGAGGCCGTGAGCCGGGATGGCTCCGTAAAGGGAACGGTGACGGCGCCCTTCGGCCGGGTGGTCGATATTCCCGGCATGGCCGAGGAGGTCGAGGCGGCCGATTATCAGGAACATTTCCATCTGCCGGACGGATCGGAAGGCGGCCGGGCGGTCGGCGTCAACATCTACCCGGCGAAAGGGGGCGCGCCGGCTGGGGTGTGGCTGCTGGTGAATGATCCCGAATACGATAAACGGCGCGGTGGCGATACCTATTTCCGAGTGAGAGACTTGAAACTGAAGAAATATACCGGACTTCAGGTCAACCGGGATCCGGGAGAGATTCTGGTGTGGCTCGGCAGCATCCTGCTGATCGCGGGCATCATGATCGCTTTTTTCATGTCGCACAAAAAGCTATGGATATCGCTTAGAACTGATAACAAGGGGAGAAGTGAATTGACGATCGGCGGGACGGCAAACAAAAACCGCGACGCCTTTGCAAGAGAGATGGAGCAGATGATTCAGAGCCTGAAGGAGGTTTCTTAATGACCAATTCTTTGTTATTCGGCATTGCCACATTTGTATACTTTTTCGCGATGGTGCTTTACGTCTCTTACCTGGCGTTCCGGTCTGAGATGCTGGGGAAGGTGGCAAGCCGCTCCATGCTTGGCGGCGTCGTTGTGGAAACGGCGGCGATCGGCATGAGGTGGTACGAATCCTACCAGATGGGGATCGGACGTGCGCCCCTGACGAATCTATATGAATCATTGGCCTTTTTTGCCTGGACGTTCGCGGTGATCTATCTTGTGCTGGAGAGAAAGTTCAAGATCCGGACGGTGGGCGCTTTCGTCGCCCCTTTCCCTTTTCTGATCATGGCCTATGCTGCATTGAATCCAAATGATATTCAGCCGTTGGTGCCGGCGCTGAAAAGCAACTGGCTCATTTCCCACGTGGTGAGTTGCTTTGTCGGATACGCCGCCTTTGCCGTGTCTTTCGGCGTCAGCATCCTCTATCTTTTCAAGGCCGGATCGGAGAAGCGATCCCCCAAGTCCGCCGGGTCGTTCTGGGACTTCCTTCCCTCCTCTTCCGGGCTCGACGAGATCGGCTACAAGACCATCGCGATCGGATTCCCGCTTTTAACCATCGGCATTGTAACGGGCGCCTTCTGGGCCAACGTGGCGTGGGGGACATACTGGAGCTGGGATCCGAAGGAAACCTGGTCGCTCATCGTCTGGCTCATTTATGCGGCTTATCTGCATGCCCGGATCACCCGCGGCTGGCGGGGCAAGAGGGCGGCCATTCTCTCCATCGTCGGTTTCGCCGCCACCATCTTCTGCTACCTCGGCGTGAACCTGATCCTCTCCGGTCTCCACAGCTATGGCAGCGCCTCCTGAAAGAGGAAAAGGGGACAGATTTATTTATTGTGCAGGCCGGGAAGACCGAGAAAAGTGGGAAAAATCTGTCCCCTTTTCCTGCGCTGGTTATGGCCCTCGTATGCGGGGACAAAGTCCATCAACTGAGCAAAGATCGTTTTCCCGGAATTCATGCGCCGTCTCCTCTGGAGATGTGACGCTCGAGAAGGTGTACTCGCGGGGGGTCTGGAGATGACCAAGCTGCTGCGACGGTCGTGGGTCCTGGTCGCGCTGGTGGCGATCCTGCCCTTCGCGCAGACCTTGCCCCACCCTCCCGTGTTCGACGACGGGTGGGCGGTGGTGGAGAACCCGCTCGTCCAGGGGGGGCTCCGGAACGCCGCCCGCATCTTCACATCATCCTACAACTATGGCGGCCCGGAAACCACCGGCGGCCTCTTCCGACCGGTGACGACCCTGACCTTCGCCGCCAACTATGGGCTGCACGGACGGGCGCCGGGCGGCTACCACATCGTTAACCTTCTGCTCCATGTGGCCGCTTCGCTGCTTGTGCTGTTCCTGACCCGCCGTCTCGCTTTGGCGGCCATGCCCGACCGGGCGCCGTGGGTGGCGTTCGTGGCCGGGATACTCTTCGCGGTCCACCCCGGCCACGTCGAGGCCCTCGCGCCCATCGTCGGCCGCAAGGAGCTGCTCTCGACGGTCTTCGCGCTCGGTTCACTCCTGGTCGCGATCTCGGGACGCGGCGCGGCGCGCAGCCTGGGGCGACTCGCCAGCGCCGTCGGACTGCTGGCGCTCGGCATCCTCTCGAACGAGGGGGTGGCGGTGATGCCGCTCCTCTACGGTATCGTCGCGGTCGCCCTGCCCGGCGCTGCAGGAATCGGAGGTCGGCCCGGCCTGCGGGACGCGGCGGGTCGCAGTGTGCTCCTCCGCGTGGTCACGACTTCCGCGGCGCTTCTGATCGCCCTGGTTCCTTACCTCGTTCTTCGCGGGTTGCCGCTCGGCGTGCCGATCGAAGCGCAGTGGCTGGCCGGGGTGCCCCGCTCCACCGTAACGTTCACGACCAGTCGCATCCTGGCCGAGTACCTCCGGATCTTCGCCTTTCCCACCTTTCTCGGCACCGACTTTGCCTACTCGGCCCGTGTGCATCTGATCCGAGAGCCGGGGCTCGATCTCCTCCTCGCCACCGCCGCATGGCTGCCGGTGGTCATGGCCTCGATCGTCTTCCTACGCCGCTTCCCGCTGCCCTCGGCGGGACTCCTCTGGTCCTTCGCGGCACTGCTCCCGGTGCTGCATTTCTTCCCCATCGGCGTGCTGATGGCGGAGAGGCTCACCTACATGCCCTCGGTGGGGTTCTGCATCGCCGCGGCCGCGCTCATCGGCTCCATCCGGCGCTCGCACGTGGTCGTCACCGCGGTCTTCATCCTTGTGGTGGCGCTCGGGATCCGCTCGGCTGTCCGCGCCGCCGACTGGAGGAGCGATCTCGCGCTCTGGGAGTCGGAGCTGCCCAAGGCGCCGAACGACGTTGTGGTCAACAACAACCTGGCGGTGGCTTACTCCTCCCGGGGGGAGTACCGGAAGGCGATCCCGGTGCTCGAGACCGCCATCCGCGTGGCGCCCGGATACTGGCGAGCACACGTGAACATGGGAATCGCCGCGCAGGGTCTCGGCGACCGAGAGAAGGCCCGCGAAGCCTACCTGAAGGCCATCCGCATGACGCCGGGCGTGTCGTCTCCGCTCTTCTTCTACGCGCGGTTCCAGGCTGAGGAAGGGGCGCTGGCAGGGGCGGTCGCCACGCTCGCTGCCGCGCGGCGAATCGCGCCGGAGGAGGCGCGGCTCGCCACTGCCCAGGGGCAGCACCTCGCCAAGCTCGGGCGGATTGCCGAGGCGCGGAAGGCCTTCCAAGAGGCGCTCGCCATCGACCAGGCCGACGCCGCGGCCCGCCGCGGCCTTACCGCACTATCTTCCGCCCCTCCCTGACCACCTTCGCCCCAGATCAAGGCCTCTTTTTTCTGACGCCGAGAATCTCCCCGAGGTTGCCCCATGACTTCCATGCAGGTCAAAAGAGGCGAAGTCTATTACGCAGCGCTCGTCCCCCACTTTTAACTCTTCCCTCGCCCGATTCATCATTTTACCTTTACTTTATATGTCTCTTATGGCATAGAGCGCGTGAGTTTTTTATCAATACACCGTGAGGTAATAAATGGAAAATCTGGAATGTCCCAACTGCGGTAATGCCTTGGCGAACGGGGTGGCGGTCTGCGGCGCATGCGGCAAGGAAGTGAAAGACGATGAAATAGCCCGTCCTCCTCAGGATCAGGAGAAGGGGCCGGGCAGGAAAAATCTCTATGCCGTTCTTGCCGTTTTGCTGGTGATTTTGGGAGGCGTTGCGCTGCTGATCTTTACAGGCCTGCTGCCAAACCCCATGAAGGGTGGCGGTTCAACGGCCGCCATTGTCAATGGAGAAAAGATATCGATCGCGGAGGTCGATCAGAAATTCGACCTCTATAAAAAAATGTCCGGGAAAAGCGGTCAGCCGGATTCTACCACCCCCGAGGGCAAAGCGGCCGCGGCGGATATGAGAATGCAGATCCTGAATGCAATGATTCAGGAAAAAATATTGGTGACCGAGGCGGTCAAGGAAAAGATCACCGTGCCTCCGCAGGAGATTGCCGACAAAATCAGCACCGTCAAGAAGAGCCTCAATCTTTCCGACAAGGATTTTGATGAGTTTTTGAAAAAACATGGGATGAGTTCAGCCAACTTCGAAAAGCGGGTGGAGAGGGATTTTCTGATCGAAAAACTGATTGCCAAAGGCACCCAGGAAAAGGGGTTGACCAAGGATGCCTGGCTTTCAGAGCTGCATTCGAGGGCAAAGGTTGAGATCCTTCTTGCCAAATAGCTTCAGCTTCCCCCGCCCGACGGCAGGGAATTCACAAGCGGGGATACTGAATTAAACAAGGTACCGACGCTCTACGGCTCGTAAAGCATGCAACCGGAGGAGAGGATAAGCCCGGCAGATTCTCTCCTCCGGGCATCAGGGAACCCACCATTCCGGAAGCGACCAGGAATCGTAAGGCGTCCGGTTGTACGCGTTTCCCGCTTTCAAGAATCGATTTTGCCCCGCTCACCATGGCGCCGGCATCCCTGCCGCCCACCGCCTTCAACAATGTGATCCAGTTTTTCTCTTCTGATGAAAGCAAACGGGCGCAGCTTCCCGATTCAAGTTTTGCCCACACGGAGGCCAATTCCTGCGGTCTTAAATAGGGGATCAGGTCCATGGCCGTGCGTTGGAGAAGGCCAAGACTTTCGGATGGAGCCGATTCCGGTCGGCAATCATAGAAAATGTTCCGGAAATCGGCGGCCTGTTTTTGGATGACGGGCGGCACGCGGCTGTACTTCAATCCAAAACTCCCGTTCAGGCAGTAATCGCGCAGCGCCATTGAATTCATGCAAATGAAAAGGCGGACCCCGGAGGGTCCGCCTGGATGGTTATGCGGATGTCGGTGCTAACTGCCGACATCCGCAGGGTTTATGGATCAATGACCGGGTACCAAATTCAGATGAACGGCGGCCGCGTCCGCCGACCTGCCCGCACCATGGCAGATGACGCACTGCTCGTCAGCCACGATAACGGTGCCGCGCATCATGTTGATCGCGCCGCCATTGGCCGTCATGTGGGCCTTGGAGGCATCGCTGTCGTGGCAGGAAACACAGGCCGCGGCATAGGGCGTGATGACCAGGTCAGTTGCATTGGGTACAGCTACGCGCGCCGCAAGTACGTTAGCAAGCGTATCTGCTGCGTTCGTGACGACATTGGTCGCCGCAGCGATGGTCGCACCCGTATTGCTGGTGGTGACATTGGTGGTCGCGAGAGCACCCGCCGGTACGGCGCCATAGGTGCCGGGCTTATGGCAGGTCTCGCAGTTCTGGAGAATACCCGGCCACACTATGTCGCTATAGTTGAACATTCCGGCGCCTCTGACGATCCCGAACTGGTAGTCGTTCGCCCTCATGCCGGCCCCATGCATACTGTGGATCATATCCTTCATGTTCAACGTCGCTTCGGGAGTGGTCAGGGCAAGTGTTCTGCCGCCGCTCGAGAGGTTGGGATTGTGGCAGAGGGTGCAACCGTCAGCGTTGTAGTTTCGGTTGCCGCCGTGCCCTTCAATAAATTCGTGGCACAGGGCGCACTTGGCGCTGTCCACTACCAAACGCCGGGCTGTATCACCGGTAACGGTCTTGGTGACCATGACGGCGTGACGGGCCAGAGCCGGGTTCACCTGGGTGAAATAACCCTGGAGTTCGACGGTGCGCATCTTGGCGCCGGCCGGGAAGACCGATGCCCCGAGCGTTGTTGTGGCGGCCTGGTTCAGTGTGGCGGTGTAGTAACCGCTGGCATCGGGACCGGTCATGGTGCCCGAGGTGCCCACTGTGGCAGTGGCGCTGACGCTGGTGTCACACAATTTGGCGATCGAGACGCTGGTCGGCTGGCCGCCGGCAAGGGTGCTGCCTGTGTTGTTGAAGTCTTTGGTTGTTTTAGTGCCGTCGGCAAAGGCTACCAAAAAGCTTGGTGCGCCGGTAAAACCGGTCAGTGGAGCCGTTCCCCCGACCGATTTGACAAACGTTACCGGTGTCGCGGTGGTTGCGGGAGGCGTAACAGCCATGATTCTGAATTTGAC
>JAPLJX010000321.1 GCA_026388375.1 Deltaproteobacteria bacterium
AAGACTCTCCGCCGTGGGCGAGGATCAGGCGGTCGTAGGAGAGCGTCTCTCCGCTGTCGAGGGTCAGACTGCGGGATTTACGATCCAGGGATCTCACGCGGACGCCGGTTCGGACCGCCAGGAGCGGATCATTTTCCACCTTCCGGAAGAAGAGCTTCTCCTCCGGGAGCGCCCCGACCATGAATTGGGGCAGCAGGGTCCGGTAGTAGCCGGTTTCTTTTTCGGCGTCGATCAGGGTCACGGCCTTGTCGGGCCAGGCGGCCCGGCAGGTCATGGCGGCCTGAAAACCCGCGATGCCGCCGCCAACAATGATGCACGTCATGAAATGGTTCCTCCTTCGGTCCTTCCGGATCTTACGACCGGAGAAACCAGTCCAGGATCTCGTCCGGCCGGACCGGATGGTCGAAATGGGCCAGGATACCGCCCGCGACGGCCAGGTTTTCGCGGAGCAGGGCGCGGACCTTTTCGCTTCCCCAGAGGGGCAGGGGTGTGGCGATCAAGACCTTGAGACCGAGCGCGGCCAGCCCCAGCGCGAGGGTGAATTCCCGGCTGTTTCGTAGACCCGTGAAACAGATCCCCTTGAGAGAGGGCAGCCTCCCCGCTTCTGTCAGCGCCCGAACCGCGGTTAGGGGACCTTCCTGCGCGTCCAGAACGCCGACGGGAATGTCCTGCTTCATCATCCAGAGGGCCGCATCGCCCCAGGAGGCAACGGCGTGGTCCTCGGCGCGGAGCGCCTTGGCCAGTTCCGTGGGAAGGTGTCCCAGGGAGTGCAAGAGGGTGTCGGCGCCTCCGATCAGCGCAATCCTTGCGGATGCACCCTTCTTCAGGGCAGACAGAACGTCCTTGTTCCCGAGGTTTACACGCCCTTCGGCGATCAGGGCCTTGTCGGGCGTGAAGGCGCCCGGGATCCTGCGGTCGAAGGCGTCAAGGGCGCGCTTCAGGATTTCCGCTGTCCCGGCGTTATTCGCAGAGGAGATGATGGGAAGTTTTATCTTTTCGCAGAGGGTGAGGATGCCCGGGTCGGTCCCGTCCCAGGCAATGAGGAGGTTCAATTTTCCTGAGCTGAGAACGGTCTCCGTCTCGCCGGACGTGCAGGCGATGGGAAGGAAATTCTCACCGGCAGGGATCCAGTCGCCGAGGGAAAGAAGATGGACTTCGGGATTTTTCAGGCCTGCGGTCTCCTTCAGGAGCGTCTCGACGGTGGCCTGAGGGATTCGTCCGGTTACGCCGATCCGGATCGCCTCACCGGCGAGGAGGCCGTATCCGACGCGAATGCCTCTAACGGCGGGTTCGGGCTTTACTTGCCCGCGCAGGCCGACACCGAGAAGCGCGAGGCGAATGGCCTGGCGGATCAGGGTTTCGGGGGCGGCGGAAGGCCGGGCCAGCATCTGGACGCTTTCGAGGATCTCCGCGAACGAGAGGGGTTGGCTGCCCGCCTCTCCCGGAACCGCAGCCGCCTTGGAAGCGAGAGGCGTAGGCCAGGCGATTTCGGTGTTGCCCAAACCCGGCTGCAGGGCCATCGTTTCCAGGGCGCCCTGGAGGCTCAGGCGAAGCAGAAAAGCGGCGACCATCCCGTCTCGATCCAGGCCGCAGATGCCGCTCTGCGTCCCACGTCCGAACGGATCGATCCGGCAG
>JAPLJX010000134.1 GCA_026388375.1 Deltaproteobacteria bacterium
CCCTGATTTCCGGGGGGATGAGACCGCACTGAGGACCGTTCTCGATGCCCGTCCCGACGTTCTCAGCCACAATCTGGAAACGGTGAAGCGCCTCTATCCGGAGGTCAGGCCCGAGGCCGTCTACGCCCGTTCCCTCGAACTTCTCAGCCGGGTCAGGCGCCGTGCGTCGGATGTGACCGTAAAATCAGGGCTGATGCTCGGCCTGGGAGAGCGCCCTGACGAGCTGGAAGCGGCCTTGAAGGACCTCCTCGCCGCCGGCTGTAGGATCCTCACCCTTGGGCAGTACCTCCAGCCCCGGAAAGATTGTCTGCCGGTGGCCCGCTTCGTTCCCCCTGCGGAGTTCGACGCCTGGCGTGAAGCCGCCCTGGGTATGGGTTTCCACCGTGTGGCCGCAGGCCCCTTCGTGCGAAGCTCCTACCATGCCGAAGAGCTTGATGCACAGCGATCTGAATCATGGACAGTCACATGAAAACCTGGTTGCTCATCACCGAAAAAGCTGCGCTCCGGGGATCGCTGAACATGGCAGTGGACGAATATTTATTCGCGCGCGCACGGAAAGGGGACCAGACATTTCTCCGCTTCTACCGATGGGAGAAGCCCGCGGCCTCCCTGAGCTACGGGCAGGAAGCCGCCCGGGCGGTAGACCTCGACTTCTGCCGCGGCAACGGCATCGATATCGTTCGGCGCATGACTGGCGGAAAGGTTGTCCTGCACCTCAGGGAACTGACCTATTCCCTCGCCTCGTCCGACACGGAGACGTTCACTCCCACCCTCCAGGATTCCTACCAGCTCATCTCTCTGGCCCTTATCAAGGGTCTCGCTCTCATGGGTCTCTCCGCGCGTCTCGCCCCGGTTTCTCCTCCCACCTACGTCCGGGGGACAATGCCGTGTTTCGCCTTCCCGGCAAGGGACGAAGTCGAGATCGGCGGCCGGAAGATCATCGGCAGTGCCCAGAAGAGGACCGGTGCCTCTTTCATCCAGCACGGCTCCGTCCCCCTCGATAAGGACGAGACGCTCCTCAAGGCCGTAGCCAGGTTCGATGCGGAGGACACCGAGGTCAGCATGACCTCCCTTTCCGAGGCCCTCGGTCGGCCCGTAGCCTTCGACTGGGCGGCCTCGCGGTTCTCCCAGGGCTTCTCCAAGTTCTTCGGAGTCAAGCTGGAACCTCTATCCCTTGACGAGAAGGCTTGGCAAGAGATCTCTGGAATCGAAGCCGAACGCTACGGTAACCACACCTGGACCTTTAAGCGCTAGGTTAAATTACCCGGATTCCATTCCGTATATACTACGCCATTCCGGGGATCCGCTGTCTGAAGCCGAAGGGGACTTTCTACGTCTTTCCCAATGTGGGAGGGGTTCCGGCGCTTCTTCGCTGCCGGGGAACATTTCTGTTAGCGTGAGGGTCTGTAACGGATACAGACCATTACCCGACCAGAGGTAGACTGACCCGCACGAGACCATCGGGGACGCGGCTGCGGGTCATCCCCAGCTTTTCGCAAAGCGCGGTCATGCGGCCGTTCGTCGGTTCAAGAAATCCGTAGAATTCCTTCAGCCCGCGCTCCGCGGCAATCCCAATGAGCACATCCAGGAGCTTGGAGGCCAGCCCCCGTCCCTGAAAGTCATCGTGAACGATTACCGCAAATTCCCCGGCGGCGCCGTTGGCGTCGATGGTGAGGCTTCCGATGCCGACGATGCGTTTTTTCTGATCCGTCCGCGTCTCAGCCACGATGGTCATATCCCGATCGTAGTCGATGTGGCAGGAGCGTACGTGCATGGCATGGCTGATCTGCTTGAAGTTCTGGTAGAACCGGGAGCGGATGGTCGTCTCCGACACGGTGGTCAACAGCTCATGTTCCAGCGGCTCATCCTCGGGACGGATGGGGCGGAGGATGACCTCGATTCCGTCGGTCAGATGCCAGGGCGTCACGTACCGCGTGGGATAGGGGGTGATGACCAGGTGAGCGTAGGCCGATGCCTTTTCGGCGGAGACATTCGGATCCAGCAGGATCCGGGCGTCCAGGGCGATCGCCTTCCCCTGGCAGATGGCGAGAGGGTTGATGTCCACCTCCCGGATCTCGGGGAAATCGATGATCATCGTGGAGAAGCCCACCAGAATCTTCTCCAATTGGCGGAGATCGGCGGGAGGTCTCCCCCGATAGCCCTGGAGCATGCGGTAGACGCCCGTCTCCTCCATGAGCCGCCGGGCCAGGGTCTGGTTCAGGGGCGGCAGGCCGATAGAGAAGTCCCTGAGCAGCTCCACGTCGATTCCTCCACTGCCAAAAAGGATGACGGCGCCGAAGTGGCGATCCTTCTTCGCCCCCAGGATGAGTTCGTAATCGATGTGCTCGACCATCTTCTGAACGGTTATACCCTGCACCTTCGCCTGCGGGGCGAACTGGTGGACCCCGTCGAGGATGCGTTGGTAGGCGGTCTTTAGCGCCGCCTCGCAATCGATGGCCGTGATGACGCCGCCCACGTCCTGGCGGAAAATGATGTCGGGGGAGGCAACCTTGAGGACCACGGGGTACCCCATATCAAAGGCGGCGGCCAGGGCTTCCTCGAGGGTGATTGCCATCCGGGAAGGGATGACGGGTATGCCATAGTTGCGGAGGAACTTCCGCGAGTCATCCTCCGTGAGGATTGAACAGGCCTCCCGGTTGGCGCGCCGGATGAGGGCCTTGAGATGGTTTTTCGGCGGGGCTTCGTCCAGCGGAAGTTCCGCCGGCGTCTCTTGCAGAAGTTCGAGGTTTCGCTCGTATTGGGTCATATAAATATGGGCGCGGATGGCGGCCTCCGCCGTTTCATAGGCGGGGATGCCCTTCTCCACCATC
>JAPLJX010000335.1 GCA_026388375.1 Deltaproteobacteria bacterium
ACTGACCTCGGAAGAAAAAGAGATGCTCTGCCGGATCGCAAGCAATCAATACAGAGGAGGCGCCTATAAGCGTGCGACATGGATTGACATGGTCTGCCCCACCAAAGCGGGCAAGGCAGTGCTGACAACTCTCTGTCACAAGGGCCTGGCCGAAACCGGATTGGGAGGAACCGTGGCGGGCGATCCTTATGACGCCTGTTGGTTAACCCCGAAAGGAAAAGAAGCATTGGATTAATTCTACACTTCCGAGAAGCGCCCAAGGGCCTCCATCATGCGGACCACTTCTCCTCGCGGTAGTGGGCCATCCGGACCTGGGGGTCGAGATCCCGCTTTCGGAGGCGGATGCTGCCCGGGGTCACCTCGACCAGTTCGTCCTCGGCGATGAACTCGATGCACTGGTCCAGCGACATCGGGCGCGCGGGCCGGAGGATCACCGTCTGGTCCGAGGTGGAGCTTCGCATGTTCGTGAGCTTCTTCTCTTTGACGATGTTCACGTTCATGTCAATCGTGCGGTTCCGCTCCCCGACGACCATCCCGCCGTACACCTCCGTCCCCGGCGAAATCAGCAGTTCCCCGCGGTCGGCCATCGCATGGCAAGCGTAGGCGGTCGTCCTCCCCGGCCGGTCGGCCACGAGCGCCCCCGTCATCCGCTGCGGGATCGCGCCCGCCCAGGGCTCGTATCCCTCGAAGAGGGTATTCATCACCCCGGACCCCTTCGTGTCCGTCAGGAAGTGGGTCCTAAAGCCGATCAGGCCACGCGCTGGGATGATGAACTCCAGGTTCACCCGGCCGCTCCCCTTGTTCACCAGGTTGACCAGCCGCCCCTTCCGCGCCGCGAGCTTCTCGGTGAGAATCCCGATGAACTCTTCGGGGACGTCGATGAAGAGACGCTCGACCGGTTCGAACACCTTCTCACTCTCAAGCCGCGTGATCACGTGGGGCTTGGAGACCATGAATTCGTACCCCTCCCGGCGCATCGTCTCGATCAGGATCGCCATCTGCAGCTCCCCGCGACCGCACACCTCGAAGGCGTCGGCCCGTTCCGTCGGCTTCACCCGGAGCGACACGTTCCGGAGGATCTCCTTCTCCAGCCGGTCCCGGATATGGCGGGATGTGAGAAACTTGCCCTCCCGGCCGGCCATCGGGCCGTTATTCACGAAAAAGAGCATCGAAACGGTCGGCTCGTCCACGCGGATCCGCGGCAGCGGCTGTGGATTCTCCAGCGAGGAGACGGTATCGCCGATCTGGAGGTTCTCCACGCCGGAAAAGGCGACGATGTCGCCCGCCTCGACCCGCTCCACCAGAACCTTTTTCAGTCCCACGAAGGTGTAGAGGGCGGAGAACTTGATCCCCGGGGTGATCGCCTTTTCGCCGCAGAGGCTGTAGGTCTGGCGCATCTCCAGGACGCCGTTCATCAGGCGGCCGATGGCGATCTGGCCGACATAGGAATCGTAGTCGAGGTTTGTGACGAGGTATTGCGGCACGGCCCCGTCGTCCCCCTCCGGTCCGGGGATCGCCGTGAGAATGGTATCGAACAGCGGTTTGAGATCCGTCGAATCATCCTCGGGCTTCCGGTGGGCGATGCCGCGCTTGGCGTTCGTGTAGAGGATGGGAAACTCGATCTGCTCCTCCGTTGCATCGAGGTCGATGAAGAGGTCGTACACCTCGTTGATCACCTCCTCGATCCGGGCATCGGGGCGGTCGATCTTGTTGATGATGAGGACGACGGGGATCCGCCTGGCGAGGGCCTTCTTCAGCACGAAACGCGTTTGCGGCAACGGGCCTTCGCTCGCGTCGACCAGCAGCATCACCCCGTCCACCATGTTCAGGCTCCGCTCGACCTCCCCGCCGAAATCGGCATGGCCCGGGGTGTCGACGATATTGATCTTCACCTCCCCGTATCGGATGGCCGTGTTCTTGGCCATGATCGTGATGCCCCGCTCCTTCTCGAGATCGAGCGAATCCATCACGCGATCCTCAATGACCTGGTGGTCGTTGAAGGTTCCGGTCTGCCGGAGCATCCCGTCCACGAGGGTCGTCTTGCCGTGGTCCACGTGAGAAATGATAGCAATATTGCGGATATTCGTTTTACGCATGTTCTTGTCTTCCAATCCTTCTCATTCAAAGCGCCCCTGGGGCCAAAAAAAGTGTGAGATACCCCCTGCTGACGGTTCGCCCGCTTGGGCGGAACGAAACAGCACAAACAGGGGTTGTTTCAAAAAGAAATTACGCCGGATGCCCCGTTCGTTCGCGTCCGCGATCACGACCCGTCCGCCGCCGAGGGTGTTTCTTCTGACCTCCGGGGAGAGAACTGCCGGCGGGTGCCGGCTCGACTGTGAGCGCTGCGGGCTCTTCCTCCGCGGGTTCCCCCGAGGGCGACTGCGGCGCGGCCTGAAGGGTACGCTGATAGTAATCATCCAGCAGCATCGCGATCAGCGGCGACTCCTCCTCCGCCTCGGTGAGACTCCGGCCCAGCGGGATAAAGCGCCGCATCCGTTCCTTCTCGAGGCTGTCGCGCGACCGGAGTTCGGCCTCCAGGGAGGCGACCACCCGCTGCGCAACGATCCCCTCGACGTCCTCGTCCGTGGGAACCGTTCTTTCATGCAGATCCGTGATGTTGAAACTCCGGGCAATCGATTTGAGGGCGAACTGTTCCATGCCGGCCACAAGCGTGATGGCCGTGCCGCTCGCCCCGACGCGCCCCGTACGCCCCGCGCGGTGGATGTAGAGCTCCGGATCCTCCGGCGGCTCGTACTGGATCACGTGCGACAGATCGGGGATGTCGATCCCCCGGGCCGCCACGTCGGTCGCCACGAGGAAGCGGAGCGTCCCCTTGCGCACCCGCGCCATGACCTTCTCGCGGGCCCCCTGGGCGAGATCGGAGCTGAGCTCGTCGGCGTCGTAGCCGAACCGCTTGAGGACAACCGAGACGAAGTGCACCGTCGAACGCATGTTGCAGAAGATGATCGCCGAAAGGGGGTTCTCCATCTCGATGATCCGGACGAGCGAGCGCTCCCGCTGCATCCCCGGAACGACGTAGTAGATGTGATCCGTTTCGGACACATGGATGTGGTCCCGGCTCAGGCTGAGGAACTCGGGATGGCGGATGAACTCCGCGGCGAGGCGGATCACGAAGGAGGGAATGGTCGCGGAGAACATGTAGCCGTTGATCGGCCTCTGGGGCAGGAATTGCTGGACCCGCTTCATATCGGGGTAGAACCCCATCGAGAGCATCCGGTCCGCCTCGTCAAAGACGAATATTTTCAGATCATCGAGGATCAGGGTTCCCTTCAGAAGATGGTCGAGGATGCGCCCCGGCGTCCCCACGACCAGTTGCGCCCCCCCGCGGAAGGCGTCCAACTGCGGGCCGTATTTCACGCCGCCGTAGACGACGGCGGTCCGCAGCCCGAGTTCGCCGCCCAGGAGCTCCGCCTCGCGGGAGACCTGAGCGGCAAGCTCCCGGGTGGGGACGAGGACCAGGGCCTGACAGCCTTTCTTCGCCAAATCGATCCGCTCCAGGATCGGCAGAAGGAAGGCCCCCGTCTTGCCGCTTCCCGTCTGCGATTGCACCATCAGGTTCCGCCCGGCGAGAATATAGGGGATCGCCCGGGCCTGAACCGGCAGCAGTTTCGCCCAACCCGCCTTGGCGCACGCCGCGCGGGGCAGTTCGGGAAGTTCATCGAGGGTTATTTCCGGCAGCGCGTTCTCCGGTTCGACGACCCTTTCTGCATTCGTCTGCTGCGGGTGGCTCTCCGCTGTCACCGGCTGTGGTTCCACATCGGCCGCGGGGCCGTTCTCGATACGATCCTCTTGCATGATTCCTCTCTTTCGATGGACAGGGGGCTGATCTTCCGTAAGCGGCCCTGGGTGAGACACCCTGGCCGGGAGGGATGCAACGCTTTCCTGCACGATTTGGAGACACACATACGCCCCAAAAGGGGTTTTGTCAAGCCATTTGCTTTCTAAGTGACCGAATATCTGAAATTTTATACGCTCCCGTCAGACAGGGCGCTTCAGTAATCTGGCCTGCGGCCGCAAGTTTCCCTTGAAGTCGTCCTCCCGATTTGCTAAGCGGTGGCACGG
>JAPLJX010000021.1 GCA_026388375.1 Deltaproteobacteria bacterium
ACCCATTCAACAAGATCTTTTTATGACTTCCAGCCCTTGATCCAGTCAAACAGTTTCGTATCCGCCGGTTTCATGATCCGCTCGGAGGGCAGTGACTCGACCGGATCGATCGTCACGAAGTCGTACGGGTTCTTGTGAGTCGTGATCCCCTGGTAGAAGGTGCACCGCATGCGGTTGTCTTCCGTGTAGCCGCGGTAACCGGAGGGACAGGCCACCTCGATCTCCGGCAGGATGGCCGCAATCTGTTCCTTGGTCGGCCAGGTCTTGGTGATGGCATAGCACTTCTCGACCGCCGTCTTGTAGGCCTCAAGAACAAAATAGGCATGATCCGCCTCATAGACGGGGTATTCCTTGAATTTTGCCTGATAGGTGTTGACAAACCACTTGAGCATCGGCCAAGTCTCGGTCCATTTGAAGTAGAGGTTGTTGTACCCGAGGATCAGCCCTTCGGGGGTGAATTCCTTCTTCAGGGTCGTATGGACGCCGCCGCCTGTACAGAAGCAGCCCTTCATCTCCTTGAAAAGCCCCACGCCTGCGGCCTGCTTCAGGAAGATCGTCGTATCGCCGGACCAGAAACTGCTGAAGAGCAGATCCGGAGCGGCTCGTTTGATCGCCGCGATGTGCGACGTGAATTCGGTCTCGCCGAGTTTCGGCCAGAGATCGAGCACGAATTTGATGTTGGGATTGTAATGGTTGAGAACGGCCTTGATGGTATCCCAGTTGTCACGGCCGTAGGAGTAGTCGTTGTTGATGCCTGCAATGGTCTTGATATTCGGGAAATACTTCGCGATCATCATCGCCCCGCCGATCGCCTCAGCCTCGTTGTCCGTACTGCGGAAGGAGTATTTCGGCTTCGGCATAGTTTCCTCGACGCCCTTCTGGGTGGTTCCATCCCAGGAGAGCCAGAGCTGACCCAACTCCTCGGCGACGGTGCCGATGGCGAGGCCGACCGCCGTTGAAATACCGCCCGAAATCACATCGACCTTATTCTGGAGGGTCAGTTTCCGGAATTTCTCGACCGTGTCCTTGGGATTGGTCTCCTCTTCCTGGAAGAGTTGCACTTGTCTCCCGAGGATGCCTCCTTCGGCATTGACCTTTTCCGCCCAGATCTGTGTTCCGCGCAGACCGGCCATGCCCGGTACGCCGGCAATTCCGGTCAGAATCGGGATAACCCCGATCTTAACGGGATTCGACGGTACCCCCTTGGCCGGCGCTGCAATCGCTTTGCCCACCGGACCCGCCGCGAGCACGGCAGCCGTTCCAATGGCGGCCCCCCCCACCAGCTTTACAAACTCACGCCTTGTCTTCATAACTTGTTTCCTCCTTAATTAATTGAATTACCATGGAATACCTCCCTAAACCAACTGCCTGGGCGACCTGTTCGTCAGACACGCGGGAAGTCCGTTGTGTATACGCAAAGGAGTAAAGCCCTTTTAAATCATGCAGATGATCGGTAAAATCCAAAAGATCCAGGAGAATACCGCGAAACCATTTAAAAAGCAATTTTGATGCCAGCCGGAAAAGCCTGAATTTACCGGATTTAAATTCTTCCTGTGATTCTTTTCTTGATCAACGGTCATCTTTATCTGGTGAGGTTATCATGCTAATCATCAGTTTTTATATAATAATTACAGGACGATTAAAATTCTGATCGCACGATTATTAATTTGATCACCAGAAGCCGATGCCTGTATTATACAAGAGGCTTATTGTGGATGCCGTATTTGTTTAATTTTTTTACCAGGCTGGACTGGCTGATTCCCAGGACAGCAGCTGCCTTGCGGGTACTCTTAACATTACGGTATACTTCAGTAATTATTTGCTTTTCCTCCGACTCTAACGTTCTTTTCAAGGAAGTTTTGGGTTGCTTACCAGGGTCTGCTGTTGCTGCCGGGATCCCTGCAAGATTCTCCGGTAAAATGCACTCCTCGCGACTGGTAACAACCAATCGTTCGATGGTATTTTCCAGTTCACGAATGTTTCCGGGCCAATCATAGTTTAACAGTCGCTCCATAACGTCCGGATGAATCCATTTCTGGTAGCCGTATTGTAATTTATACTTGGCCAGGAAGTCATTTATGAGCGGTAAAATATCCTCTTTGCGGTTTCTCAGCGGGGGCAGAACAATCGGAACGACGTTGAGGCGGTAGTATAGGTCTTCCCGGAAGGTGTTTTCATCCATCATTTTCTTAAGATCCCTGTTTGTGGCCGCAACGATTCTAACGTCCAAGCTGATACTCTTCTTACCTCCGACCCTGGTTATTTCTTTGTCTTGAAGCGTCCGGAGAATTTTCACCTGCAAGTCAAGGGGTATTTCACCTATTTCATCAAGAAACAGGGTGCCCCCTTGGGCAAGTTCAAACAAGCCTGATTTTCCTTCTTTCAGGGCGCCGGTAAATGCCCCCGGTTCGTACCCGAAAAATTCAGATTCGAGTAAGTTAGCAGGGATTGCCCCACAGTTTATTTTTATAAAAGGCTGTTTGGAACGCTTGCTGGATCGATGAATAAGTTGGGCGATCAGCTCTTTTCCGACGCCGGATTCACCCAAAATTAAGACCGTTGAATCCACACGGGCTACATGAAAGGCCAGATCCAGTTTCTGCCTCATTTCCGGATTATTGGTAATTATTTTTCTAAAGGGTTGTTGAGAACGAAAATGCTCCAGTTCCATGTAGTAACGATTCTTAATCTCCTCGGTTTCAGCCAATTGCTCCTTGAGAGAATTTAGTTGAGTGACATCCCTGATGGCAGTAACCACCCTGACTAATTCGCCCTTATCGTTATAAACAGGGTTGCCGGACAATAATAACTCTTTATTGTTACGAATATCGACAATCGTCACGTGGGAGTTTCGTTCAACGACCATTTCTGTGACCGATCTTCCTATATAACCTTGTTTAACCAACTCTCGGACATGCTTCCCCACAAACTCTTCGGCCGTTATCCCCGTCATCTGCTGGTAAGCATGATTGGCCCTTAGAATAAAACCATTACGGTTGGCGACCACGATTCCATCGTCAACGGATTCTATGATGGCATCCAACTCTTTATTTATTTCTTTCACTATATCAAGTTGTTGAGATATTGCTTCAAAATCGAAGACGTCCTGAAATATTCCCACTGCGCCGATAATGGCATTTCCTTTTCTGATGGGGCTTCTGTTAGAAATAACGACCCGGTTGGCAATTTCAAGGTGGCAGTTATATTCCGCCTGCCCGGTATCCATGATGTCCAGCAGCTTTGTATTGGGGATGACGACATCAACCCTGGTTCCCAAGGCCTCTGCCTGGGAATAATTTACCAGTTCCGCAGCAGCCTTGTTAATCACAACAATTATTCCCTGGCGATTCACCACAACGACTCCGTTATGTATGGAGTCCAGAATCTCATTCCAGCAAAAATCACTAAATTCCGCAATAGGCATGCCTGTCCTCCTCACTGTATCAACCACCCTCACTATCTGCACATGATCATATAACCACTCTAAAAGTATATCTGTATCGTTTTTCGGACCCACATCAAGTCTGTTTTCATCCGGCGATCCCGCGATGAAATCACCCCACCGACCCGGTTACCCCTCGCCCCCCATCTCGATCATCAGCTTTGTCAAATCGTGGATCCGGTCCCGGAGGAGGGCCGCCTTTTCAAATTCCAGCGCCTTCGCCGCCTGCTTCATCTCCTCCCTGAGCCCCCGGATCACGACGGGAAGCTCTTTCTCGGAGTCGTAGGACGCCGCCTCTTCCGAAACCCCCACAGGCACGGTCACGTAATCGGCCTCATAGACGGAGCCGAGGATTTGCCGGATCTCCGTTTTGATGCTCTCCGGCGTGATCCCATGCTCCTCGTTGAAACTCGCCTGCAGAATCCGGCGCCGCCGGGTCTCGTCGAGACAGGTCCGGATCGCGGCGGTGATCGTATCGGCGTACATGATCACCTGCCCCGCCACGTTCCGGGCCGCGCGGCCGCTCGTCTGGATCAGCGAACGCGCGGAGCGGAGGAAACCTTCCTTGTCGGCATCGAGGATCGCTACGAGGGAGACCTCCGGAATGTCGAGCCCTTCGCGTAGGAGGTTCACGCCGATGAGGCAGTCGAACTCGCCCATCCGGAGATCGCGGATAATCTCCACCCGTTCCAGCGTGTGGATGTCCGAATGGAGGTACTTCACCCGAACGCCCAACTCTTCGTAGTAAGAGGTCAGGTTCTCCGCCATCCGTTTCGTGAGGGTCGTCACGAGGTCACGCTCGCCCCGTTCGGCCCGCTCCCGGATCTCCGCCAGCAGGTCGTCCACCTGGTGTGTCACCGGTTTCACGATGATCTCCGGGTCCATCAAGCCCGTCGGCCGGATGATCTGCTCCACCACCCGCCCACCGGCCTTTTCCATCTCGTAGGCTGCCGGCGTCGCCGAGACGCAGATCCGCTGGTTCGGGAAGGCGTCGAACTCTTCGAAGCGGAGCGGCCGATTGTCGAGGGCGGACGGGAGGCGGAAGCCGTAGTTGACGAGGGTCTCTTTCCGCGCCCGGTCGCCCCGGTACATTCCGTTGAGCTGGGGGATCGTCGCGTGGCTCTCGTCGATGAAGATGAGGGCGTCCTTCGGAAAGTATTCCATCAATGTCGGGGGCGGCTGGCCCGGCTTCCGGCCGGTCAGATGGCGGGAGTAGTTCTCGATGCCCGAGCAGTAGCCCATCTCCTCCATCATCTCGATATCGAAATGGGTCCGCTGCTCCAGCCGCTGCGCTTCGAGGAGCTTGTTTTCCGCATTCAGCTCCCGGAGCCTCTCGCCCAGTTCCTCCCGGATCGCACGGATCGCCCGCTTGAGATTCTCCTGCGTCGTCACAAAGTGCCTGCCGGGGTAGACCGCCGTCCGCCGGAGCGTTTCCAGTTTTTTCCCCCGGAGCGGATCGACGATGGAGATCGCCTCCACCGTGTCGCCGAAGAACTCCACGCGGATCGCCTTCTCTTCTTCGTAGGGGGGGAAGATCTCGACGACGTCGCCCCGGACGCGGAAGGTCCCGCGGTGAAAGTCGATGTCATTCCGATCGTACTGGATCTCGACAAGACGAGCAAGCATCGCGTCCCGCTGGACCTCCATCCCCACTTCCAGCAGCAGCAGCATCCCCTGGTAGGCCTCGGGCGAACCCAGGCCGTAGATGCAGGAGACGCTGGCCACGATGATGACGTCCCGCCGTTCCAGCAGAAAGTGGGTTGCCGCATGGCGGAGCTTGTCGATCTCCTCGTTGATCGCGGAGTCCTTCTCGATGTAGGTGTCGGTGCTGGGGATGTAGGCCTCGGGCTGGTAGTAGTCGTAATAACTGACGAAGTAGGCGACGGCGTTTTCCGGAAAGAGGGCCTTGAACTCCCCATAGAGCTGCGCGGCGAGGGTCTTGTTGTGGGCGATGACGAGGGCGGGTCGGTCCACGGCGGCGATCACGTTCGCCATCGTGAAGGTCTTCCCGGAACCGGTTACCCCAAGGAGGACCTGCTGTCCGTGCCCCCCCTTCAAACCCGCAACAAGGCTCTCGATGGCCTGAGGCTGATCGCCCCGCGGCTGATAATCGCTGATCAGATGAAACGCACCCATGCACTTCCCCCCGGATGGGCATCCTGACACAATTCCCAGGGGATGACAAGAGAGCAATGGGCAGCGGGCGGATGCGGGAAGGCCACCCGCCTGCATGCAGCCCGCAGGAGCATTCCTGTGTCTTGACTCGGTTACCGCTAACACCTAAAATGTCATACGTGGCACATCATTCAGAATCAATAATTTCTCCGTTGCGCCAGGGTGTCCGGACGCTTTTGTACCACTTTTGAAAGCCGGTACAATATTGTGCGTTTTCTTGAAAAGTCCCGCCCGATTCGACACACCACAACCATAATAACTACAGCAATTTGCCTCAATCGTTCCATCATGGCCGGATGGCACCGTTCTTGCGGTACGTAATAAAAAGTCGATTCTTTTGAGGATCGTTTTAAGCCAAACGGTTGATGGAGGTCCAGGCCATGAAGATGATTTCGCAACGGATGATCTTAGGAAGCGAAGCGATCAATATCGCCGCCCGTGCCACCGACAGATACCACGCACAACCTGTTAGAGAGGTTTCGGGTCCGGGAAAGCAATCTGTCCCGCAGCCGTATGATCAATTTAGGGATCTCGAATCGGCCCGCTTGATGGAGGAGCGCTACGGCATCAGGGAAGAGGGGCTCTTCTGATGGGGGAGGAAGAATGCTGAATCCAATCAATGCAGGCGACACCGCCTGGGTGCTGGTCTGTTGTTCACTGGTTCTGTTGATGACACCGGCCCTCGCGCTGTTTTACGGGGGGATGGTCCGCCGGAAAAACGTCCTTTCCACGTTGACCCTGAGTTATACCTTTATGGCCCTGATCGGGGTGCAGTGGCTACTCTACGGCTATTCTCTCGCCTTCGGCGAGGACATCCAGGGAATCATTGGCGGGTTGAATTTCCTGGGCTTCAACGGTGTCGGCGCGCTACCCAATCCGGACTACAGCAAGACTATTCCGCATGGACTTTTCGCTGCCTTTCAGATGATGTTTGCGGTCATCACCCCGGCGCTGATCACCGGCGCCTTCGTCGAACGTGTTAAATTCAAAAGCTTTCTGCTGTTCAGCCTGCTCTGGGCCACGCTGGTTTACGATCCCCTGTGCCACTGGGTGTGGGGGCAGGGAGGATGGCTGAAGGCGCTGGGCGTCCTGGATTTCGCTGGGGGG
>JAPLJX010000443.1 GCA_026388375.1 Deltaproteobacteria bacterium
AATACCGGAGTAAGAGGATGGGTGGTGTAGTCAGTGAACATTCATGTCTAAAGGAGGAAAGATCATGGGAAGGAAACTGTTTATCTGTTCGTTGGCAGTAGGGTTTTGTTTGATGGCAGCGATGGTTGCGGTCGATGCAAAGGCGGCATACCTGGACAAGACTATCGAATTTGTCGTCCATTCCCCGGCAGGCGGGGGAAGCGACCTGTTCAGCCGGGCCACGGCCAGCATCCTTGAGAAGGAGGGCATTGTAAAACAGAAGATTCAGGTGGTCAACCGGGATGGCGGCGCCGGTACGACTTCTCTCAACTATATGTTTGATAAAGCGGGTGATCCGAATGTGGTCATGCAGTTCACCACCGGTCCGCTTTCCGCCCTTTTGCGCGGCTCCAGTAAACTCAAACTGGAGGATCTTACCTTCCTCACCCTGATGTGCATGGATCCGAACCTCGCCTTTACCCGCGCTGAATCGCCTTACAACGACATGAAAAGCGTCATTGAATATGCAAAGAAAAACCCCGACAAGGTCTCCGTTGCCATTGGCACCGTAGGGGGGTCAGAGCATGTCAGCGCCCACCGGGTGGCAAAGGCCTCGGGTGCGCAGTTGAACATGGTCGGATTTGGCGGCGGCGGCGGCGCTTCCGTAGCCATTCTGGGCGGGCATGTCGATTTGGGGTTTGGAAACGTGAATGAACAAATGGGGCAGATTGAAGCAAAGACAATCAAGCCGCTCGGCGTCATGTCCCCGCAGAGGATCCCCGCCATGCCGAATGTGCTGACGATGAAGGAGCAGGGGATTAATGCCGTATATGTACAGCCGAGAGGCTTCTGGGCGCCGAAGAATTTCCCCGATTACGCGCTGAAATTCTGGGAAGATGCCTTTTTCAAACTGTCCAAAACCAAGGCGTATCAGGATATGCTGAAAACCTCCTATGCGGTCGATTCCTTTATGAGGCATGAGGAAGTCAAGGCGTTTGTCAACGATTACCTGAAAGTGCTGAAAGTGGATGTCGATGAACTCGGCGTCTATAAGAAGAAATAACCGCAAAGGCATATTCAAGAGAACTTTGCATCCGGCAGCGAGCGCATTTCGCGCGGGGTAAGCGGGCGAAAACGTGATGGTCTGTTCCTTGAGGATTGAAGCTCTCCGCAGTTTGCCGCGGAGAGCTTCAATATCCGCTTCCTGTCATTGCGGGCGAAGCAATCCTGCTGTCGGGATTGCTTCGCCCGCAATGGCGCGGAGACATCATGATGCAGATGCCTTTTCAAACGTTTCCGGACGAACACCCCCGGTCAGGAGGACGAGTGTATGAAAAAAGGAGACATAACTTTTTCGGTAATCGGTATGGGCCTCAGCCTCTGGCTCATACTCGAATCGCAAAAATTTGCATATGCTTCCAAATTCGGGATAGGTCCCGGTTTTTTCCCGTTCTGGCTGGGAATCGTTCTCGCCGCATTCTCCCTATTTAAATTCATCGCCTCCCTCAGGGAGAAATATGATGCGGAGGATAGCAAACCGCGCCTGCCCGGATGGGGATCGCTGGGGCGGCTCGGCCTCATCATGCTGATCATGGCGGGTTTTGCGCTGGTCATGAGCAGCCTCGGCTTCATCGTGACCGTATTTTTTTTCGTATCCGCCATTCTTTTTGTCTTGGAAGGCGACAGCGTCCTCAAAAGCATCTTTTACGGCGTCATGTTCAGCGCCGCCATCTTTCTTATTTTCCGATACTGGTTGGAGCTTGATCTTCCCAGGGGTCTGCTGGGAATTTGAAGGAGAAAAAAATGGATATCCTCAATAGTTTGATGCAAGGTTTCGCGACGGTACTCACCCCGTTTAATCTCTGGATGGCCGTAATCGGCTGCTTCTTCGGCACCATTGTGGGGATCCTTCCCGGGCTTGGTCCTTCGGCGACGATCGCCATGCTTATTCCGCTCACCTTCGGCATGAACGCGACGCCCGCCATGATCATGATGTGCGCGATCTACTACGGCGCCATGTACGGCGGATCGACGACCTCGATCCTGCTCAACGTTCCGGGCGAGAGCGCGTCCGTTGTAACCTGTATCGACGGCTACCAGATGG
>JAPLJX010000279.1 GCA_026388375.1 Deltaproteobacteria bacterium
GGTATCGAACAGTTGAGCGCCGAGGCATCGATGGTTTTCATGGGCAACACAAAGAAATCCGTCCCCTACATGCTCAAGCATTCCCATTTCTTTGAACCACTTCCAGAGGAATATATCGACTCTGCCTTCCTGGATCGCATCCATGCTTACAGCCCCGGTTGGGAATCCCCCATCATCAGCAGCGAACTCTTTTCTTCGGGTTACGGGTTCATTGTGGATTACCTCGCTGAAATCCTCAAGCACATGCGCAACGAAGATTTTACAGGGAACTACAAGGCACACATGGAAATCGCTTCGGAATTGTCCACCCGCGACGAGACGGGTATCGAAAAAACCTTCTCGGGTCTGATGAAACTTATCTACCCCGACGGTACTTGCAACGAGGCGGAGTGCGAGGAACTGCTGCGGTTCGCGATGGAGGAGCGGCGGCGGGTGCGAGAGCACATCCTGCGCATCGACGACACGTTCGCACCGCATGATTTCATTTATCGCCGTATATCAGACGGAAAGCTGCTGACGGTCCTGACGCCGGAAGAGGTTCAGTACCCCGCCTTTTTTCGGAGACCAACCAGAGAGGCATCGGAAGAAGAAAAAGAGGGCACTGAACAAACAGCCGGGACAGAAGACCCCTCTGCAACTGACTCAGCAAAACCCAATCCCTCCGACGACGTGTCATCGGGTGTTGGCCAAGCGTCAATGCCTCTCCAGGGTCACTTGACCATTCCCGAAAATGCCCGTGGCTGGAGTTATCGCCGTATCTTTGCCAACCACTTACAGGGGGCGCGAAGAATCATCGTCCAAGATCCTTACATCAGACTTTTCTTTCAGGTCCGCAACCTGATGGAATTTCTGCAAATGGTCCACGAGCAGGTACCGGAGGGGGATGAGGTGGAAGTTCATCTGGTAACGCAGTCCGATCCCGGCACATGTGAAAAGCAAGAGGAGTTTCTCAGCCAGATCGCGGAATCATTCACCGGGTCTCGGGTGAGTTTTTCTTGGGAGTTGAGCCACAGTCCAAGCTTTCATGCCCGCAGTGTGGAAACCGACACAGGCTGGAGGATCTCCCTGGATCGCGGTCTCGACATGTTCCAGAAGTTTGAAAGCGGAGCGTTCTCCCTCGAAGCCGGCGTCCAGGAAGCCCGGATGATGCGGGGGGCCGAGATCACATACCTGAAGCAATGAGCTTGTAGAGAATGTTATGGTGTCGGTGATTGCAGCGAAATGACTTTCACCGCTTTAACCTTAAACAGGGGTTTTGTAGGTTTTTCCATGGTAATCAGTTCATCAGCACCACCAATAATGGCTGAACTCGCGATGAGGGCATCTATTGGCCCAATGCCATGCTCAGAGGCCAAGCGTATAGCAAGAGTTGTTATATCCGATGACACTTCTGCCCGGAGTGGGGCGTCATCGAAGAACGATTGAAAGAGAAGAACTTGATCATATCTTTTATTGAAAGTTGGTATGGGAATTGTCTCTAATGCAACGAAGTCTACAGCAATAAACTCGCGATTCGTATCATCGAGAACTGCCAGAGCTTTTTTGTTGGCTTCACCTTCTTCCCCTTCAAAAGCAGCTCGTAACACGCAGGAATCAATGACGGTCCGAATAGACATTAATTAATTTCGCCCCGAAGAGCCTGTTTTTCTACCAATATCTCATCGACAGTCAGGAGCTTCATCCCATTTAGTATGGCCTGTTCGCGGAGGGCAAGAAGTTTTTTAACAAATTCTGTCTTTGGCTTAAACTCCTTGGTCTTCTGAGTTTCCCACATTGTTGCGGCTAATGTCTGGCAAGTGACCTGTGAAGTTATTCTTACTTCGTATTTTGTCTGCCGAGTTTTACCAAGGCCACTATATGTCCCTTTTAAGGTATTTAGATCTGTTAAAACAGCGCAATCCATATCAATACTCCGGTTCAAGTCGTTTTATTGTTTCAGGTTTAAGCAGGTTGAAAAACATAGCCTTGCTTATCGCGTGTGCGCGGTCTAGTAAATCTTTTGGATCGAGCAAGAAATCGCTGGGCATTGTCCGTGATATCGTATCAATATCGATCAATATACCATCAAAAAGCTGTCCAGCATTGAGAGCAGCTTGCGCTGGAGAGCCAATCTGGATAATATTGGTGAATTCTTCGGCATTTCTTTCGGTCCGTAACTGGACTGGTTCTGTGGTAATGCGCTTCCCCCCAACCTGCAACTCAAAGTTTAAGGCGTCCAGCGT